>CAMPHU010000074.1 GCA_946886065.1 uncultured Massilia sp. | reverse complement strand
CGGCGCATTGAGGACAGCCATGAAAACGACCAGCATCCTGACTACCTTCAGCCTGGCGGCGCTCGTGCTGCTTGCCGGCTGCGACCGCAACCGCGCCGCCCACGTGGCCGGCATCGAGCAGACCAAATTCCCGGGGCAGGTGACGGCCGGCGGCGGCACCAGCGGCGAGATCCTGGAAAAGAACAAGCGGCCGACCACCGACGCCACCTATGCGGGCGGCACGCCGGGCATCGCGGGCGGCTCGGGCGGCACCACGGGCGGCGCGGCCACCGCCGGCACCGTCCGGGAAACCGGCCAGGGCCCGGACAAGGGCGTCACCAATCCGGGCGGCAGCAGCCAGGGCACCCAGCTTCCGTCGGGCGACAACCCGCCGCCGGCGCCGCCGCCCGCCAACCAGCCGACGGCCCCGGCCAGCAACGCCGCACCCCAGGGCCCGGCCGCGCCGGGCAAGATGGAGGGCAAATGATGAACACCATCACGCTGAACAGGATCGCGCTGGCGGCAGGACTGACGCTGGTCCAGGGCGCATGGGCGGCCTTGCCGCCGCCGACCCCGGCCCAAGCCCAGGCCGCCGCAGCCAAGAAGGCCGAAGCGGACGCCAAGGCGGCCAAGGACAAGGAGGCGCTGGCGAAGTCGATCGACGCGGTCAGCGCACGCTGGCGCTCGCGCGCGGCGGGGCAGGGCTGGAAGGTCAACGCCCCGGTGGCGATCGCGGCCGCTCCCGCGGCGGCGCCCGGCGCCAAGCCCGGCGCCGTGACCCCGCCGGCGGCGGGCGTGCCCGCCGGCGCGCCGTCCGCGGCCACGCCCGGCACCCCGGGCGCGGCGCCGGCGACCGGCGCCGCGCCGCGCAGCCCGCAGGCGCTGCAGGCTGCCAACGTCCCGGTCAAGAGCGAAAAGCTGGGAACGGCCGCGCCCAGCACCGACGTCAAGAAAGCGCCCTCGAAGCCCGTCCCGGCCGGCACCGCGCCGGCCCTCGACCGCAAGAGCACGCCCGAGACGGCCAACAAGAAATGAAGGAGGCCCGCCGGTCATGAAAATGGGAAGCATGCCGATCGCGATCATCATGCAGCGCCGCGCGCCGCAGCACCGCTGGGCCGACGACGCCTGGGCGGCGGTCGGGGTGGTGCCGGACCGCGGCGACCTGCCGCGCCTGCAGGTGCTGAGCGAGAGCCCGGACCGCGACTACTACCTGGTCTCGGGGCTGGAGCTGGAGTTGTACACGGACGAGAACGAAGGCTACTACGAGAATTGCATGGCGCCCGAATCGAAGGTGTTCGTGCTGTGGCGCATGGAGGATGGCAAGGCGATTCCCGTGCGCGCCTCGGTCAGCTACGTCGAGGGCACGCGCATGTTCGACTCCGGCGAGGCGGCCGACGGCGTGACCATGCCGGCCGAGATCTACGCCTGGGTCGCCGACTACCTGCGCAAGAACTACACGCCGCGCCCGCGCAAGGGGCGGCAACACGGATGAGCGGCAAGACCATGGCCGAAGAAGGCTTCCTGCGCCGCTGGTCGCGGCTGAAAACGACCGGCGGCGAGACGGCGGCGCCGGCCTCCACGCCGGCCGCCCCGCCTCCACCCGCCGTGCAGGAGCCCGCGGCCGCGCAGGCCGACACGGCGCGGCCCTTGCCGACGCTGGACGACGTCGCTACCCTCAGTTTCGAGTCCGACTATTCCGGTTTCGTGGCCCAGGGCGTCGACAAGGCGGTGCGGCGCCTGGCGCTCAAGAAGCTGTTCTCCGATCCGCACTTCAAGGTGATGGACGGCCTGGATATCTATATCGACGATTACAACATAGCCTCGCCGGTGGCGGCGGACATGCTGGCCGAGCTGCGGCACGCGGACAGCGCCCTGGCGCGCGTGCTCGAAGACGAAGAGCAGGGCGAAAAGGCAGGCGGCGGGGGCGGAGAAGCGCCGCCGCAGCCGGAGCTGGAGCCGGAGCCGGCGCTGGAGCTGGAGCAGGCGCCGCCGGCGCAATCAGGGAATCCACAAGAGAACCCACAAGGGAACGCATGAACATTCGACTCAACGACGGGGCTTCCGCCGACCCCGTGCGCAACCAGCGGGATGCGCTGGCACGCCAGGCCGCGCTTGCGGCCCTCGACGCCTTTCCCGCCTTCGAACCCGCGATCACGGTCGACTACCGCTCGGCCGGCCGCGTGCTGGTCGTGGGCCCCGCAACCCAGGCCCTGCCCTGGGCCGACCGGCTTGCAGGCGCCTTGCCGGTGACCGCCATCGTCCTCGACGAACCGCCGCTGGGCGCGGCGCACGCCTACCCGGTACATATGGCCCGCAGCGTCGCCGTGGCCGGCTGGCTCGGCGCCTTCGAGGCGCGCTGGCAGGCGCCAGGACAGCCGCTGGGCAAGGGCAGCTTCGACCTGGTGCTCGACCTGTGCCCGGCGCCCCTGATCCTGAGCCACCAGCGTCCGCACGGCTATTACGCGCCCGGCGGGGATGAATCCGCGCGCGCGGCGGCGGCGGGCGAGTTGCTGGACATGGTGGGCGACTTCGAAAAGCCAAAATACTTCAACTACAAGGAACGCCTGTGCGCGCACAGCCGCAACGGCCGCCAGGGCTGCAACGCCTGCGTCGACATCTGCTCGGCCCAGGCCATCGCCGGCGACGGCGACAAGATCAAGGTCAACCCCTACCTGTGCGCCGGCTGCGGCGCCTGCGCCACGGTATGCCCGACTGGGGCGATCACCTACGCCTATCCGCCCGCCCAGCTGACCGGCAAGCGCATCCAGGCGGCCTTGCGCGCCTTCCGCGAGGCGGGCGGCGAGGAACCGGTGCTGCTGCTGCACGACGGCGGGCGCGGCGCGGCGCTGCTGGCCCAGCTCGGCCCGGAGGTCCCGGGCCGCATCCTGCCCCTTGGCCTGCACCATGCGGCCGCCACCGGTATCGACGTCTGGCTGGCGGCGCTGGCCTATGGCGCGGCCGGCGTGGCGGTGCTGATGACCGGCGAGCATGCGCCGCAATACGTGGCCGCGCTCGACCAGCAAATGGCGGTCGCGCAAGCGGTGGTGGACGGGCTGGGCTATGCCGGTCCGCACTTCCAGCTGCTGCGCATCGAGGCCCTGGACGAGCTGGCGCTGGCCTTGCGCCACGCGCCGCGCGGCGAGGCGCCGCATGAGCCGGCCGTGTTCCACCTGGCGGCCGACAAGCGCAACACCCTCGACTATGCGCTCGAACACCTGCACCGCCACGCGCCCCTGCAGCCGGACGTGGTGCCGCTGCCGCCGGGCGCGCCCTTCGGTGCGGTGGCGGTGGACCGCCAGGCCTGCAGCCTGTGCATGTCCTGCGTCGGCGCCTGCCCGGCCGCGGCCCTGCAGGACGGGCAGGGCATGCCGCAGCTGCGCTTCATCGAGAAGAACTGCGTGCAATGCGGCCTGTGCGCGAGCACCTGCCCGGAGAACGCCATTAGCCTGGTGCCGCGCATGCGCTTCGGCGAGACCCGCATGCAGGCGGTGGTGCTCAACGAGTCCCAGCCTTTCCACTGCATCCGCTGCAGCAAGCCCTTCGGCACCCTGCAGATGGTCGAGAACATGCTCGGGCGCCTGGCCGCGCACCCGGCCTTCGCCGCCAACCTCGACCGCCTGCGCATGTGCGGCGACTGCCGCGTGATCGACATGATGGAACCGCAGGACGAGATGCGCGTGACCGTGCTCAAGCGCGATTAGGGCCGGCTACGTGTCCATCAGCCCGCAACAGTGGACCTGGGCCCCGGCGCAGGCCGGGACCCAGGTTCGTCGCGCAGCCGCGGGGCACGCGAACTTCGGTTCCGGCTTCCGCCGGAACGGCGGCGTATTGATGCGGCAGCCCTAAAGCGCGGTATCTGCCGCAGCGCCGAGAACCATCCCCCCACGGCCGCCGAAACAATGGCAAAATGGTCAAGAAAGGGCATCGCCTGCAGGCATGCCCAGCTGTTCCACCGCCAGTGACCAGGAGACACCATGACGCCAACCCAGCGCTTCGTGCAGGCGCGCGATTTCCTCCAGCAGCACCGCAGCGATTACGAGACCGCCTGCCGCGGCTACCAGCGGCCCCAGCTCGACAGCTTCAACTGGGCGCTCGACTACTTCGACCATCACGCCAAAGACAACCTCACCCCGGCGCTTTGGGTGGTCGAGGAAGACGGCAGCGAACGGAAGATCTCCTTCGCCGACATGGCCGCGCGCTCGAACCAGGTGGCCGAGTACCTGCGCCAGTGCGGCGTGCGGCGTGGCGACCGCGTGCTGCTGATGCTGCCCAACCGGGTCGAGCTGTGGGAAATCATGCTGGCCGGGATCAAGCTCGGCGCCGTGCTAGTGCCGACCACGATGCTGGTCTCGGGCGCCGACCTGGCCGACCGCCTGGAGCGCGGCCGCGTCGGCCACGTGATCGCCCAGGCCTCGGAAGCCCACAAGTTCGAGGGCCTGGAAGGCAACTACACCCGCATCGCCGTCGGCGGCGCGCTGGAAGGCTGGCGCGACTTCGAGGACAGCCGCGCCGTGCTGTCCGTGTTCACGCCCGAAGGCGAGACCCGCGCCACCGATCCGCTGCTGCTGTACTTCACCTCCGGCACCACGGCCAAACCCAAGCTGGTGCTGCACAGCCACCAGAGCTATCCGGTGGGCCACCTGTCGACCATGTACTGGATCGGCCTGCAGCAGGGCGACGTCCACTGGAACATCTCCTCGCCGGGCTGGGCCAAGCACGCCTGGAGCTGCTTCTTTGCGCCATGGAACGCCGGCGCCACCGTGTTCGTCTACAACTACGAGCGTTTCTCGGCCAAGGGCGCGCTGGACACCATCGTGCGCTGCGGCGTGACCTCGCTGTGTGCGCCGCCCACCGTGTGGCGCATGATGATCAAGGAAGACCTGGCGGCGTGGAAGCCGCCGCTGCGCGAGCTGGTCGGCGCGGGCGAGCCGCTCAACCCGGAAGTCATCGAGCAGGTCGAGCGCGCCTGGGGCATCCGCATCCGCGACGGCTTCGGCCAGTCCGAGACCACCTGCCAGATCGGCAATTCCCCGGGCCAGCCGATCAAGCCGGGCTCGATGGGCCGCCCGCTGCCGGGCTACCAGGTGGCGCTGCTCGACATCGACGACCAGCCGGCGGAAGAGGGCGAGATCTCGGTGAAGCTGGACGCCGCGCCCATCGGCCTGATGCTGTGCTACGAGGGCGACGAGGCCAAGACGGCGGACGTGATGCGCGCCGGCTACTACCACACGGGCGACACCGCCACGGTCGACGCCGACGGCTACTACTTCTACGTGGGCCGCAACGACGACGTGTTCAAGTCTTCCGACTACCGCATCAGTCCCTTCGAGCTGGAGAGCGTGCTGATCGAGCACGAGAGCGTCCTGGAGGCGGCGATCGTGCCCAGCCCCGATCCGCTGCGCCTGTCCGTGCCCAAGGCCTTCGTCACCCTGCGCCAGGGCGTGGCCCCGAGCCGCGAGGTGGCGGCCGCGCTGTTCGCCTTCACGCGCGAGCGCCTCGCGCCCTACAAGCGCATCCGGCGTATCGAGTTCCGCGAGCTGCCCAAGACCATCTCCGGCAAGATCCGCCGCGTCGAACTGCGCAAGGAGGAAGCGGGACGCGGCGCGGCGCAGGAGCAGACCGGGATCGAATACCGCGAAGAAGACTTCGGCGCGTGAGGCGCTTTGCCCTGCGCGTGCGGCAGGGGCGGGGCGATTGGCTTCATAATGCATCAACGTTTGACAACCGACTGCGGCGCCTGCGGGCGCCGCAGTCTCTACCGGCAGCCTATCGATGACCACCAAGAAGCGATCCACCAAGGCCGAACCGGTCTATGAAGTACGCAAGTCACCCGTCCACGGCAATGGCGTGTTCGCCATCAGGCCGATCGCGGCCGGGGAACGCATCATCGAATACCGCGGCGAACGCATCACCTGGGACGACGCCACCGAGCGCGCCGCCAGGGCCGGCGGCCCGGTCAACCACACCTTTTATTTCAGCCTGGCCGACGGCCGCGTGATCGACGGCGGCCGGCGCGGCAACGACGCGCGCTGGATCAACCACGCCTGCTCGCCCAACTGCGAAGCCTTCGAGGACGAAGGGCGGGTCTATATCCACGCCATGCGCGACATCGATGCGGGCGAAGAGCTGAACTACAACTACGCGCTGATCTACGACGAGCCGCATACGGCCAGGCTCAAGAAACTGTTCGCCTGCCGCTGCGGCACCCCGGGCTGCACCGGCACCATGCTGGCGCCCAAGCGCCCCAGCCGCCGTGCCAGGAAAACCGCCGCCACCGCCTGACCGGAGTACCGCCCATGCACGTTGTCCGCAGCCTGCTCGAAACCGATTTGTATAAATTCACGATGTGGCAGGCGCTGCTGCACAGCCACCCCGGCGCCCACGGCGAGTACGAATTCCGCTGCCGCAACGAGCCGGCCTATCCGCTGGCCGAGCTGAAGGAGGAAGTCGAGCGGGAGCTCGATCACCTGTGCTCGATGATGTTCACCGAGGAAGAGGTCGAGTACCTGCGCTCGCTGCGCTTCATCAAGAGCGATTTCGCCGACTTCCTGACCCTGTTCCGCTTCCAGCGCAAGTTCATCCGGGTCGAGACCGACGGACCGCACCTGCGCATTCGCGCCAGCGGGCCGATCGTGCATGTGATGGGCTTCGAGATCTTCGTGCTCTACATCGTCAACGAGCTGTACTTCCGCCGCTTCGACCAGCAGGCGGCGCTCGCCGAAGCGCGCATCAGGCTGCAGCAGAAGATCGACGAATTCCGCGCCTTCGGCCAGGAAGCGCCGCGCGCCAACCCCTTCGAATTCTTCGACTTCGGCGTGCGCCGCCGCTTCTCGGGGGAGTGGCACGACGAAGTGGTGGCGATGCTGGCGCGCGAGCTGCCCGAATACTTCAAGGGCACCTCGAACGTCTACCTGGCGCGCAAGTACAACCTGGTGCCGATCGGTACCATGGCCCACGAATACCTGCAGGCCCACCAGGCCTTCGGCGTGCGCCTGCGCGACTTCCAGAAGATGGCGCTCGAGGACTGGGTGCAGGAATACCGCGGCGACCTGGGCACGGCGCTGACCGACGTGGTCGGGATGGACGCCTTCCTCAGCGACTTCGACCTGTACTTCGCCAAGCTGTTCGACGGCCTGCGCCACGACTCAGGCGATCCGGTGGCCTGGGGCGAGAAGGCGCTGGCGCACTACGCGCGGCTGCGCATCGACGCGCGCACCAAGCGCCTGGTGTTTTCGGACGCGCTCACGGTGCCCAAGGCCCTCAGCCTGTACCGGCACTTCGCCGACCGCGTCATGACCGGTTTCGGCATCGGCACCAAGCTCACCAACGACACGCCTTATCCGGCCCTGAACATCGTCATGAAACTGGTCCGCTGCAATGGACAGGCGGTGGCGAAGCTCTCCGACGAGCCGGGAAAATCGCAGTGCACCGATGCGACTTTCATCGCCTACCTGCGCCAGGTGTTTGATCATCCGGAGCATTGAGAACGCGTCCGGCCCGGCTTTCATTCGTGCTTCCTTCAGGGATGAAAGGGAGCGGGCTCCGGCGGCCCGCGAGGGCCGGGCCGCGCGCCGTCAGAGTCGTCCTCCCGGCGGCGGCGCCAGCCGCCACAACTCGGTCGGCAGGGCCGGCGGCGCATCCGGCTTGAAGAAGGCCGCGTCCTGGATGTGCGAAGTGGTCACGTAGATCGCGCCGTCCGGCCCCTGGGTGAAGGTGTCGGGCCAGCGCAGGCGCGCGTCCTTCACCAGGATGCGCGCCTTGGCGCCCGGTCCCTGGTCCAGGTCGCGCAGCCTGACGGCGTCCTCCTCGACGGCGGAGAGCAGCATCTTGTTGGTCCCGCGCGGGATCAGGAGGCCGTCCGACACGCCGTTGCGCCCGAAGTCCTCCACTTTGCCGCCCACGTCGGCGCCCCTCATGCCTTCGCCGGTCAGGACATCGGTGGCAATCCGGTACAGCGTGTCGCCCTTGATCGCCTGCCAGTACAGCCAGGCGCCGTCGTCGGACAGGGCGATGCCGTCGGCCGAGAACTCCACGCCGCGTCCGTCCGGGCGGCGCAGCTCCTTGCCGTCTGCGCTGACGTTCAGGCCCTTCTTCATCTGGGTGGACGGATGGCCGTCGAGCAGGCGCACGGCCTTGCCGCTCGCGATCTCGACCACCAGGATGGCGCCCACCACGCCCGAATCGGTGATGAAGGCATGGCTGCCGTCGTTCGAGAGGCGCACGTCGTTCAGGTAGGAGCCTTGCGGCGCCGTGTCCTCGCCGAAGGCGATGGTCCGGACCGCCTTGTCGCTCGCCAGGTCGATGCGCACCAGCTTGGCGCCGCCCGCCACCAGGTGGGCCTGGGCCGGCGCCGCCGGATCCAGTACCCACAAGCTGCCGCGCCCGTCCGCCACCACGCTCTGCACGCACACCCAGTGCTCCCGCGGCGGCAGCTCGTCCTTGCGCGCGTTGCGCCAGGCGTTCCAGCGGCCGTCGGGATAGGGGCGCAAGGTGCCGTCCCTGTTCAGTTCCGCCACCGAGACGGCGCTGTCCTCGGTCCAGCGCGGGAAGTTGACGAAGATGCGGCCGTCTTCCGAGACGGACACGCCGGTGACCTGGTGGTCGAAGCGGGCGACCTGTTCGATCGTCCATGGCTGGCCGGTATCAGGCATGCTGTTCCTTTCGCGGGCCGGCGTTGCGGGTGCGTTTGGCGGGCGGCGTCAAGGCCGCGGCGCGCTTCTGCTCCTCCTCCTGCTCGTGGCGCAGGCGCTGCTGCAGCATGGCCACCACCGCCGCTTCCTCCGGCTGGAGCGCGTGCAGGTCTTCGGTCAGCTCCTGCTCGGTGCGTTCGCGCAGCACCTCCAGCACCGTGCCCTCGAGGTAGGCGTCCAGCACCGCCGGGTGCACGTAGCACTTGCGGCAGATCGAAGGCGTGTTGCCGAGCTTCTCGGCCACCGATTCGATGGCGCGCACGATGTTCTTCTTGGCCTGGGCTTCGGAGTCGAATTTCTCGAACTCCTGCAGGGCCAGCGCCGCCAGCACCGTGCCCGACCAGGTGCGGAAGTCCTTGGCCGTGTATTCCTCGCCGGTGATGCTGCGCAGGTAGTCGTTGACGTCGCTCGAATCGATACTGTGCGTCTCGCCCTCGTCGTCCACGTACTGGAACAGTTCCTGGCCGGGCAGGTCGCGCGCCCGCGCGATGATGCGCGCCAGGCGCCGGTCCTGCACCTTGACCTTGTGGTAGACCCCGCTCTTGCCGCGGAAGCGGAATGCGATCTCGCTGCCGTCCACCTTCACGTGGCGGTTGCGCAGGGTGGTCAGGCCGAAGGACTTGTTGGTGCGCGCATATTCCTCATTTCCGACACGCATCATGGTCGCTTCCAGCAGGTAGACGATGGTCGCCAGCACCTTTTCGCGCGGCAAGCCGGGCAGGCCGAGGGCGCGGTCGACCTCGGCGCGGATGGCTGGCAGGGCCTGGCCGAACTTGAGCATGCGCTCGTACTTGACCTCGTCGCGGGTGGCGCGCCACTTGGGGTGATAGCGGTATTGCTTGCGTCCCCTGGCGTCGCGGCCGGTGGCCTGCAGGTGGCCGTTGGGTTGAGGACAGATCCACACGTCGGTCCAGGCCGGCGGAATGACCAGCGACTTGATGCGCGCCAGGGTGGCCTCGTCCTCGACCGGCTCGCCCTTGGCGCCCAGGTAGCGGAAGCCGCCTGCGGCGGGCTCGCGCCGGATGCCGGGCTTGTCGTCGTGCACGTAGCGCAGGCCGGCGGCGCGTGCGGCGGCGGGTGGGTCGGCAAGGTCGGTGGCGATGTCGCCGGGGGAATCGATGAGCATGGCAAGGTCCGGATCTGGAAAGGATTCCCGGCGATGCTACGCCCCGGCCAGGGATCGGACCGTTCGCGAAGTAACCGTGCGCGCGCTGTTTGCGTTCAGGGACAGTGGGCCCCGGTCAGGCCTCGGCGGCGCAGACGCGGTCGCGGCCCGCGGACTTGGCCTGGTACAGGCGGCGGTCGACCCGGTCGAGGAAGACGGCCGGATCGTCGTGGGCGCCGGGCAGGATGGTGCCGACGCCCATGCTGACCGTGACCGTGCGCCCGGCGCCGGAGCGCATGTGCGGGATCTCTTCGCGCGCCAGCAGGCGGCGGCAGCGCTCGGCCACGCCCAGCGCCGCTTCCTCGCCGGTGGCCGGCAGCAGCAGGACGAATTCCTCGCCGCCCAGGCGCGCGCACAGGTCGCGCGCGCGCGACGCGCCCTGGTCCAGGGCCTGGGCAACGCGCTGCAGGCAGTCGTCGCCCTGCATGTGGCCGTAATGGTCGTTGTACTGCTTGAAGTAATCGATGTCGATCACCACCAGCGACAGCGGTTCGCCCAGCGCGCGCGCCTTGGCCCATTCGACCGGGTAGAGGGTGTCGAACATGCGGCGGTTGGCCACGCCGGTGAGGCTGTCGCGGTAGGACAGGGTTTCCAGCTCGCGCTGCAGCTGCAGGATCTTGTCCTCGGCCTGCTTGCGCTCGGTGATGTCGAACATGAAGCCGACCAGGGCCTCGACCGAGCCGTCCGGGCGGCGCACCACGTGCACCACGTCGCGGATCCAGACCCAGTCGCCGTCGCGCGTCAGGGCACGGTAGTCGGCTTCGTGGTCGACCCCCTGCTGCGACTGGGCGACGCAGAAATCGACGGTCTTCTGGCGGTCTTCTTCGTGGATGCGCTCGGCCCAGTCGTTCACCGAGATCCAGCTTTGCGGGGTCCAGCCCAGCAAAGCTTCGATCTGCGGCCCGATATAAGTGAACTGCATGGTGGACCAGTCGATGCGCCAGGGGATGGCGCGGGTGGATTCCAGCAGGGTGCGGTAGACACCGGGGTCGTCGCCGCCGATCGCGGCGGAAGAAGGGAAGGAGGGATCGAGGGTGGCGGTCATGGTGGCGGAGGTTGGGCGCCTGGCCGCCCGCCGGGAGCGGCGGCGGCAGGCCGGGTTGGCCGGCGCTGCCGGCCCGCTGATTGTACACACTTGCGGCGCAGGCATGCCGCTGCGCGGCCCCGGCCCGCTTGCCCGCTTGTTTGCCCCTTACTTGCCCATGGCCCCGACGCAGCTGTCCAGCTCCGCCGGCAGGTCGAGCGCGACGGCGATGCGTCCCGCATCGAGGTAATGCTCGAAGCTCCGGACCAGGGGTTCGTTCTGGTCCATCTTGCGCTTTTCCGGGAGTTGCGCGAAGGCTTCATCCACCTCGCTTGCCGCCAGGCCGTGCCCGCCCTGCGCCTTAGGCGCCCCCAGCTGTGCTTTCAGCGTGGCCTCACGTGCCTTGGCGACCGCTTTGGGATCGATATCGTTGAGCGTGTGGATGGTCAGCTGGTTGCTTTGCTGCGACTCGACTTTTTTGTTCACCATTTCCTGGATCTCCGAAGGCGACACCATGGCCGGCAGCGCCGATGCTTGGAGGGACTGGAGCTTTTCGTCGATGCGCAGCACGGCCCGGTGAATCGCCGGGAACAGGTCCTCGAGCGTATCGTGGACAATCGCGGCGCGCGGATTGTTGGCATAGGCGTGCAGGAAACCTTCGCGCGTCAGCTTGGTCGAGCCCTTGTCGAAAGTGGCAGTCCAGAAACTGGCGTCAAGCCGGTTGACGTTATTGAACACGCATTCGATGGCGGTTGCGGCGAGCGCATAATTGCGGGCCTGGATGGCCACGGCGTACTGATCCGAAAACACGCTGGACAAGCCGGCTGCCGCCGCTCCCTGGTTGCGCAATGTGGCTTTGTCGGCCGCAATGCCCCAGGCTCCCGCGAGCACGCCCAGGAACTGCGTGTTGCGCAGGAAGTCGCCCTCGACGCGCAAGGCTTGCCGTTGCTGGCTGTAGGCGGCATGCATGGCCACCAGCTGGGTGCGCACGCCGTCGAAACTCAGTTCCAGCGGCAGCATGGTCGTGTTCGTGGCCCGGCTGATGATGGTCTCGCCGACTTTGTAGACGCGGCTGCCCTGGTCGTCGTAGCTGACCAGGGGCCGCGGCGTGGCGTTGGGAAACGTGCTGCAGCCCGCGCAGAGCGCCGCCGAAACGAGCGCCGCCAGGGCGCGCGGGCTGAGAATGGTTCGATGCTTGGATGAGAGACGCTGGTGAGGCCGGACGAAATTGTGCACAAAGATCCCCGTTCTGGTTGTTGATTTATCTCAACAAAATACTGGAACGTTGATCTTTTTGCAAATGTTGTATCGGCCGTCCCGGTCTTCAGTGGCGTGCGCGGCGGCGCAGGGCCGCGCCCATGCCCAGCAGGGCCAGTCCCATCAGCGGCAGGGCGCCCGGCTCCGGCAGGACGTAGGCCTGGCCCGGATCGTCCACGCGCGCGCCCAGCACGTCGGGGCCGCCGTTCCAGCGGCGGTTGTAGTTGTAGCTGTTCTTGAAGCGCAGGTCGCGCGCGCCGAGCGCGGTGTGGAAATAATCCGAGTCCAGGTGGTAGCTCCACAGGCCGGGGGCCGACATGTCGACCGAGGCGTAGGAGTCGGCCTGGCCCGAGAAACCGTTGCTGCTCGGGATGCTGGTGCCGACGATGGTGTTGAGCGGATTGCCCACGTCCATGCCGGTGTCGAAGAACAGGCGCGCCAGGAAGGTGCCCTGGGTATAGCCGTTGGCGCAGCTGTAGCCGCAGCGCACGCCGGTCACACCGGAGGCCAGCGTGGTCTTGCTCATGACGGAGAGGTCGCGCCAGTACAGGTCCATGTAGCCCTTGGTGGCCGGGAAGGGATTGGTGGCGGAAGGCAGGCCGCGCTCGATCCCGTAGAACATGCCGGTCACCTGGCCGCCGCCGAAGCCGTTCGCGAAGAAGATGTCGCCGGTCGGGTCGATCTGGTCATGCGGCGCACTGACGCTGCCGCCTTCCATGGTGCTCATGATGAACACGCCCCAGTTGATCTCCTTGTTGTCGGTCCAGGTGCTGGCGCCGTTGATGGCGATCTGCTCCTGACCGGAGTACTTCAGGTAAGCCGGTCCAGGTGGCAGTGGCGTCGCGGGAGCGGCGTAGGCGCCGCAGCTCAGGGCTGCGCTGGCGAGCAGGAGGGCGATGCGGTTTTTCATGGAGCGTCCTTTGATTGGTGTTTTGGATGGGGGCGTTGCCATATATGCACATAGCAAGCCCCATGCCACCTATTTCCTGTTTGGACGCATCTCCCTGATTTTCATCAATCTTTCGCTGTGCAGTAGGCACCTGCATGTGGGCGGAACAAATGTGACTTTTTGTATTTTGTAAAGAATGCCGACAGGTAAGCGAAAGCCGCGATCCGCAGCCTCAGGCTTGCTCGGCGCGCGCCGCGATCCTGGCCAGCAGCTCGCTCAGCTCGACCGTGTTGACCGGCTTGACCATGTAGTGGTCGAAGCCCGCCTGGCGCGCCGCGTCGCGGTCCTGCTGGCGCCCGTAGCCGGTGGCCGCCACCAGGGTGGAGGCCGTGGTCTGGGGCAGGCGGCGGAGGCGGCGCGCCAGTTCGTTGCCGTCCATGTCGGGCAGGCCGATGTCGAGCAGGCAGACCTGGGGCGAAAACACCTTGGCCACTTCGAGCGCGTCTTCGGCGCAGTAGGCGATCTCCACCTCGTGACCGGCGGCGCTCAGGAACAAGTTGAGGGTGTGGGCGGCGTCCAGGTTGTCGTCCACCACCAGCACGCGCAGCGAGCCGCCGGGCTGCTTGTCCGCCGCCTGCGGGCCGGCTCCGGGCTCTCCCTGGACCCCGGCCTGCACCCCTCCTTGCGCCGCGGCTTGTACGTGGCGAGGCAGGCGCACGGTGAAGGTGCTGCCCTTGCCCAGGCCCGGGCTGCGCGCGCTCACGCTGCCGCCGTGCAGCTCGACCAGGCTCTTGGCCAGGGCCAGGCCCAGTCCCAGGCCGCCCTGCGAGCGGTCCGGGGTGCGCTCGGCCTGGGTGAACAGGTCGAACACGCGCGCCACCAGGCCCGGCTCCATGCCGATGCCGTCGTCGGTCACGCCCAGCACATAGTCCTGGCCTTCCTCGCGCAGCTGCAGCGAGATGTGGCCGCCCTCCGGCGTGTACTTGGTGGCGTTGCCCAGCAGGTTGGCGACCACCTGCACCAGGCGCTTGTGGTCGCCCTTGACGCTGGCCGGGCCGTTCGGAAGGTCCAGCACCACCTTGTGGCGGCGCGCCGTGATCAGGGGCCGGATCTGCTCGGCCGCGTCGTCGACCACGTTGCGCAGGTCCAGCACCTGGGTCGACAGCGACACCAGCCCGCGGGTGACGCGCGAGACGTCGAGCAGGTCGTCCACCAGGCTGGTCATGTGCTCGACCTGGCGCGCGATGATGGCGCAGGTCTGGGTGATCTGGGCATTGTCGGAGTGGAGCAGCTTGAGCAGGTGGGCGCCGGTGCTGATCGGCGCCAGCGGGTTGCGCAGCTCGTGCGCCAGCATCGCCAGGAATTCGTCCTTGCGCTGGTCGGCCGCGCGCAGCTCGCGCTCGGCCAGGCTGCGCGCCGCCTCTTTCTTTTGCAGGGTCTCGGCCATCTCGTCCAGCGCCTCGGCCAGGCGGCCGATCTCCTCGCGGCCGTACTCGATGCCGGAGCGGGCCTCGAGGTCGCCGGCGGCGATGCGGCGCGCGGTGGACATCAGCTTGCGCACCCGCTGCACGATCAGCTTGTCGCCGGCCAGCCAGGCGGCCAGCAGGGCCAGCAGGGTGGTCGCGCCCAGGCCCAGCAGGGACATCAGCTGGGCTTCGCGCGCCACTTCGGTGATGATCCCGGTGGGCACGCCGATGGTCACCGTATACTCGGACAGCGAGGGCGGGCCGACGCGGGCGAAGGCATGCAGGCGCTCGACCCCGTCCTCGCCCCGCACCACCACCGCGCGCTGGTGCGGGCCGCGCATGGCTTCGCTCAGCGCCGGCGAGATCTTCTGGCCGAACCAGCGTTCCGGGTCCGGCCGGCGCGAAATCAAGAGGCCGCTCGAATCGGCCGTCTCCAGGATCGAGCCGGGCGGCAGGTTGATGTCGTTGACGAACATGTCCAGCCCGGCCAGGTCCATGGCCGCGAACACCACCGCCACCACCTGGCCGCGGCGGTCGATGACCGGATAGGTGAGGTTGATGGTGTGCTTGCGGATCACGCGCCCGAACACGTAGTCGCCCGCGATGAAGCGCCGTTCCGCGATGGCGCGCTTGAAGTGGCGGCGGTCGCCCAGGTTCACCGGATGCAGCATCGGCACCGCGCTGCAGGTGACCTCGCCGTTCATCTGGATCAGCCCGAAGTTCACATAGCCTTCGTTGCGGTCCAGGACGTCGGCCAGCAAGGCGTTGCAGCGCGACGGATCGCCCATCAGGTCCGGCACGCTGACCAGGTCGACCAGGATCTGGCGCGCGCGCTCGATCGATTGCGCCTCGTTGGCCGCGGCCAGGCTGGTCAGGCGCTTGAGGTTTTCCTCGGAGGCGCGGATCGCCGCCTCGCGCTCGCGCAGGCCGCCCAGCACCGTCACGATCGCGATCGGCGTTATCGCCAGCGCGACCAGCAGCATCAGCCGGCTGCGTAAGCTGTTCAGGCGGAAGCGGCCGAGGAGCGAACTCATTGCCGGCCCGGCCCGCCCGATCGGGAGGCGTCCAGCATGCGGCCGCCGAAAGCGACGATGCGGCGCACGCCTTCGCGCAGGGTCGCTTCGTCGTCCGAGATGTAGCCGAGCCGGATGTGGCCCGGCACGCCCAGGGCTTCGCCGGGCATCACGGCCACCTTTTCCTGCTCCAGCAGGGCTTCGGCGAAGGCCACGGTATCGTGGGTGAGGGCGCTCACGTCGGCCCACAGGTAGGGGCCGGACGCGGGCGCCGCCATGCGCATCCAGGGCACGCCGGCCACCTGGGCCACCACCATGTCGCGGCGCGCGCGGTAGTCGTCCAGCAGGGCGTGCAGGGCCCCGCAATCGAAGGCGGCGACCGCCGCCAGCTGCGACAGCCAGGGCACGGCGGCCGTGACCGGCCCCTGCACGTTCTGCATCGCCTCCACCAGGGGGGCGGGCGCGAGCGCGAAGCCCACCCGCCAGCCCATCATGGCATAGCTCTGCGAGGCCGAGAACAGGGTCACGACCCCAATGCCGCGCCAGTCGCACAGGGTGGCCAGGCTGGTGTGGCTGCCTTCGAAGATCAGGTGCTCGTAGCTTTCGTCGGCGATCACCTGGGCGCCGCTGCGCAGGGCCCAGTCGCGCACGTGCTCCAGCTCCTGCCGGGTGTACACCTTGCCGTTCGGGTTGTGCGGGTTGTTGATGACCAGGACCTTGACCGGCCCGAGGGCGTCCAGCACGGCCGGGGTGATGGTCTCGGGCAGGTCGGCAACGACCAGCCTCAGGCCGAGCAGGTGGGCGCTGGCCAGGTAGGCCGGCCAGTAGGGACGGAACACCGCCAGGCCGTCGCCCGGATCGGTCATCGCGTACAGCGCCTGGTAATAAGCCTGCTTGGCGCCGTTGGTGACGATGATTTCGCCGGGAGCGGCCTCGATGCAGTTTTCCCGGCGCAGCTTGGCCGCCAGGGCCTCGCGGATGCCGAGCGCGCCGTGCACGTCGGAGTAGGGCATCGGGTGCTCGGCGTCGACTGCGTTGCGCACCACGTCACGCACCGCCTGCGGAGCGGGGAAATGGGAAATCGCGATCGACAAGTCGATCACCTGTTCGCCGGCGTGGCGCAGCGCGTCGGCGCGCCCGTGCATGGCGGTGGTCGCCAATGGGCGGGATTGCGCAATCCGGTCAGAGATCTTCATCGGTCCGCTCTAATTGATGATGCCGGGGCGAGGATGCCCCGGGACAGTGCGGGGCACTGTCATTGCCGGATTGTACTAAAAATTTGCATCTTGTCTCGCTCCCCTGAAATGGTGCGAGGCATTTGCTTGACACTTAAACTATCTGCGCATGTAATATACGCGCAACACCAGAACGGGGAGCATGAATGAACATCGTGTGCGTAGGGGGCGGACCGGCGGGCCTGTACTTCGCCCTGCTGGCCAGGAAGTGCCATCCGGACTACCGGGTCACCGTCGTCGAGCGCAACCGTCCCAGCGATACCTTCGGCTGGGGCGTGGTGTTTTCCGACCAGACCCTGGGCCACCTGGCGCAGGCGGACGAGCCCAGCGCACGCGAGATCTTGCAGTCCTTCAACCACTGGGATGCGATCGACGTCCATTTCAGGGGCCGCACCGTCACCTCGGGCGGCCACGGCTTCTGCGGCATTGCCCGCAAGCGCCTGCTGAACATCCTGCAGGAGCGCTGCCGCGCCCTGGGCGTGGAACTGGTGTTCGAACACGAGGTGCGCGACGAGGCGGAGCTGGCCCGCAGCTACGCTGCCGACCTGGTGGTCGCCTGCGACGGCGTCAACAGCGCCATCCGCCAGCGCCACGCCGCCGTGTTCCAGCCCGAAGCGGAGCCGCGCCTGTGCCGCTTCGTGTGGCTGGGCACGCGCAAGCGCTTCGACGCCTTCACCTTCGCCTTCGAGGAAACCGCGCACGGCTGGTTCCAGGCCCACGCCTACCAGTACGACGGCGACACCTCGACCTTCATCGTCGAGACCCTGGAATCGACCTGGCGCGCCGCCGGCCTGGAAGAGATGGACCAGCAGCAGGCGCTGGCCTTCTGCGAGCGCCTGTTCGCGCGCCATCTGGACGGCCACGCCCTGATGGCCAACGCCGCCCACCTGCGCGGTTCGGCGATGTGGATCCGCTTCCCGCGCCTGGCTTGCCGCAATTGGGTGCAGCGCCTGGAGGTTGGCGACCGCCGGGTGCCGCTGGTGCTGATGGGCGACGCCGCCCACACCGCCCACTTCTCGATCGGTTCCGGCACCAAGCTGGCGCTGGAGGACGCGATCGAGCTGGCCGCCGCGCTCGACGGCGGCGACATGGATGCGGCGCTGGCCCGCTACCAGGATGTCCGCATGGTCGAGGTGCTCAAGCTGCAGAGCGCGGCGCGCAACTCGATGGAATGGTTCGAGAACGTGGCCCGCTACAGCGCCATGGAGGCCGAGCAGTTCGCTTATTCGCTGCTGACCCGCAGCCAGCGCCTGTCGCACGAGAACCTGCGCCTGCGCGACCCGGACTATGTGGCCGGCTTCGAGCGCTGGTTCGCCGAACGCGCCGCCCGGCAGGCCGGCTTGCCGCCGCCGGAAGCGCCAGTGCCGCCCATGTTCACGCCTTATAAAGTACGCGGGGTGCTGCTCAAGAACCGGGTGGTGGTGTCGCCGATGGCGCAGTACTCGGCCGAGCACGGCACGGTGGGCGACTTCCACCTGGCCCACCTGGGCGCGCGCGCCCTGGGCGGGGCGGGGCTGGTGATGGCCGAGATGACCTGCGTCTCGGCCGACGCCCGCATCACGCCAAGCTGTCCGGGGCTGTACGCGCCGGAACACACGGCGGCCTGGAAGCGCATCGTCGACTTCGTGCACGCCTCCACCGATGCGAAGATCGGCGTGCAGCTCGGCCATGCTGGCGCCAAGGGTTCGACCCGACCGGCCTGGGACGGTATCGACCTGCCGCTGGAAGCGGGCAACTGGCCGCTGGTGGCGGCGTCCAGCCAGCAATACATCGAAGGCGTGTCGCAGACCGCGCGCACCGCCACCCCGGACGACCTCGCGCGCATCAAGCTTGATTTCGTGCGCGCCACCGAGGCCGCGGCGCAGGCCGGCTTCGATTGGCTGGAGCTGCATTGCGCGCACGGATACCTGCTGTCCGGCTTCATTTCGCCGCTGACCAACCGCCGCGACGACGCGTATGGCGGCAGCCTGGAAAACCGCTGCCGCTATCCGCTCGAGGTGTTCGCGGCCGTGCGCGCCGCCTGGCCGCAGGACCGTCCCATCAGCGTGCGCGTGTCGGCCCACGACTGGGTCGAGGGCGGCATCACCCCCGGCGACGCGGTCGAGATCGCGCGCCGGTTCAAGGAAGCGGGCGCGGACATGATCGACTGTTCATCCGGCCAGGTCAGCAAGCTGGAAAAGCCGGTGTTCGGGCGCATGTTCCAGACCCCGTTCTCGGACCGCATCCGCAACGAAGCCGGCATCCCGACCATCGCCGTGGGCGCCATCTACGAGGCCGACCACGTCAACAGCATCATCGCCGCCGGGCGCGCCGACCTGTGCGCGGTGGCGCGTCCGCACCTGGCCAACCCCGCCTGGACCTTGCTGGAGGCCGCGCGCATCGGCTACACCGGGGCCGCCTGGCCGCGCCAGTACCGGGCCGGCAAGCTGCAACTGGAACGCAACCTGGAGCGCGAGCGCGCGCTGCAGGCGGCGAATGCCGGACTGAGTCCGCAGCAGGTGGCGGCGCGCCTGCTCGAAGGCTGACATCTCACCATAGGAGCCATCCATGCATTATCTTCCGGGCGAGGCGCACCGGCTGCCGGGCAGCCGCGCCAGTTTTGCCGGCCACCAGGCGCAGCACTTCCTGTTCGCGCTGGAGGGCGGCGTGGCCACCGTCACGCTCAACCGCCCCGAGCGCAAGAATCCGCTGACCTTCGAATCCTACGCCGAGCTGCGCGACCTGTTCCGCGCGCTCGCCTATGCCGACGACGTCAAGGCGGTGGTGATCGCCGGCGCCGGCGAGAACTTCTGCTCGGGCGGCGACGTGCATGAGATCATCGGCCCGCTCACGCGACTCGACATGCCGGGCCTGCTGGCCTTCACGCGCATGACGGGCGACCTGGTGAAGGCCATGCGCGCCTGTCCGCAACCCATCGTGGCGGCGGTGGACGGCGTGTGCGCCGGCGCCGGCGCGATCCTGGCCCTGGCCTCGGACCTGCGCTACGGCACCGCGCGCAGCCGCACCGCCTTCCTGTTCACCCGCGTGGGCCTGGCCGGCGCCGACATGGGCGCCTGCGCGCTGCTGCCGCGCGTGATCGGCCA
>CAMPHU010000073.1 GCA_946886065.1 uncultured Massilia sp. | reverse complement strand
GCCCGGCCTTCTGCGCCGGCGCCGACCTGAACTGGATGAAGAAGATGGCCGGCTATTCGCACAGCGAGAACCAGGAAGACGCCATGCGCCTGGCCGACATGCTGCGCACCATCTACCTGTGCCCCAAGCCCACCGTGGCCAAGGTCCAGGGCGATTGCTACGCCGGCGGCATGGGCCTGGTCGCGGCCTGCGACATCGTCGTGTCCGTCGATACCGCCTGCTACTGCCTGTCCGAAGTGAAGCTGGGCCTGATCCCGGCCACCATTTCGCCCTATGTCATCAAGGCCATGGGCGAACAGGCCGCGCGCCGCTACTTCCTGACCGCCGAGCGCTTCGACGCGAAGGAAGCGCAGCGCATCGGATTCGCCCATGAAGTCGTCACCGCCGACGAGCTGGACACGACCGTGGCCGGCATCGCCAAGGGCCTGGTCAACAACAGCCCGAACGCCGTCATGGAAGCCAAGAAGCTGGTGCGCGAAGTGGTCGGCGCGCCGGTCACCGATGCGCTGCTGGCCGACACGGCAAACCGCATCGCCGCCATCCGCGCCTCCATGGAAGGGCGCGAGGGCGTGGCTTCCTTCCTCGAGAAACGCAAGCCCTCCTGGCTGAACTGAAGTATTGGAAGAATCATCGTGAAGCAGCACACCTCCTCCGACTGGATCGCACGCAGCCTGCGCAGCGTCTGGCATCCCTGCACGCAAATGCAGCACCACGAGGAGGTGCCGCTGATCGCGGTCAGCCATGGCAAGGGTCCGTGGCTGTACGACCATGAAGGCCGCCGCTACCTGGACGCCATCAGCTCCTGGTGGGTCAACCTGTTCGGCCACGCCAACCCGCGCATCAACGCGGCGCTGAAGGACCAGCTCGACCGCCTGGAACACGCCATGCTGGCCGGCTTCACCCACGAGCCGGTGATCGAGCTGTCGGAGCGCCTGGCCGAGCTGACCAACTACGCGCTGGGCCATGCCTTCTACGCCTCGGACGGCGCATCGGCGGTCGAGATCGCGATGAAGATGAGCTTCCACGCCTGGCGCAATGCGGGCTACCCGGCCAAGCAGGAATTCGTCTGCCTGCAGGGCAGCTACCACGGCGAGACCATCGGCGCGCTCGCCGTCACCGACGTCCCGCTGTTCAAGGACGCCTACGGCCCGCTGCTGCGCGCTTCCCACGTGGTGCCGGCGCCGGACGCGCGCAATGCGCTCGAGGGCGAATCGAGCCAGGACGTGGCGCGGCGCGCCGTCGAGGCAGTCCGGAAGCTGTTCGAGGAACGCGGCGACAAGATCGCCGCCATCATCGTCGAGCCGCTGGTGCAGTGCGCCACCGGGATGGCGATGTACGACCCGCTCTACCTGGAACTGCTGCGCGAGCTGTGCGACCAGCACCACGTGCACCTGATCGCCGACGAGATCGCGGTCGGCTGCGGGCGCACCGGCACCTTCTTCGCCTGCGAGCAGGCGGCGATCTGGCCGGACTTCCTGTGCCTGTCGAAAGGCATCAGCGGCGGCTACCTGCCGCTCTCGCTGGTGCTGACGAAAGACGAGATCTACCAGGCCTTCTACAGCGAAGACATCACGCGCGGCTTCCTGCACTCGCATTCCTACACCGGCAATCCGCTGGCCTGCCGCGCGGCCCTGGCCACGCTCGACATCTTCCGCGACGACGATGTCCTGGCGCGCAACCGCGAACTGGCGACCAGGCTCACCATCGCGCTGGCCCCGCTGGCAGAACACGAACGCGCACGCCACTTCCGCCAGCGCGGCATGATCTTCGCGTTCGACGCGGTGGAGCCGGACACCCAGCGCGCCTCGACCTTCTCGCGCCGCTTCTTCTCCACCGCGGTGGAAAACGAACTGCTGCTGCGCCCCATCGGCCGCACCGTCTACCTGATGCCGCCCTATGTGCTGGACGACGAGGAAGTCGCCGGCCTGGCCGCGCGCACGCAGAAGGTGTTCGAATCCGTGATCGCGCCATGAACCTGATTACGGATATCGACCGCAAACTCGGCCAGCTGGCCGAGCAAAGCCTGGTGCGCCGCCTGCGCGTGGCCGACAGCGCCTGCGCGCCCAACCAGGTCGTGGACGGCCGCGCCATGCTGGCCTTCTGCAGCAACGACTACCTGGGCCTGGCTGCGCACCCGCGGGTGATCGAAGCGCTGCGCGAAGGCGCCGAGTTGTACGGCGCCGGCAGCGGCGCCTCGCACCTGGTCAGCGGCCATGGCCGCGCGCACGCGCTGCTGGAAGAGCGCCTGGCCGGCTGGATGACGCCCTGGCTGGTGCAGCCGCGCGCGCTCTACCTGTGCACCGGCTACATGGCCAACCTGGCGATCCTGACGGCGCTGGGCGCGGATGCCGATGCCATGATCTTCTCGGAAGCGCTCAACCACGCCTCCCTGATCGACGGCGCGCGCCTGGCCAAGGCCGGCGTGAGCGTCTATCCGCATGGCGACATGGAAGCGCTGGAGCGCCAGCTCGTCGCCAGCGATGCGGGCACGAAGATCGTCGTCACCGACAGCGTATTCAGCATGGATGGCAACCTGGCCCCGCTGCCGCAGCTGCTCGCCCTGTGCGAGCGCCACGGCGCCTGGCTGGTGGTCGACGACGCCCACGGTTTCGGCGTGCTGGGCGAACAAGGCCGCGGCGCGCTCGAGCACTTCGGGCTGCGCTCGCCCAACCTGGTCTACATGGGGACGCTCGGCAAGGCGGCCGGCGTCGGCGGCGCCTTCATCGCCGCGCACAGCAGCGTGATCGAATTCATGGTCCAGCGCGCGCGTCCCTACATCTACACGACCGCCGCGCCGCCGGCGCTGGCCCATGCCCTGCTCGCCAGCCTTGATATCATAGGCGGACCCGAGGGCCTCGAGCGCCGCGCTCACCTGGCTGCCCTGGTGGCGCACCTGCGCGACGCGCTGCGTTTCAAGCACTGGCAACTGGCGCCATCGAACACGGCGATCCAGCCGGTCATCATCGGCAGCAACGACGACGCGCTGCGTGCTTCCGCGGCCCTGTACGAACAGGGCCTGTGGGTGCCGGCAATCCGTCCGCCGACCGTGGCCCCGGGCACCGCGCGTCTGCGCGTGACCCTGAGCGCGGCCCACAGCCACGACGAGGTCGCGCGGCTGGCGCGCGCGCTCAACGAACTGGAAAGAGCCGCGACATGAAGAACCTGAACGAACCCGAACTGCCGGTGGCCCCGCCGCCTGTGGTCAAAGTCCCGCGTCCCACCCAGACGCCGGCCGCCGAACCCATGCCCGAGCCGCGCGCCGCCGACGGCATGCCGCCGCGCTTCTGCTGCTTCGTCACCGGCACCGACACCGAGATCGGCAAGACCTTGGTATCGAGCGCCATCCTGCACAAGCTGGTGCGGAGCGGCCGCCGCGCCTGCGGCATGAAACCGATCGCGGCGGGCGCCGAGATGATCGACGGCGAGCTGCACAACGAGGACGCCGACATGCTGGCGGCCGCCGGCAACGTGCACCTGCCCTCGTCGATCACCACGCCCTTCATGCTGCGCGAACCGGCTGCACCGCACATCGCCGCGGCGCTGGAAGGCGTGACCATCGACCCGGTGCCGATCATCGCCGCCTATGCCGAGATCCAGGCCGCGTCCGATGCGGTGGTGGTCGAGGGCGTGGGCGGTTTCCGCGTGCCGTTCACCGACGATTTCGACAGCGCCGACCTGGCCGCCCAGCTCAACCTGCCGGTGATCCTGGTGGTGGGCCTGCGGCTGGGCTGCATCAGCCACGCGCTCTTGAGCGTCGAGGCCATCGTGGCGCGCGGCCTGGTGCTGGCCGGCTGGGTCGCCAACACGGCGGACCCTGAGATGCGCTTCATGCAAGAGAACATAGCCGCGCTGGCACAGCGCATCCCGGCGCCGCTGCTGGGCCATGTGCCGCGCCTTGAACACCCCACGGCCGCCGCCGCGGCCGACTACATTGACCTCGCGGGGCTGCCGGGCTGGCCGTCCTCGCGGGTCCAGATCTAAAAGGAATTCCCATGTCCCAAACTAACACCGTCGCCCTGCACCGCCCGACCGCCGCGATCAAGGAACGTCCTGACGCCACCTGGCCGCTGGCCGATGTGCTGGCGCTGTTCGAGCTGCCTTTCCCTGAGCTGATGCACCGCGCCCAGACCGTGCACCGCGCCAACTTCCCGGACGGCGACGTCGAGCTGGCCACCCTGCTGTCGATCAAGACCGGCGGCTGCGAGGAAGACTGCGGCTACTGCCCGCAGGCCGCGCGCTACGACACCGGCGTGGAAGCCAAGAAGATCCTCGACATCGACACCGTGCTGGACGCGGCGCGCCAGGCCAAGGCCAGCGGCGCCACCCGCTTCTGCATGGGCGCGGCATGGCGCAGCCCGAAGGAACGCGACATGGAAAAGGTCGAGAACATGGTGCGCGAAGTGAAGGCCCTGGGCCTGGAGACCTGCGCCACCCTGGGCATGCTGGAAGAAGGCCAGGCGGAACAGCTGAAGAACGCCGGCCTGGACTACTACAACCACAACATCGACACCGCGCCGGACTTCTACAACAACGTCATCTCGACCCGCGAATACCAGGACCGCCTGGACACGCTGGGCCGCGTGCGCAACGCCGGCCTGAAGGTCTGCTGCGGCGGCATCGTGGGCATGGGCGAGACGCGCGAGCAGCGCGCCGGCCTGATCGCCCAGCTGGCCAACCTGAACCCCTACCCGGAATCGGTGCCGGTCAACCACCTGGTGCAGGTGGAAGGCACGCCGCTGCACGGCGTCGAGAAGCTCGACCCGATCGAATTCGTGCGCACCATCGCGGTGGCGCGCATCACCATGCCGCAGGCGCGCGTGCGCCTGTCGGCCGGCCGCCGCGAGCTGGGCGAAGCCGTGCAGGCGATGTGCTTCATGGCCGGCGCCAACTCGATCTTCTACGGCGACAAGCTGCTCACCACCGGTAACCCGGAAGCGGACGACGATCGACTGCTGCTGGAAAAGCTCGGCCTCAAGACCCGCGCCGCCACCCTTGACTCGGTGCAGAAGGAAGCCTGCGGCTGCTGATGCTCCACCGCGCGGCCGGGGAGACACGGGCCGCGCACCACTTCCCGAACAACCATAAGCGAAAGACCTAGACGCATGTTCACCAAGATCCTCATCGCCAACCGTGGCGAAATCGCCTGCCGTGTCGCCGCCACGGCGCGCCGCATGGGCATCCGCACCGTTGCCGTGTATTCGGAAGCCGACGCAGGTGCCAAGCACGTGGCGGTCTGCGATGAGGCGGTCCTGATCGGCCCTGCCGCGGCCAAGGACAGCTACCTGCGCGGCCAGAAGATCATCGAAGTGGCCAAGGCCACCGGCGCGCAGGCGATCCACCCGGGCTACGGCTTCCTGTCCGAGAACGCCGAGTTCGCGGAAGCCGTGCAGGCGGCAGGACTGGTGTTCATCGGCCCGCCGGGATCCTCGATGCGCGCGATGGGTTCCAAGTCGGCCGCCAAGCAGCTGATGGAAGGCGCCAACGTGCCGCTGGTGCCGGGCTACCACGGCGACAACCAGGACCCAAGCTTCCTGCGCCAGCAGGCCGACCGCATCGGCTACCCGGTGCTGCTCAAGGCCAGCGCCGGCGGCGGCGGCAAGGGCATGCGCGTGGTCGAGCGTTCGGAAGACTTCGAAGCCGCGCTGGCCTCGTGCAAGCGCGAAGCGATCAGCTCCTTCGGCGACGACAAGGTGCTGGTCGAGAAATACCTGATCCGTCCGCGCCACATCGAAATCCAGGTGTTCGCCGACACCCTCGGCAACTGCGTCTACCTGCACGAGCGCGACTGCTCGGTGCAGCGCCGCCACCAGAAGGTGCTGGAAGAAGCGCCGGCGCCTGGCATGAGCCAGGACCGCCGCGCCGCCATGGGCGAAGCGGCCGTCAACGCCGCGCGCGCCGTGGGTTACGTGGGCGCCGGCACGGTGGAGTTCATCGCCAACCAGGACGGCTCCTTCTACTTCATGGAGATGAACACCCGCCTGCAGGTGGAGCACCCGGTGACCGAAATGATCACCGGCACCGACCTGGTCGAGTGGCAGCTGCGCGTGGCCGCGGGCCAGCCGCTGCCGAAGAAGCAGAGCGAACTGTTCATCCACGGCCATGCGATCGAGGCGCGCGTCTACGCCGAGAATCCGGAAAAAGGCTTCCTGCCCTCGATCGGCACCCTGCGCCACATGGACACCCCGCGCGCCGTCGAGTTCGAGCTGGGCGCCGACGGCGCCAATCCTGCCGCGGTGCGCGTCGACTCCGGCGTGCGCGAAGGCGATGCGATCTCGCCCTTCTACGACCCGATGATCGCCAAGCTGATCGTCTGGGGCGCCGACCGCACCCAGGCCCTGGCGCGCCTGTCGCAGGCCCTGGCCGAGTTCCGCATCGTCGGCCTGGCCACCAACATCGCCTTCCTCAAGCGCCTGGTCGAGGGCGAAGCCTTCTCCACCGCCGACCTGGACACCGGCCTGATCGACCGTCACGGCGCCAGCCTGTTCCCGACCCCAAGCGCCGCCCCGCTGGGCGCGCTGGCCCTGGCGGCGCTGTCGCTGTCGCTCGGCGAGACCGTCCGCAGTCAGGATCCGCGCGCCAACCCGGCCGAACCATGGGCCCAGGCACGCGGCTGGCGCATGAACGGCGACTACCGCCGCGTCCTGTCGCTGAGCGACGAAGGCGGCGCCTACCAGGTGGGCCTGACCTACCGCCACGACGGCTGGGAGATCGACCTCGACGGCCAGCGCCAGCGTGTGGAACTGGTCGCCCAGGACGGCGCCGAGCTGTCGCTGCGCGTGGGCGAGACCTCGCTGCACGGCTGCGTACGCCGCGACGGCGAGCTGTTCCACGTATTTACCGGTGGCCGCCACTTCACCCTGTCGTACAATGACCCGATGGCGCACGCCGGCGAGCAGGAAGCCGCGGGCGGACGCCTGACCGCCCCGATGCCGGGCAAGGTGGTCGCGGTGATGGCTTCGTCCGGCCAGGAAGTGAAGAAGGGCGAGCCGCTCGTGATCATGGAAGCGATGAAGATGGAGCACACGATTTCCGCGCCGAGCGACGGCCTGGTGGAAGAAGTGCTGTACCAGGTCGGCGACCAGGTGGCGGATGGCGCGCCGCTGTTGGCATTCAAGGCGGCGTAAACCAACTCAAAATAAAAACGAGGGGGAGACATGCGCATACTGCTGTACCGGGGCGACGGTGTCATCGAGCCGTGGGTGCGCGAATTCGCAAGCATCATGCCGCAGGCCGAGACGGTGGCCTGGAAGGAGGGCGAAGTCCTCGCCCCCTGCGACTATGCAGTCCTGTGGAATCCTGCCCCGGCCCTGCTGGAGCAGCTTTCGCCGCAGTCCCAGCTTAAGGCGGTCTTCCTGATGGGCGCCGGCGTCGACGCCCTGCTCAAGTTCGGCGAAACCCTGCCCAAGGTGCCGCTGGTGCGCCTGGGCGACGCCGGCATGGGCGTGCAGATGGCCGAATACGTGGCGCACGCGGTGCTGCGCTACTTCCGCCGTTTCGACGAGTACGAGCAGCAGGCCAGGCACGGCGCCTGGCATCCGCTGCCGCACATCGCCAAGGAAGATTTTTCGATCGGCGTCATGGGCCTGGGCCGGCTCGGCATGCCGGTGGTCGAGGCCATGCGCCATTTCGGCTTCCCGGTGCTGGGCTGGAGCCGCACGCCCAAGAGCATCCCCGGCGTCGAGACCTATGCCGGCATGGAGCAGCTCGAACCCTTCCTGCGCGGCACCCGCGTGCTGGTCTGCCTGCTGCCGCTCACGGCGGAGACGGCCAACCTGCTCGACCGCCACAACCTGGGCAAGCTGCTGCCGGGCGCCTACCTGATCAACGTGTCGCGCGGCGCCATCATCGCCGAGCCGGACCTGATGACCCTGATCCGTTCCGGACACATCGCCGGCGCCACGCTGGACGTGTTCCGGCACGAGCCGCTGCCGGCGCCGCACCCGTTCTGGAACGAGCCGCGCATCAGCATCACCCCGCATATTTCGGCGCTCACCATGCGCCCTGACGCCGTGCGCCAGATCGCCGAGAAGATCGCGGCGCTGGAGAACGGCCAACCGGTCGGCGACGTGGTCGACCGCAATTTAGGATACTGAAATGATTCAACAGCCCGGCCTGCCGAAGAAGGTCAAGATCGTGGAAGTGGGGCCGCGCGACGGCCTGCAGAATGAGAAAGAGGCGCTGTCCGCCGACATCAAGGTGGAACTGGTGGAGCGCCTGGCGCGCGCCGGCTTCGCCAACGTGGAGGCGGCCGCCTTCGTGTCCCCCAAGTGGGTGCCGCAGATGGCCACCAGCGCCGACGTCATGGCGCGCATCGAGCGCCTGCCGGGCGTGATCTATTCGGCCCTGGTGCCGAACATGCAGGGTTTCGAGCTGGCCCTGGCCGGCAAGGCGGACGAAGTGGTGGTGTTCGGCGCGGCTTCGGAAGCCTTCTCGCAGAAAAACATCAACTGCTCGATCGCCGAGTCGATCAAGCGCTTCGAGCCGGTGGCCAGGGCCGCCAAGGACCACGGCCTGCGCCTGCGCGGGTCGATCAGCACCGCGTTCGGCTGCCCGTACCAGGGCGAAGTGCCGCTGGATGCGGTGGGCGACGTGGTGGCGCGCATGCGCGACCTGGGCTGCGACGAGATCGATATCGCGGACACCATCGGCGTATCGACCGCGCGCAAGACCCAGGCTGTGATGCTGCGGGCGGCGCAGGAGTTCCCGATCGAGAAGCTGTCGGGGCATTTCCATGATACGTATGGGCAGGCGCTGGCCAACATCTACGCGGCCATGGAAGTGGGTGTGGCGATCTTCCACTCGTCGGTGGCGGGGCTGGGGGGGTGTCCATATGCCAAGGGCGCGACGGGAAATGTGGCGACCGAGGATGTGCTGTACCTGATGCACGGGCTCGGGATCGAAACCGGCGTGGACCTGGATCAGATCGTGGATGCGGGGCTGTTCATTTCCGAGAAGCTCGGGCGCAAGAGTGTGAGCCGGGCGGGGAATGCGTTGGCGGCGAAACGCGCTGGTTGAGTCCGGGCCTGCATGCAAACTTGGGTCCCGGCGAAGGTCGGGCCCCAAGTTTGCTCGCACACCACGAAAAAGAAAAAGGCCGACAGCTTTCACTGTCGGCCTTTTCTTTGAATCTTGGTCGGAGTACAAGGATTCGAACCTTGGACCCTCTGGTCCCAAACCAGATGCGCTACCGGGCTGCGCTACACTCCGAGAAGACAGATCATAGCCTTTCGGCGTGACCCGGTCAAGGTTTCGCGGCAAAATACGGCAACTTGTCGCATTCTTCGACACAGATGAGGTGACCGTATGATGACTTTGACAGCATCCTACGCCGACCGCCCGGCAAACGGGCGGCTGCTCCTCGGCATCGCCGTGTCGCTCGCCGTGCACCTGCTGCTGGTGCTCGGCTACCGCGGCCGGGGACCGGCGCCCGTGTTCACGCCCGATGCACCGACGCCGATCGCCGTCACGATCCGCCCTCCCCCGCCACCGGAACCGCCGCAACGCCTGGCGCCGCCGCAAACGGCCGCCGCTTCCAGGCCCGCGCGCGCCGCGCCACGGAAGAAACTCATCGCCGTACCGAAAACGCCGGAAAAAGCAGCGGACACGTTCGTTGTCGAACAGCCGGAAACACCGCCGGAAGAAACTCCCAGGTTCGATATGGAAGCTGCGCGGAGGATTGCACGCGCGAACGCGCACCTGCGCGATCCCGGCAAGGAAGGGACCGCCCTGGCGCAATTTCCGGAGGAACCGCTACAGACCGAATCGAAGCTGGCCCGCGCCATCAGCAAGGCCAAGCGGCCGAATTGCAAGGATGGCATCCCGGGCGGCCTGCTGGCGCCGCTGTATCTGATGATGGACAAGAAAAACAGCGGCTGTAAGTGGTAAACCCTTACTCGCCCTTGATCTGCAAGGCGCGCTCATACAAGGCGTTCTTCTTGCGCCCCGTGATCTGCGCCGCCAGGTTCGCCGCCTGCTTGACGCTGCACTCGGTCAGCAGGATCTGCAGGACGCGCTCCGCCTCCGCATCCTGCTCGTCGGTCTCGGCCACCGCACCTTCCACCAGCACCACGAACTCGCCGCGCTCGCGGTGCTGGTCCGCCTTGACCCAGGCCAGCGCCTCGCCCAGCGCGCAGCGGTGCACTTCCTCGAACAGCTTGGACAGCTCGCGCGCGAACACCACCTGGCGGGTCGGCTCGAAGGCCGCCATCAAGGCCTCGACGCAATCGACGATCCGGTGCGGCGCCTCGTAGAACACCAGGGTCGAGGCCTCGCGCGCCAAGGGCGCCAGCGCCGCCTCGCGCTGCTTGGACTTGGCCGGCAGGAAACCGACGAAGTGGAAGCGGTCGTTCACCAGGCCGCTCGCGGACAGCGCGGTAACCGCCGCCGACGGACCCGGCAGCGGCACCACGTTCAGCCCGGCCTTGCGCACCGCATCGACGATGCGCGCGCCGGGATCGGACACCGCCGGCGTGCCCGCATCGGAAACCAGGGCCACGCGCTGGCCCGCATGCAGGCGCTCGACGATCTTGTCCGCCACCTCGCGCTCGTTGTGCTGGTGCGCGGCAATGGTCTGCTTGTTCAGCCCGAAGCGCTGCAGCAAGGCCCCCGTCTTGCGCGTGTCTTCGCAAGCCACGACATCGGCCAGCGCCAGCAGGTGCAGGGCGCGCAGCGTGATGTCGGTGACGTTGCCGATCGGTGTAGCCACGACATACAGCGTTGCGGTAGGATAGGACTGCTGGGCCGCCTCGCCCATGACGGGAAGCCGGGCGATGTCGATGGTCTGCTGTTCTGTCATAAAAGGGATTCCGATGCTGAAGAAGAAAAATCTCAAGGGCCTGTTTGCCGTTGCTGCCGTGAGCCTGCTGGCCGCCTGCGGCAGCACGCCCTTGCCACCCGATACCGGCTGCGGCGTACCGGGCGGATTGTGCGCGCCCACGGCGCCGGTGACAAGTGCGCCGCCTGTCGAACCGAGTTATACCCCGCCACCTCCTCGTGACTCGGGCGTCCGTACCAGCCCGGTCGAACTGCCGCCGCGCGCCGACGGCACGTCGGCGGCGCCGCTGGGCGCCGGCCCGGGCGCGCGCATTGCCTTGCTGCTGCCGCTCGAATCGCAAGCCCTGGCGCAGCCGGCCGAAGCGCTGCGCGCCGGCTTCATGGCCGCCTGGGAGCGCGACCGCGCGGGCGTCACGGTCAACGTGGTGCCCACCGGCGACTCCACCCAGGCCACGCTCGACGCCTATGCGCGCGCGGCCGAACAGAACGACATCGTGGTCGGCCCGCTGGCCCGCTCCGCCGTGGCCGCGCTGGCGTCCAGCGGCAGTGTCCGCAAACCGACCATCGCCCTGAACCATCCGCAAACCGGCGGCCCGCTGCCGCGCCAGATGCTGGTCATCGGCCTGTCGCTCGAGGACGAAGCGCGCCAGGTCGCCGACTGGGCCGCCGCCGAACAACCGGGCGGCCGCGCCCTGATCGTCACCGGGCCGGCCGCCTGGCAGCAGCGCCTGTCCGGCGCCTTCGCCGCGCGCTGGTCGCAGCTGGGCAACACGCATGCGCTGGCCGAACTGCCGATCGCCGACGGCTATGTCGATGGCAATGCGCTGGCCGACCTGCGCGCGCGCCTGCAGACCGATCCGCCGCAGCTGGTGTATGCGGCGCTCGACGCCGTGCAGCTGCGCCAGGTGCGCAGCGCGCTCGGCACCTCGCTGCCGACCTATGGCACCGCCTCGGTCAACCCGGGCCGCGATCCCGGCGTGTCCGCACCGGAACTGGCCGGCGTGCGCATCCTCGACCTGCCCTGGGCCGTGCAGCCCGACCATCCCTCGGTCAGCGTCTATCCGCGCTGGACCGGCAACGAAGGCGTCGACACGCAGCGTCTGTACGCGCTCGGCATCGACGCTTTCCGTATCGCGCGCGAGCTGGCCCTGCGCCCGGGCAGCGTGTTCGAGGTCGACGGCGTGACCGGCCGCCTGAAGATCGACATGGGAGGATCTGCGCCGGTGTTCCGCCGCATTGAATCCGGCGTCGTGTACCGCGACGGCGGCGTGTTCGAACAAGCGGCGTTCGGGCGCTGACATGTGGCTCGGGCGCCTGTCATTACGGCAGGCCCAGGGCCAGGGCTGGGAACAGGCCGCCCTCGCCTACCTCAAGCGCCACCACCTGACGCCGGTCGAGCAGAACTTCCGCTGCAAGGCCGGCGAAATCGACCTGATCATGCGCGACGGCGCTTCCCTCGTGTTCGTCGAGGTGCGCCAGCGCAGCGGCGCCGAACATGGCGGAGCCGCCGCCAGCATCACCCCCGCCAAGATCCGCCGCCTGACCCGCGCGGCCCAGGTCTACCTGTTGCGTTTTCCCGTCACCCCACCCTGCCGTTTCGACGTGATCGCCATCGACGGCGAGCAGATCGAGTGGTTGCGCGACGTGATTAACTAAGGTCATTGAAATGTAAGCAATTTTTACCGTCATTGCCCGCCTGCGCTTGCCACTGCACTATAATCGTCGGCTATGAACACTCAACGCATCCTCGCTCACTTCCAGGAGAGCGCCGACCTGAAAATGAAGTCGGCCGCGGCTCTGTCCCCATCCATTTCGCAGGCGGTCGAACTGATGTTCTCCGCCCTGTCCAACGGCAACAAGATCCTGGCATGCGGCAACGGCGGTTCCGCCGCCGACTGCCAGCACTTTGCTGCCGAACTCGTCGGGCGCTTCGAGCGCGAGCGCTTCCCGCTGCCGGCGATCGCACTGACCACCGATACCTCGATCATGACGGCGGTGGGCAACGACTACAGCTTCAAGGAGATCTTCTCGAAGCAGGTGCAGGCCTTCGGCCAGGCGGGCGACGTGCTGCTGGCGATTTCGACCTCGGGCAACTCGGCCAACGTGCTGGCGGCGGTCGAGGCGGCGCTGGAGCGCGAAATGCGCATCGTGGCCTTTACCGGCAAGGACGGCGGCGCGCTCGGCAAACTGCTGACCGACGCCGACGTGCACATCAATGTCCCGCATGCCCGCACCGCGCGCATCCAGGAAGTGCACCTGCTTGCCATTCACTGTATTTGCGACGGTATCGACGTCGCGCTGTTCGGAGGAGATGAGAATGCGTAATGCGCGCCGGCCCATGGCCGTGCTGTTGACGAAAGTTGTCCTGGGCTCGGCCCTGCTGGCTTCCCTGCAGGGTTGCGTCGCCCTGGTCGCGGGCGGCGCCGCCACCGGCGTGATGGCCTCGCTGGACCGCCGCACCCTGGGCATGCAGACCGAGGACAAGTCGATCACGGTCAAGGCCGAGCTGAAGATGCAGCAGATCACCGGCGAGAACGGCCACGTCAACGTCACCAGCTACAACCGCCGCGTCCTGCTGACCGGCGAAGTGCGCGACGAAGCGATGAAGCAGGCGGTCGAGCGCGAAGTGCGCGCCATCGCCAACGTGGTGTCGGTGACCAACGAACTGGAAATCGCCGGCCCGTCGAGCTACACCTCGCGTTCGAACGACGCCCTGATCACCACCAAGGTCAAGGCCAGCCTGGTCGACATGAAGACCGTGTCGGCCAATTCGTTCAAGGTCACGACCGAGCGCGGCGTGGTCTACCTGCAGGGCCTCGTCACCCCGCGCGAAGGCAACATCGCCGCCGACGTCGCCAAGGGCGTGTCGGGCGTGAACCGTGTGGTGAAGGTCTTCGAATACATCAGCGAAGAAGACGTCAAGCTCCTGGACAAGAACGCCCAGCCGACCCTGTAAGCTGCAATGAACGAAACCTGAAACGGCGGCGGGACTATAATGGTCCTGCCGTTTTTTTATCCGCATCGACCATGACCGCTCCTACCTCTTCCCGTTCCTGGGTCAAGCCTGCCGCCATCGCCGCGGTAGTGCTCGCGCTGGCCGGCGTCGGCTATGCCTCCTACAGCAGCAGCACGCCGGCGCCCGACGTCACCTTCATCGGCATCGACGGCGAGAAGATCTCGACCGCTTCGCTGCGCGGCAAGGTGGTGATGGTGAATTTCTGGGCCACGTCCTGCGTCACCTGCGTCAAGGAGATGCCGGCGATGGTCGAGACCTACAACAAGTTCAAGGGCCAGGGACTGGAGTTCGTCGCCGTGGCGATGCAGTACGACCCGCCCAACTACGTGCTGAACTTCACCGAGACGCGCAAGCTGCCGTTCAAGGTGGCGATCGACTCCGCCGGCGACATCGCCAAACAGTTCGGCGACGTCAGCCTGACACCGACCACCTTCGTGATCGACAAGCAGGGGCGGATCATCAAGCGTTATGTCGGCGAGCCGGAGTTCCCGCAGCTGCATGCGCTGCTGCAGAAAGAACTCGCCGCCGGCTGATTTCAGGCTTTGGGGTAGAGCAGCATCTGGGTGCAGCGGAACAGGGCGATCGTCTTGCCGCTAGCCTGGTCGATGACCGTCGCATCCCATACATGGGTCGTACGGCCGAGGTGAACGGCCGTGGCGACGCAGCTAATCACGCCTTCGCGCGCGGTGCCCAGGTGGTTCGATTTCAGTTCGATGGTGGTGAAGCTCTGGGCGCCTTCCGGCAGGTTGCTGATGCAGCCGTAGCCGGCGCAGGTGTCGGCCAGGGTCACGACGCTGCCGGCGTGCAGGTAGCCGTTGGGGGCCAGGTGGAAGGGTTCGACCTTCATCTCGGCCGCGACCTTGCCGGGGCTGACTTCGGTGATGCGGATGCCCAGGTGGCCGGGGAGGAAGGTGGAGCCGAACTGGTTGAAGGAATCGGGGGTGTGCTTGGTGGTCACGATGTTGTCGCTTCGTTAGTGCAAAAGCGGGATCGTACACGGTGTGGGGTGTTTACGCTGGAGGGTGTACTCGAATCTGTGGGCTGCCCATCTAAACTTGGGTCCCCGCCTTCGCGGGGATGACGTTTTGAAGGAGCGGGCCGAAAGAGGCTTGGCAGTCATCTGCACTTGCACGTCATCCCCGCGAAGGCGGGGACCCAAGTTTGCCCGAGCAGCCCGGAACGCTTAACGCCGCCGGCGCCCGCTCTTCTCGCCACGCCGCTGCCTCGCCGCCGCATTCTGCTGCTGCAGCAGCGAATCCACCCGCTCCGAGGCTTCGCGCGCCAGTTCCTGCGCCTGTTCGATACTCGGAAAAAATTCCTGCTCCCGATACCCCAGCCACGCATACGCCGAGTACATGCGGCAGGTATCCTCGACCTCCTGCAAATTCATGTAGAACAGCTGCTGCGGATTCGGCGTCAGCTTGCACACCTTCTTCTTGGCCAGCGACAGCGCCCAGTGTTCCCAGGCGCCCTGCAGCATCGGCACCTTGCTCGAGATCGGCACCAGGGACAGCATGAACTTCTCCGCCACCGACAGTGGCAAGGTATCCAGCCATTCCGCGCGCTCGTTCTGCTCCTCGGTGATGCGCGGGTAGAAGAAACCGTCCGGCACGTCGATGTTGTGCACAAAACGCTTGAGCAGCTTCACCAGCGAGGTCTCGCCCGTCACCGACGAAATCCGGTGCAGCTGCTCCAGCGAAGGCGCCACCGCGAAGCCGGTGGCCGGCACCGGCGGGATCTTTTCCTTCATCAGCGAGCGCATCACCGAATGGGTCTCGTCGTCGTAGCCCGCGACAAAACCTTCCTCGTGCACGCCATAGCGCCCTGCCCGGCCGGCGATCTGCTTGGCCAGCGCGGCCGAAATCTCTTCTTCCTCGACACCGTTGTACTTGACGGCGGTGGTCATCACGATGCGCGCGATCGGCATGTTCAGGCCCATCGCCAGCGCATCGGTGCCGACCACGATATCGGCCTGCCCTTCGCGGAAGCGCTCGGCTTGCGCGCGCCGCACTTCCGGCGACAGGTTGCCGTAGACGGTCGCCACCGACAGGCCCTTCTCGGTGATCATGTCGCGCCACATCAGCACGTCGCGCCGCGAGAAGGCGATCACCGCGTCGCCGCGGCGCAGGTTGGACAGCTTGCGCACGGGCGCAGGCTCCATCGCCAGCGGCGCCATGCGCTTGAGCACGTGCACTTCGAGCGGCACTTCCAGGCGCTCGGCCAGCGCCTCGATCGCGCGCCGCGCTTCCGGCGCGCCGACCAGGTACACCGTCGCCGCCGGCGCACCGCACACGGCCGTGGTCCAGGCGGCGCCGCGGTCGCGGTCGGCCAGCATCTGGATCTCGTCGATCACGGCCACTTCGACCTGGCGCTTGGTGTCCAGCATCTCGACCGTGCTGGCCACGTGGGTCGCGCCTTCGGCCAGGCGGCGTTCCTCGCCCGTGATCAGGCTGACCTTGATTTCCTTGCCGTGCGGGCGCGCGGCCTGCAGGCGCTCGTAGTTTTCCAGCGCCAGCAGGCGCAGCGGGGCCAGGTAGACGCCGCTGGAGGCCTTGGCCAGCTCCTCCATTGCGCGGTGGGTCTTGCCGGAATTGGTGGGGCCGAGCAGCGCGATGAACTTGCGCGGCATGCGGCTGGCCACTTCGAAGGACTGCGGGTACTCGGCCAGGTTGATACTTTCCTTGGTGCGCGCGGCGTGGCGCTCTTCCTGCTCGCGCTCGACCGCATGGGTCAGGCGCTGCGAGATGCGCTGGAACACGAATTCGGCGGGCTCCGACGTTTCGAGTTCATCCAGCACGTCGAGGAAGAGCATGGGGTTCCAGCCGAATTCGTCGGCGTCCCCGGCGATGTCCTGGACGAACTCCTCGGTATCGGCATGCAGGCGCGCGATGGCGTCTTCGGTGGTGCGTTCCTCGATCAGCGCGCGGCGCGCCGGCAGGTCCATCTTGCGCCACTTGCTCGGCTTGGCCAGCACGCCGCGCGCCGGCACCAGGCGGTAGGGCACGCGCAGGCCTTCGTAGCGGACCTCACCGGAGAAGCGCAGGAAGACGCGGCCTTCCATCTTGACCAGCTCGATGCCGCGGCGGTCCAGCTGGAGTTCGCGCTCCAGCCAGGCGTCGTCGTCTTCGGTGTTGTCGGAAGGAGGGTGGTCTCGGTGCTCACTCATGGTCGTTTGAACGATGTCTTCTTGTTATCACTATAGCGTGGATGCGGCAGATACCTCGTTCCAATGCAGAACGGAAAAAGGGACGGCAGCGCCGTCCCTTTCGATGCCCGGATAACACCTGGATTATGCGGCGACGCCCGCGTCGTGCGCCTGCTGGTCGGCGTGGTACGACGAACGCACCATCGCGCCCACCGCGGCGTGCACGAAGCCCATTTCGTAGGCCTTCTCTTCGAACATCTTGAAGGTGTCCGGGTGCACGTAGCGGCGCACCGGCAGGTGCGAGTTCGACGGCGCCAGGTACTGGCCGATGGTCAGCATGTCGATGTCGTGCTCGCGCATGTCGCGCATCACTTCCAGGATCTCTTCGTCGGTCTCGCCCAGGCCCACCATCAGGCCCGACTTGGTGACCGCGCTCGGGTACATCTTCTTGAAGTCGCGCAGCAGCACCAGCGAGTGCTTGTAGTCGGCGCCCGGGCGCGCTTCCTTGTACAGGCGCGGCACGGTTTCCAGGTTGTGGTTCATCACGTCCGGCAGGCCGTCGGCGAAGATGTTCAGGGCCTTTTCCAGGCGGCCGCGGAAGTCCGGCACCAGCACTTCGATCTTGGTGTTCGGCGACAGCGCACGGGTCTTGGTGATGCACTCGACGAAGTGGCCGGCGCCGCCGTCACGCAGGTCGTCGCGGTCGACCGACGTGATCACGACGTAGGACAGGCGCAGGTCGGCGATGGTCTTGGCCAGGTTGCCCGGCTCGTTCACGTCCAGCGGGTCCGGACGGCCGTGGCCGACGTCGCAGAACGGGCAGCGGCGGGTGCACTTGTCGCCCATGATCATGAAGGTCGCGGTGCCCTTGCCGAAGCATTCGCCGATGTTCGGGCAGCTGGCTTCCTCGCACACCGTCACCAGGTTGTTGGCGCGCAGGATGTCCTTGATCTCGTAGAAGCGCGAGGAAGCGGTCGCCGCCTTCACGCGGATCCAGTCCGGCTTCTTCAGGCGCTCGGTCTCGGCGATCGGAATGATCTTGATCGGGATGCGCGACGTCTTGCTGGCGCCCTTCTGCTTTTCGCTGGCGTTGTAGGCGGAGGCGGCGGCGTTGCCGTTGTCGATTTCGGAAGTCATTTGGCGTAGGCCCCGGAGGGCGTTCAGTTGGTTTGTTCGGGAACGAGCTCGCCGCTGGTGGCCACTTCGCTGGCCAACTCGCTGGCGATATCGCTGGTGGCCAGCTGGCGCACCAGTTCGCGCGCCAGGGCCTGCTGGACGTCGGCCAGCGGCGCTTCGACGCCCATGGTGCGCATGTCGACCGTGGCCAGGCCGGAATAACCGCAGGGGTTGATCCACGTGAACGGCGCCAGGTCCATGGCCACGTTCAGCGACACGCCATGGTAGGTGCAGCCGTTGCCGCGCACCTTCAGGCCGAGCGCGGCGATCTTCGCGCCCTTGCGCGGACCGTCCGCCATGTAGATGCCGGGCGCGCCGGCAACGCGTTCACCCGCAAGATTATACGCCGCCAGCACATCAATCACCGCTTGTTCGATTTTCGCAACAAATTGGCGGGCATACAGCTTGCCGCCCGGCTTGTTGCGGCGCAGATCCATGAGCAAATAGATAACGACCTGTCCGGGACCGTGGTAAGTCACCTCGCCGCCACGGTCGGTCTGCACCACCGGGACGTCGTGCGGCGCCAGCACGTGGGCGCGGTCGGCGCCCAGGCCCAGGGTGAAGACGGGCGGGTGCTCGACGATCCACAGCTCGTCCTGGGTGTCCGGCGTGCGCGCGTCGGTGAAGGCGCGCATGGCGGCGAAGGTGGGTTCGTAGTCGGCGCGGCCGAGTTCGCGGATGACCGGCGCGGCGGGACGGGTCGATGACATGAAGGTATCAATCGGGAATATGGGCGGCCCCGTCATTATAAGCCAGCGCGATTCCTTGCGCCGACGGGGCCGCTTTCCCGGCACGATCCTTCAGAGAACCATCTTCACCATGTGGTGCGAGGACAGGGCGCGGTAGACGTCGTCCAGCATCTCGCGGCTGGTGGCGCGCACGGTGCAGGTCAAGCCGGTGTAGTTGCCCTTCGCCGAAGGACGGCTCTGCAGCTTGCCTTCGTCGAAGGTCGGGTCGTACACCTTCACGACCTCGATGATCGCCGCGGCGAAATCCGCATGCGTGGCGCCCATCACCTTGATCGGGAAGTCGCTCGGGTATTCGATGAGGGATTCTTTCGGGTCCATGGTCCTAGTCCTGTCTTCTAAAGGGTGGCATTGTAGCCAAACCCGTAGATGGTGCCGGATCGGCGAAAAAAAAGGCCGGCGCATTGCCGGCCTGAACTACTCCCATCTCTTGGGGACATAGCGGGACATACACGTCGCTGACGCAGGGGCCCTGTACGCTTGTGCGTCATCAAGCCGCCCTGTGCGCGCAATCCTAGAGTGGAAGCTTTCCGAAGGAGCGAGCCATGATGCGCGCATTGATCCTGAAGGGCGATCCCACCTCGCACGGCGGCGAAGTCCTCGAAGGAAACGAATTTATCCGGGTCAACGGCCGGCCGGTCGCCCAGCGCGGCCACATGACCTCCTGTCCCCAGTGCGGCGGCGAATTCCCCATCGTCGAGGGAGTGCGCACGCACGGCATCGGCGGCATCGGCGCCGCGCTGGAAGGCATGAAGACAGGTTGCGGCGCGGAGCTGATCGCGACCACGACTGCCGGCTGCATGCTGCTGGACGACGGCGCGGGCAGGGAAGGAGGCTAGCCTGCGTACGGGCTTCGCCTCCGTCCCGGCCTGAGCCGCCTGTTGCGCGTCAGCGCTCCTGCGGGCGCACGCCGCGCTCGCCAGGCTGCACGCGCTGCTCGGCGCGGGCGCGGACCGTTGCCGGCGCCGGAGAAGGCTCGGCCTGCACCGGCATGGCGCGTGGCGGCGGAGCGACGGCCTGGGGCGGCGGCATGCTCGGGCGCGGCGGCGGGGCGGGAGGCGCCATCTGCGGAGGCGGAGGCGAAGCAGGCTGCGCCACCGGCGCCGCGTGCACCAC
>CAMPHU010000072.1 GCA_946886065.1 uncultured Massilia sp. | reverse complement strand
TGATAGGTGGACTTGAACCACCGACCCCAGCATTATGAGTGCTGTGCTCTAACCAACTGAGCTATATCACCGCAACGGCAGGCATTATCGCGGCTGCCTCGTTCCCTGTCAAGGTTGGATCTTGTGCCGTGGTGCAAAAAAGCGTCGCATCAGGCGCGAGGGACCCAGCATACCCGAAATTCAGGGAAGCAGGAGCTCGACTTCCAGGTCCGCGCTGCCCTTGCCGGCATAGCCGAGCCGCATTGCAGCCGCGTAGGACAGGTCGATGATGCGGTCATGCAGGAAGGGACCGCGGTCGTTCAGGCGCACCACCACGCTCTTGCCGTTCTCGAGATTGGTGACGCGGGCGTAGGAGGGCAGCGGCAGGGTGGGATGCGCCGCAGTCAGCTGCAGCATGTCGTAGGGCTCGCCGATCGAGCCCTTCTTGCCGTGGTAGCGCGTGCCGTACCAGGAACCCTTTCCGCGCTGCTTGAAGGGCGCCAGTTCGGTCATCGGCGTGAATTTCTTGCCAAGTACTTCATAGGGCCGCTTGGCCCACTTGTTCAGGGGCTCGCGTTTCGGCACCGGCTCGGGGAGGGCGTCGACCATCTCCTGGGTAATGCCTTTCATGGGACCATCGTTCAGGTAATACTTGGACGGCACGGCGCCCGGGATGGTTTTCGACGGTGCGACGGTCGGGGTGCTGGAACAGGCTGCGAGCAGCGCTGCAGCCGCGGCGATGAAGCCAAAGCGGAAGAATGAAGTCGTCATGCGGGAGGCGGTGGCGTGCCACCATATTGCTGGTCAGCGGGAATGCTAACGGACTGATGCACATTACCACAGGAAATTTACATTTGGAAAAAACCTGTCGCGTGGATCCGACGCGATGCACACTCCGCCAATGTCAATTGTGCAAGTTCGACAAGTGGGCCAACATGGCCGGCGCCGGGTCCGGGCCCAGGCAGTCGAGCACGATCCGCTCCGGCATCGCGCGCAGCCAGGTGAGCTGGCGCTTGGCCAGCTGGCGCGTGGCCACGATGCCCGTTTCGCGCAAGCCGGCGCGGTCGATGCGGCCGTCGAGGTATTCCCAGGCCTGGCGGTAGCCGACACAGCGCATCGAAGGCAGGGAGGGATCCAGGTCGCCGCGCGCGCGCAGGCGCTGCACTTCCGCCACCAGGCCCGCGTCGTCGCTCGTTCCCAGCATCTGGTCGAAGCGCAGCGCGATGCGCCGATGCAGGACACTGCGGTCCGACGGCTCCAGGGCGAAGGACAGCAGCTCGAAAGGCAGTTCGGGCTTGGCGCGGCGCGCCAGCAGCTCCGACATCGGCTTGCCGCTCAGTTCGATGATTTCCAGCGCGCGGTTGATGCGCTGGGCGTCGTTCGGGGCCAGGCGGTCGGCCGTGACCGGGTCCAGCGTGCGCAGCTTGGCGTGCATGCCGGGCCAGCCGATGCGCGCGGCTTCTTCCGCGATCGCGGCGCGCACTTGCGGGTCGGCGGTGGGCAAGTCGTCCAGGCCGTCGACCAGGCCCTTGAAGTACATCATCGTGCCCCCCACCAGCAGCGGCAGCTTGCCGCGCGCCTGGATCTCGCCCGCCAGGCGGATGGTGTCGGCGCTGAACTGCGCCACCGAATACGCGTCGAGCGGGTCGAGGATGTCGATCAGGTGGTGGGGCACGCTGGCCAGCTCTTCCGCTGTCGGCTTGGCGGTGCCGATGTCCATCTCGCGGTAGATCAGGGCCGAGTCGACCGAAATGATCTCCACCGGATGTTCGCGCGCGATCGCCAGCGCCGCCGCGGTCTTGCCGGACGCGGTCGGGCCCATGATGGCCACCGCCATCGGTTTCTTCATTGTCGCCATCATTGACCGCGCAGGAAGAGCTTGTCGAGCGCGGAGATTTCGAGCTGGACCCAGGTGGGGCGGCCGTGGTTGCACTGGTCGGCGCGCTCCGTGCTTTCCATCTGGCGCAGCAGCGCGTTCATCTCCGGCGTGGAGAGGATGCGGTTGGCGCGCACCGCCGTGTGGCAGGCGAGGGTGCCCAGCAGTTCGTTGCGGCGCTCGACCAGCACGCGCGAGCCGCCGAATTCGCGCACGTCGCGCAGCACGTCGCGCGCCAGGGTCTGGGCGTCGGCGTTCTTCAGCAGCGACGGCACCGAGCGCACCGCCAGCGTGGTGGGCGAGAGCGCGGCGATGTCGAAACCGAGCGCCTTGAGCGTGTCCCCGTGGTCCTGGGCCGTCGCCACTTCGACGGCGTCGGCGTAGAAGGTGACCGGGATCAGCATCGACTGGACCTGCATCTCTTCCTGGCCGTCCAGGCGCGCGTCCAGCGCGTGCTTGAGCTGTTCATAGAGAATGCGCTCGTGCGCCGCGTGCATGTCGACCAGCACCAGGCCCTTGGTGTTCTGGGCCAGGATGTAGATGCCGTGCAGCTGGGCCAGCGCGAAGCCGAGCGGGAAGTCCTCGTTCGACAGCGGGCGGTCCGAGGCCGACAGCGGCACGTTCGCCGGCGAAGGCTCAGGGGTGGCCGGCCGCGAGGATTCGTTTGCGGCGAACAGGGCGCCGTAGGCCGCGGTGCTTTGCACCACGCCTGCGCGCGGCTCGTCCCAGCGGCTGCCGGCCGGGAAGGGGGAAGGCGAGAAGGTCGGGGACAGCTGGGCGCCGAACGAGGTCTGCTCGTGCGGGCGCGGCTGCCAGGCCGGGGTGCCGGACGGCTTGATCTCGGCGGCGCTGACCGGCGCCGGCGCGCTGCCGTGCGCGGTGGCCGAGGTCTGCGCCAGGGTGCGCTGCACCGCGTGGAACACGAACTGGTGCACGGCGCGGCTGTCGCGGAAGCGCACTTCGATCTTGGACGGGTGCACGTTGACGTCCACCAGCGCCGGGTCGAGTTCGAGCGCCAGCACATAGGACGGGAAGCGGTCGCCGTGCAGCACGTCCTGGTAGGCGGCGCGCACCGCGTGCACCAGCAGCTTGTCGCGTACGAAGCGGCCGTTCACGTAGAAGAACTGGCCGTCGGCGCGCGCCTTCGACGCGGTCGGCAGGCCGACGTAGCCGTGCAGGCGCAGCGGGCCGGCCGACTGGTCCAGGGCCAGGCGCGCTTCGGCGAAATCGCCGCCGAGGATCTGGGCGCTGCGTTTGGCAGGCTCGCTCACGTTCCAGTGATCGATGGTGCGGCCGTTGTGGGTCAGGCTGAAGGACACGTCCGGCCGCGCCAGCGCGATGCGGCGCACGACTTCGGCGCAGTGCGCGTATTCGGTCTGTTCCGACTTGAGGAACTTGCGCCGCGCCGGGGTATTGAAATACAGGTCCTGGACGTCGATGGTGGTGCCGAAGGCGCCGGACGAAGGGGACACCGTGCCGTGGTGCGAGCCGACGATCTCGTAGGCATGCGGCGAGCCGGCGGTGCGCGAGGTGACGCGCACGGCGGCCACCGCCGCGATCGAGGCCAGGGCCTCGCCGCGGAAGCCCAGGGTGGACACGTTCTCGAGGTCGGTCAGCGAGGCAATCTTCGAGGTGGCATGGCGGGACAGCGCCAGCGGCAATTCCTCGGGCGGGATGCCGCGGCCGTTGTCGGTGATCGCGATGCGCTTGACGCCGCCTTCCTCCAGGCGCACGGTGATCTGGGTCGAGCCCGCATCGAGCGCGTTTTCCAGCAGTTCCTTGACCACGGCCGAAGGCCGCTCGACCACTTCGCCTGCGGCGATCTGGGAGATCAGCTGGTCGGGGAGTTGCTGGATGGGACGGTGGGTAAGGACGGGCGCGTTCATGCGGGGATTATATCGCGGCGGGGTTGAGGCGGATCAGGCTCGGCGGTAATTCGGAGCCGATTGTGGTCTGCTTGCAAACTTGGGTTCCGGCCTTCGCCGGGATGGCGTTGTTGAGTTCACCTCTAACTCGAAGACCGTCATTCCCGCGAAGGCGGGAACCCAAGTTGATGTTGATGTGCACACCACTAGCGCTTATTTCTGCTCCCTCGCCGGAATCGGCGCATTGCACAAATCAATATGCCCCGCCGCCACCTTGGTCCACGGACCGCCGCGGTTGCGCTGCGCCTCCACGACCGCCTGGAAGGCCGCGCTATCCGTACGCATGACTTCAATCTTGCTGCGTTCCGCCTCCGGCACATCCGCCGCCATGCGCACGCTGGCGATCGGCGTACGCTGCTCGGCCTTCTCGTAGAAGCCCGCCGCCGCCGTCCCGCGCGGCATGACGGTCAGCAGCGGCATGCCATGTACCACGCGCCCGACCACGGTGATGTTGCGGTCCAGGTGGCGCGGCGCATGTCCGATCACGGTGTACAGCTGCGACCCGTTCCCGGTGTCGGCGCCATTGTCGCGCGCCACGCCCACCATCCCATAGCAGTGCGGCAGCCAGGTCTCGCCCGTGGCCGGGTCGCGTGCCGCCGGGAAGCCGTTCGCGTGGCCGACCTGCGGCGCATACACGTCCGGCTCCTTCAGGCGGGTAAAGCCGCTGCTGCCCTTGATCGGCACGGTGAACTCGGCCTTGACCGTCTTGGCCGCCTTGAAGGGCTTCGGGTTTTCCTCGTCCGGGTCGCCCCACTGCACCACGAAGCCGTCCTGGGCGCGCATGACCCACAGGCCGTCGAAGTAGCGCTCGCGCACCAGGGCGCGGATGTTGGCGGCCGTATTCGGTGCGAAGGCGGGGGCCAGCTCGATGACCACGCGGCCGGCCGGCAGCTCGATGTACATGGTGTTCTCGGGGTCGAGCGGGCGCCATTCCGAGGCCTTGGACGCCTTGACCACGTCCGCCACCGAAGGCTTGGGCGGCAGCTCCTTCGGCGCCTTGGGCGCCGCTGCCAACACGCTGGTCGAGGCCAGCAGGGCCAGGCCGATGGTGGTGCGAAGGGTGGTCGGGCTCATGATGCGTGGTCTCCTGGTTGCGGTCGCGCCGCCTTGTTGTCGGGTATCGCCGGATTGTAATCCGGAATGCTGTCAAAAGATCAATCTGCTTGTCCGGGCATGCATGAAACCGGGGCGCCGGGCCTCCTTTTCATGGAGCGACTAATGGTATGATGTAAAGCTACCCTCTAGGAAAATTATGGATCTGATGCAACTCTTCGACATGGTCCTGCATGTCGATAAGACGCTGGGCAGCCTGCTTGCCCAGTACGGCACCTACGTCTACATGGTGCTGTTCGCCATCGTGTTCTGCGAGACGGGCCTGGTGGTCCTGTTCTTCTTCCCGGGGGATACGCTGCTGTTCATCGCCGGCGCCTTCTGCGCCACCGGCCAGATGAACTATCCGCTCCTGATGGGGCTGCTGGTACTGGCGGCCGTGACGGGCAACACCCTGAATTACTACATCGGCGAGGCCATCGGCCACCGCATGTTTACGCACAACTACCGCTGGATCAACAAGGATGCGCTGACCCGCACCCACGAGTTCTTCGAAAAGCACGGCGGCAAGACCATCGTCCTGGCCCGCTTCGTGCCGGTGGTCCGCACCTTCGCGCCCTTCGTGGCGGGTGTGTCCGATATGACAAGCGCGCGCTTCCAGGTCTACAACATCGCCGGCGCGCTGCTGTGGGTCGCCAGCCTGGTGACCGGCGGCTACTTCTTTGGCAACATTCCAATCATCCGCGACCACCTGACCGAAATCGTGCTGGTGGGCGTGAGCGCCGCCATCGTGCCGCTCGCGATCGGCGGGCTGGTGAAGTTCAGCCGGCGCATGCTCAGCCGCTGATCGTTACTCTGATCAGGGCCGCAGATTCTGCGGCCTTGTTGCTTCAGCGCACTCAAGTTTTGCCGCTCCCGAGCCGATAAGCATGGGGTAAGCCCACTCATCTGGAACCTCATGCGTAACCTCATCGCACTGTTCGCCCTCAGCCTGGTCACGGCGACGGCAAGCGCGAACGATCCCGCTCCCAAGGCTGACAAGGCAGCCAAGCCGGAGCTCGTCAAGGCGTCGATCAAGCCCAACCTGAAGGCCTCCGTGACGCCGCCGCCCGCGGCCGCCCAGAAGTCCGAGGAAGAGGCCGAGGTCGACCTGTCGGTCCGCATCGCCGAGAAGCTGGCCGAGCTGCGCGCCAAGCAGGAAGCGCGCGCCCAGGCCGCCGCCCGCTCCCGCAGGGCCGCGGACGCCAGGCGCAAGCAGGAAGCCCTGGCCGCCGCCGCGGCCGCCGCCAGGGAACACGCGCCGAAGAACGGCACCCACTGGACCTACGACGGCGAATTCGGCCCGGCCAACTGGGCCAATATCAATTCGAGCTGGGCCAAGTGCTCGACCGGCAAGCGCCAGTCGCCGATCGACCTGCGCGACGGCATGAAGGTCGACCTGGAGCAGATCGCCTTCGACTACCACCCGAGCTCGTTCAACGAGATCGACAACGGCCACACGATCCAGGTCAACGTCGGCGGCGGCAACTTCCTCACGGTCGGCAGCACGACCTATGAGCTGCAGCAGTTCCACTTCCACCGTCCGTCGGAAGAGCGCATCAACGGCAAGGGTACCGAGATGGTGGTGCACCTGGTGCACAAGAGCTACGACGGCAAGCTGGCGGTGCTGGCGGTGCTGCTCGAGCGCGGCAAGGCCAACCCGATGATCCAGACCGTGTGGAACAACCTGCCGCTGGAGAAGCAGATGACGGTATCGCCGTCGATCGTGCTGAATGTGAACGAGATCCTGCCGGAGCAGCGCGAATACTTCACCTACATGGGCTCCTTGACCACGCCGCCCTGCACCGAGGACGTGCTGTGGCTGGTGATGAAGCAGCCGATGACGGCGTCGCCGCAGCAGATGGCCTTGTTCTCGCGGCTGTATCCGCTGAATTCGCGGCCGGTCCAGGCCAGTCATGGACGGATGATCAAGGAATCGATGTAAAGAAAAGCCCGGCGAAGGCCGGGACCCAAGTTTGTTGCGTCACTACTTATTTCGAACGTAGTCGCTACGTGCGAACCTGGATTCCGGCCTTCGCCGGAATGACGGGCTTGGGGTTGGGAGGCTAACGGATGTGGTAGCTGCCTTCCCAGGCTGAACCCGGCGCCAGCGTCAGCGGATCGAGCAGGGCCGGCTCGATGCACACGAAGCGCCGGTATTCCCCGTCTTCCATGTCCGACAGCGCCGCGGCATCAACTGCACCCGGATTCCACACCACCGCGTCCGTGAAGCCTTCCTGCTCCAGCGTCACGGTCCGTTCGCCGGTCGCCATCGTGATCGCGCCGGCAATCTGCCGGTACACCTGATCCAGCTTGTCCTCGATCGCCAGGGTCTGCGCCGCCACGCCCTCGATGCGCACCTCGCGCAGCTCCGGCACCAGGTGGTAGGTATGCAGTGCCGCCGCGAACGGGAAGGGCGCATCGCCGGTATTGCGCACCGTGAGCGTCATCGCCAGTTCGTTGCCGCGCACGGCCACGCGCAGCGCCAGCGCGAAGCGGTGCGGCCAGCCGGCGGCCAGCTGTTCCGGCAGGTCGGACTCGTGCAGTCCAAATACCGCCCATCCCTCACCGCTGTCTTCCAGGCGCCAGGTACTCACGCGCGCGAAGCCGTGCCGCATGCCGGCGCCGCGCTCCGCGAATTGCGGGAAGATCACCGGCACGCCGCCGCGGATGGCTTTGCCGCCGTCCAGCGCCGACCTGGCGCTGCAGAACATGCGCTCCACGCCGTCCGCGCCTTTCCACGAAACCAGGTGCGCGCCGTACAGGGTGACGATGGCCTCGGCCCCGTCGTTCGATGCGATGCGGATCGCGGGCAGCTGCCCGAAGGTGGTCTGGTCCATGTCAGGTCTGGCGGCTCTTGGCCATCGGCGGATTGTCGGCGAAATAGCGGCGGATGCCCTTGGTGATGGCGTCGGCCAGCTGGTTCTGGTAGCCGTCGTCGTTCAGCTTCGCTTCTTCTTCCGGGTTCGAGATGAAGGCCGTCTCGACCAGGATCGACGGGATGTCCGGCGCCTTCAGCACCGCGAATCCGGCCTGCTCGACGGCTGCCTTGTGCAGGCGGTTGATGCCGCCGATCTCGCCCAGCACGGCCTTGCCGAGCTTGAGGCTGTCGTTGATCTGGGCCGTGGTCGAGAGGTCGAACAGCACGCCGGCCAGCTGCTTGTCGGCGGTGGCATAGCTGGCGCCGCCGATCAGGTCGGCCTTGTTCTGGTCGTTCGCCAGCCAGCGCGCCGCGCTCGAGCTGGCGCCTTTTTCCGACAGCACGAAGACCGAGGAGCCGCGCGCCGTCGGCGACACGAAGGCGTCCGCGTGGATCGAGACGAACAGGTCGGCGTCGACCTTGCGCGCCTTTTGCACGCGGGTGCCGAGCGGGACGAAATAGTCGCCGTCGCGGGTCAGCATCACGCGCGTGTTGGGCAGCTGCTCCAGCCTGGCCTTGAGGCGCTTGGCCACGGCCAGCACGATGTCCTTCTCGCGGCTGCCGCGCGCGCCGATCGCGCCCGGATCCTCGCCGCCGTGGCCCGGATCGAGCGCGATGGTGACCATGCGCGTGACCTTCTGGGCCGGCGCCTTCGGCAGGGGCTTCGCGGGCGGGGGCTGCACCGGCTGGGCCGGCGGCGTGCCGTCCAGGCCCGACATCTCGGCCTCCATGCGCGCGATCGCGTCCGGCACCGGATTCTGCTGCGCCGGCGGCGCGTTTGGCGCAGGTACCGGAGCCGGGGTCGGAATCTGCACCGGCGGCGTGCCGGCCACCGGTTCGCCCAGGGCCTGGTTGCCGGGCGTGGCGGGCGCCGGCTCGGTGCTCCACTCGCCCTTTTCGATCATGGCGGCGATCGGATCGACCGGCCGGAGCGGATACAGGTCGAAAATCAGGCGGTGCTGGTAGCCGGCCACCGGGGCCAGGGTCAGCACTTCCGGCTTGACCTCTTCCTTCAGGTCGAACACCAGGCGCACCACGTTCGGGCGGTTCTGGCCGACGCGCACCTGCTTGATGTAGGGATCGTTCGGCTCGATCTTGGCGACCAGGCTCTTGAGGGTGCTGTTCAGGCCCAGGCCTTCGATGTCGACCACCAGGCGCGGCGGATCGGGCACCATGAAGTGCTCGGTCTTGAGATTGGTGTCGTTTTCCAGGGTCACCCGCGTGTAGTCGGGCGCGGGCCAGACGCGTACCGCGAGGATCTGGGCGGCGCTGGCGGGCAGCGGCGAAATGACGGACAGCAGCAGCGTTCCCCCGGCCTTGAGCAGGGTACGGCGGCGCGGCGATCCGGGAATCAAGGAGGTGGCGAGAAGGCGAGACGGTCGAGGCATAGCAGACCCAAGTCGGACAACGCCTGCAATTCTACCTCACGGCCGTGACCGCTGACATTGAGCAATACCTTGACGTCGGGTGGCGGCAACACCGGCTCGCCTTTTTCCGGCCACTCGACGATGCAGATGTTGCGTCCGTCGAAGTCCTCGCGGAAGCCCGCGTCCAGGAATTCCTCGGGACTCGCCATGCGGTACAGGTCGTAATGGATGATGTTGGCAGGCTGGCCATCCAGGCTCACCCGGTAGGGTTCCGACAGGGTGTAGGTCGGGCTCTTGACCGTGCCCTTGTGGCCCGCGGCCTGGATCAGGGCGCGGGTCAGGGCGGTCTTGCCGGCGCCCAGGTCGCCGTGCAGGTAGATCACCAGTCCGGGACGCAGCGCGCGGGCCAGCGCCGCACCCAGGGCGGCCGTTGCCGATTCGTCGGCCAGGTAAGCTTTGAAGGACTGCATCGAATAAAATAGCGTGTTTATGCGGTCAATCCGCGTTGTTGTTCATCCTGCCATGCCGACTCTTCCTCCCGACCTGCCCGAACTGGCGCGCACCATCAAGCAATGGGGCGCGGAGCTGGGCTTCGCCGACGTGCGCATCGCCGACGTCGACCTGGCGCACCTGGAAGCCGGCCTGCAGGCCTGGCTGGATGCGGGCTGCCATGGCGAGATGGATTATATGGCAAGCCATGGGATGAAGCGTGCGCGTCCGGCCGAACTGGTGCCGGGCACGGTGCGCGCCATCGTCGCGCGCATGGACTACCTGCCGCAGCAAGGCGGCGAAGACTGGCGCGCCCGGGAGCGCCTGCGCCAGCAGGATCCGGGCGCGGCCGTGGTCTCGGTGTATGCACGCGGGCGCGATTATCACAAGGTGCTGCGCAACCGCCTGCAGCAGCTGGCCGAAAAGGTGAAGGCGGCGGTGGGCGAGCTGGGCTACCGCGTGTTCACCGATTCCGCCCCGGTGATGGAACTGCCGCTGGCCGAAAAGGCCGGCCTGGGCTGGCGCGGCAAGCACACCCTGCTGCTGTCGCGCGGGGCCGGTTCCACCTTCTTCATCGGCGAGATCCTGGTCGACCTGCCGCTGCCGGTCGATCCGCCCACCGGCGCCCATTGCGGCCAGTGCCAGGCCTGCATCGACGTCTGCCCGACCCAGGCCATCCTCGGCCCGGGCAAGCTCGATGCGCGGCGCTGCATCTCCTACCTGACCATCGAACTGAAGGGCAGCATACCCGAGGAGCTGCGTCCCCTGATCGGCAACCGCATCTACGGTTGCGACGATTGCCAGCTGGCCTGCCCGTGGAACAAGTTCGCCCAGCGCGCGCAGCTGCCGGATTTCGACGAGCGCAACGGCCTCGGCGATGCCGGCATGGTGGAACTGTTCGGGTGGGAAGAAGAGGAATTCAACCGCCGCATGGAAGGCAGCCCGATCCGCCGGATCGGCCATGAGCGCTGGCTGCGCAACCTCGCGGTGGGACTGGGCAATGCGGCCGGGGAGCGGCGCGGCGATCCGATGATCGTGGCGGCCCTGCAGGCGCGTTCCGCACACCCGTCCGGCATGGTGCGCGAACACGTCGCCTGGGCGCTGGCCCGTCACACCGCTTGAATCAGACCTCGATGCGCTTGGCGCGCAGCGCCGACCAGTCGCCGTCGATCGAGATCATCGCCACGCCCGTGATGCCGTTTTCCTTGGCATAATCGTTGATGGAGTCGCGGTTGATGTCGGTGGCCTTGGAGGCAGTCTGCTTGAGGTAGGCGATCCACAGCGAGCCCTTGTCGCCCAGCTTTTCTTTCGCTTGCGGCAGGTAATGCTCGAGGTCCTTGCGGTTCATGCAGAACATCAGGATCACGTCGAAGGGGCCGTCGCCTTCCTTGACCAGCGCGGCAGGCATCTGCGACACCACCCCTGGATTGACTTGGCCGTTGAGGATGAGCATCGACTTCGCCGTCCTCAGGAACATCTTGTCTGCCACTGTCTTTTCGTTCATGGACTGTCCCCAAAAAAGAAAGTGCTCGGACGCCGCCAGGGCCAGCCCGCGCGCCACGTTCAGATTCATTTTACAAGGCTTCCCAGAAATCCAGAGACGCTTGTTGTGCGGTAAGAATGCTTGGCTTATTTCAGCAAGCCGGCCAGCTCGACCGCGGTCTTGACCTGCATCTTGTCGAAGATGTGGGCGCGATGCACCTCGACCGTGCGCATGCTGATGCCGAGCTTGTCGGCGACGACCTTGTTCATCATGCCGGCCAGGATCAGGTCCAGCACTTCGCGCTCGCGCGCCGACAGGGTGGCCAGGCGCGCCTGCACCTGGGCCGAGGCGGCCGCCTTGCGCGAGGCGCCCAGGGCTTCCTCGACCCGGTCCATCAGCATGTTGTCGTTGAAGGGTTTTTCGAAGAAATCGAAGGCGCCGCGCTTGAGCGAATCGACCGCCATCGGCACGTCGCCGTGGCCGGTCAGGAAGATCACGGGCAGGCGCGGCAGCAGGCCGCGCTGGATCAGCTGGTCGAACACGGCGACGCCGTTCATGTCCGGCATGCGCACGTCGAGCAGCACGCAGTCGCCCTCGTCGCCGGGCTGCTGCATCTGGTCGAGGAATTCCTGGCCGCCCGCGTAGCCGCGCGCCTCCAGGCCGCGCGATTGCGCCAGCCAGGCGAGGGCGTCCCGAATGACCTCTTCGTCATCGACGATGTGCAGCATGCTGTGCGTCTCCGTATTGTTCTCTGATATGTTGCTCAGTTTGTTCTCGACCCGGATTTTAGCCCAGCGCCGGGGCCGCCGCTTGCGCGGGCAGCGAGAACGTGAAAATCGTCCCGCCCGCCGGGTTCGGCGCATGGGTCAGCGTACCGCCGTGGAATTCGATCGCGGTACGGCAGATCGACAAGCCCATGCCCATGCCTTCCGCCTTGGTCGAGTGGAAGGGCGAAAACAGGCGCTCGGCGACCTCGGGTGCGATGCCGTGGCCGCGGTCGATCACCGACACCGACACCTGGCCGCGCCCATGGGCGCCCTGGATGCGCAGCACCCGCTCCTCGGGCGGCGTGTCCTGCATGGCCTCGATGGCGTTGCGGGTCAGGTTCAGCAGCACCTGCTCGAGCAGGATGCGGTCGGCCAGCACCGGCGGCAGGTCGGGCGGCAGTTCCACGCGAAGCACCACGGCCGCCTGGCGCGCCTGCAGGTCGATCAGGGCGCGCACGCCGTCGACCACGCTCCGGATCGTCACCGCCTCGCGCAGCGGCTCGCGCTTCTTGACGAATTCGTGCACGCTGCGGATGATCTGGCCGGCGCGCTGGGCCTGCTGGCGCGCCTGCTCCAGCGCGCGCCGCAGCAGGCCGGGCTGGACTTCGGCGCCCTCGGCGCCGGCGCGCTCCAGCATGTTGAGCGCCCCCGCCGTGTAGCTGGAGATGGCCGCCAGCGGCTGGTTCAGCTCGTGCGCTAGCATCGACGAGATCTCGCCCATGGTCGCCAGGCGCGCGCTGGCCTGCAGCTTTTCCTCCTGCTGGCGGTTGAGTTCCTCGACCCGCTTGCGGTCGGTGATGTCGAGGACCGAGCTCATCCAGCCGGTCTGCTTGCCGTAGACGTCCACCAGCGGCGCCTCGAACACCAGCACCGGCACCCGCACGCCGTCCGAGCGCTGGTACACGGTCTCGAACTGGGGCGTGATGGTCCCGGCCAGGACGCCGCGGAAGCGCTCCTCGTAGTCGCCCATGGCTTCCGGCGCCCAGTAGGGCATGGGCGGCTTCGTGCCCACCAGGGCTTCCTCGGGCAGGCCGACGATCTGGCAGAAGGCGCGGTTGACGTAGGTGACCCGCCCTTCCAGGTCGCGCGCGCGCAGGCCGGTGAGCAGCGAATTCTCCATCGCGGTGCGGAAGGCCATCTGCTGGCGCAGCGCGGCTTCCGCCGCCAGGGTGCGCGAGATGTGGCGCCACAGGGCGACCAGGCTCAGCACCAGGCCCAGGGCCAGCACGATCACCGAGCCCACCAGCAAATTGGGCAGCAGCTTGGGCGCGCCCTTGACGCTGTCGGTCGACAGGGCCACCAGCGCGCCCGGCAGGTCGAGGTCGCGCCTGTGGGTATAGACCCCGCGTCCCGGCCCGCCGGCGGCGCGCTGGGCCACCACGTGGTCTTCGCGGTCGAGCAGGCTGAGGGCGTTGTCCTGGGCGAACCACCAGGGCACGGTTTCGTTCAGCAGCACCTGCAGGCTGTAGGTCGCCACCAGGCTGCCGGCGTACTGGCCCTGGCGGTACAGCGGCAGGTAGAAGTCGATCAGGCCGTGGGTCGAGGGCGTGGCGCCATAGGGCTCGCTGTAGCGGCCGCGCCGGGTGGCGTGCGCCATCTCGGCGGCTTGCCGGGTTGCCTCGGACAGGCCGGCGGCCGGCAGGTCGGCGCCGTGGCTCGCCATCGGCTTGCCGGCTTCGTCCAGCCAGGCCACGCGCACCAGCTCGGGACCGTTCTTGAACATCTGCGCGAAACGCGCCTGCAGCACGGGCGCGGGCGGGGGCGCGACCACCAGGTCGGCGCCGAGCGCGGCCAGGGCCTCTTCGCTGCGCGCCAGCTCGAAGCGCAGGGTCTGTTCCACCCACAGGGTGTCAGCGATCAGCTGCTCCTGGCGCTCGTTGCTCTCCATCTGGCGCGCCTGCCAGGGCAGCCAGATCAGCACCGCGAGGAACAGCAGCACCAGCAGCACCGGCACCAGCCAGCGCAGGGGGCGCGAGCGCTGTTCCGGGGACGGCTGCGCGAACGGATTTTTCATGCCTTGCCTTGTACTTGGTTACACTGTCGGGCTATTGTGGAAGTCCACGATGGCGGGTCGGGGAGAACAGCGCCAGACTGGCCTATCGTCATATTAACGTTTCACCAGGAAGAACCGAACCGCCATGCAGATCAAAGCCCTGGTCGGGGCGCTTGCCGCAGCGATGAGCTTCAACGTGTGCGCGCAGGGACCGATCGTCATCAAGTTCAGCCACGTGGTCGCGCCCGACACGCCCAAGGGGCAGGCCGCCGAGCGCTTCAAGCAGCTCGCCGAGCAGATGACGAAGGGCCGGGTGCGGGTCGAAGTCTACCCCAACAGCCAGCTCTACAAGGACCGCGAGGAGCTCGAGGCCCTGCAGCTGGGCGCGGTGCAGATGCTGGCCCCCTCGCTGGCCAAGTTCTCGCCCTTGGGCATCAAGGAGTTCGAGGCCTTCGACCTGCCTTACATCTTCCCCTCGAAGGCGGCGCTGTACGCCGTGACCGAAGGGCCGGTCGGCAAGGACCTGCTGCGCAAGCTGGAGACCAAGGGCATCGTGGGCCTGGCCTACTGGGACAACGGCTTCAAGGTCATGTCGGCCAATAAGCCGCTGCTGGCGCCGGGCGACTTCCGCGGCCTGCGCATGCGCATCCAGGCCTCCAAGGTGCTGGACGCCCAGATGCGCGCGCTGGGGGCCCGCCCGCAGGTGCTGGCCTTCTCGGAAACCGCGCCCGCGCTGCGCGACGGCGTGGTGGAGGGCACCGAGAACACGCCTTCCAATATGTATACCCAGAAAATGCACGAAAGCCAGAAGCACCTGACCGTGTCCAACCACGGCTACCTGGGCTATGCGGTGATCGTCAACAAGAAGTTCTGGGACGGGCTGCCGTCGGACGTGCGCAGCACCCTGGAGCGCGCCATGCGCGACGCCACGGCCTACGAAAAGACCATCGCCCAGCGCACCAACGACGCCGCGCTGGAATCGATCCGCCGCGCCGGCACCACCACCATCCACACCCTCGACCCGCAGCAGCAGGCCGCATGGCGGCGCGCCATGATGCCGGTCTATGGGCAAATGGAGACGCGCATCGGCAAGGACATCGTGCGCGCCATCAGTCGCGAAGTGGGGCGCTAGCCGTCTTTACAAGGGCGAAGGCTTGCCTTATGCGAATTCTTTATAACTAAAATAAATTTTTTGACAGTGTGGCCAAAAAGATACGCTCAGCCAAAACACTTGCGATATGATGGGGACTTCTCGCACTGACATGGTGCGAAGGCAGCACAGAACACACGGATTTGGGGAGTACATACAAAAGCACGGTATTCATACCGGAGTAATTCGAGGAGACACCACGTTTGACAGAAGCTGTTAGCACTGCTAAACAGCCGGAACGTGACCCGAATTGAACGCACCTGAGGGTGCGTTTTTTTTCGCCTGTCATACTCTCTCCACACCCTACCCAGCATCCTTTCCACCAGTTAAGATTGCACTACGCGGAGGTCTTTCCGCGCACCACACGAAGCAATCATGAAGACAGAACAGGGAAGCGAATTGTTCCACGCCATCGTGGCCACGCCCTTCGGCGCGATGGGCATCCGCACGCAGGACGAGCGGGTGCGCGAGCTGGTCTACCTGCCGCCGCACTATGCGGAAAAAGACGCCGACGACGCCGTCGCCGCCCAGGCCGCGGAGCAGATCGCGCGCTACCTGCTCGATCCCGATTTCCGTTTCGACCTGCCGCTGTTCGAAGCCGGCACCGCATTCCAGCGCAAGGTATGGGAGACGATCGGCGCCATTCCGCGCGGCAGCGTGCGCACCTACGGCCAGCTGGCCAAGCTGATCGGCTCGGCGCCGCGCGCCGTGGGCCAGGCCTGCGGCGCCAACTGGTTCCCCCTGATCATCCCCTGCCACCGCGTCACCGCGTCCGGCGGGCTGGGCGGTTTCTCCAACCAGGACGACGAGAACGGTTTCCACCTGTCCGTGAAGCGCTGGCTGCTGCGCCACGAAGGCGCCACCGCATCCCCATGGCAACAGCAGTCAATCTGGCCCTGATCGACGAGTTCTGCGACACGCTCTGGCTGGAGCAGGGACTGGCCAAGAACTCGCTCGACGCCTACCGGCGCGACCTGCGCCTGTTCGCCGGCTGGCTCGAGGCCAGGCGTCCGGAGCGCGACGGCCTGCTGGCGGTCCAGCCGGAAGACCTGGCCGCCTATTTCGCCGACCGCCATGCCGAATCGCGCCCGAGCTCGGCCAACCGCCGCCTGTCGGTGCTCAAGCGCTTCTACCAGCTGGCGCTGCGCCAGCAGAAGATCCAGCAGGATCCCTGCCTGAAGATGGCCTCGGCGCGCCAGCCGACCCGCTTCGTGCACACCCTGACCGAAAGCCAGGTCGAGTCCCTGCTCGGCGCGCCCGACGTGGGCACGCCGCTGGGCCTGCGCGAGCGCACCATGCTGGAACTGATGTATGCCAGCGGCCTGCGGGTGTCGGAACTGGTGGCGCTCAAGCTGGTGGAAGTGAGCCTGAACGACGGCGTGCTGCGCATCACCGGCAAGGGCAGCAAGACCCGCCTGGTGCCTTTCGGGCAGGAAGCGCGCGCCTGGCTGGAGCGCTACCTGAAGGATGCGCGCGGCATCATTCTCAATGGCCAGGTCGACGATGCCCTGTTCGTGACCGGGCGCGGCGGCCCCATGACGCGCCAGATGTTCTGGATCCTGATCAAGAAGCACGCCCGGAAGGCGGGCATCCAGGCGCCGCTGTCGCCGCACACCCTGCGCCACGCCTTCGCCACCCACCTGCTCAACCACGGCGCCGACCTGCGCGTGGTGCAGCTGCTGCTGGGACATTCCGACATCTCGACCACCCAGATCTACACCCACGTCGCGCGCGAGCGTCTCAAGCACCTGCACGCCCAGCACCATCCCCGTGGTTAGTGCAAGCCGCGCCGGCGGGACTAGTCCATAATGGCCGTGCAACATCCATCTTTTTTGGCAAAGCGAGGTGAACATGGCTCGGAACAATTTCAGTTACGAAAAGCGTCAGCGGGAACTCGAAAAGAAGCGCAAGGCGGAAGAAAAGGCCAAGCGCAAGCTGGAGACCAAGCGCGGGTCCGCCGAACCGGAAGCCGGAGAGGCAGAGGCCGAAGGGCAGCCGGGGCTGGACGCGCCCGCGCAGCAAGAACTGTCTTGATGAATTCGGAAGAACGCGCTGCGCCGGCCTGGCAGGCCGGCGCCTTCGCGGATCAAGGGGAGCGGGCCGCCCGCATGCTGCCGCGGTCCGCAGTGTCCGGTGGCGCGTAGGCTCGATCCGCATCGGGATCGAGCTCAGTGCGCATGGTTGAACTATAAAGATGGCGGTTCGCGCCATCCAGCGGGATGCGACGAGCCGCTGTCCGGGCGGGATGAAATGCGTTAGCCGGCGATGAAATGCATGCCAGGGGAGTTCAATCCGCAGCCGTCCTGAACCCGCCGCGCGGAGGATAGAGGCGCAGGCGCGCCAGCACCTGGCCGTGGTCCGAGGCTTCGGGCAGGCCAAGGTTCAGGTGGTCGTTCAGGTAGACCACGTTGCTCACCTCGCCGATGGCCTCCGGCAGGGCATGGTTGAACTCGGGCGAGACCAGGATGTGGTCGATGGTGGAATGGCGCCGGTCGTGCAGGATCGAAAAGCCGACGTCGCGGCCGTTGTCCTGCTGGCGCTGCACGCGGAAGGCGTCGTACATGCGCTCCGCCGGCGGCGTGCCTTCGCCCAGCACGATCTCGGTGGTGACCGAATCGGCGACATCGTTGAAGTCGCCCATCACGATGCGCGGACGGCGCCGGGCGTGGGCCATGTCGGTGAGCAGCACGCGCAGGGCGGTGGCCTCGGTGCCGCGCCGTATCAGCGAGCGCAGGCAGGCCAGGGCGTACAGGTGCGGGTCCTCGCCGCTGTCGCCGGCGCGGTAGTCGGGGCGGCGCGACTTGAGGTGCACCACGATCACGTCCACGATCACGCCGGGCGCGAGCTCGATGGCCGCGTGCAAAGGGGCGCGCGTGAAGCGGTCCGGGTCGCGGCTGCCGGGCGGCATGGCGACGTTATCGGGGAACATGCCCAGGGCCTGGCCCGGTTCCGCCAGCGGCAGGCGCGACACCAGGGCCACGCTCGGCGTCAGGCGCGAGGCATGGGGGTCGGGGTCGAAGCCGATGTGGGCGGCATGGCGGTAGCGCTGGGTGCGCGCCAGCACTTCCTTCAGCACGGACTGGGAGAAGATTTCCTGGAAGCCGATTACGTCGGCATTGAGCAGGTCGAGCTGGTGCGCGGTCCAGGCGAGCTTGGTCTCGTACTCCTCCGGCGTATAGGGCGCGAGGTTGTCGTACAGGTGCGCGCCGGGCGGGGCCAGGTTGAAAGTGTTGAAGGTGGCAAAGCGAATTTCTTCCTGCATAATAGAAACCCCTTTATGTTCGTCTTTAGCGTACCACGCATGGCCAAGAAAGAGCACGTGTCCGAGACACCCGCCACACAATTCCTGCGCAAACACCAGGTCGCTTTTTCCGAGCATCCCTACGAGTACGAAGAACATGGCGGGACCGCCGTGTCCGCGCGCGAGTTGGGCGTGCCGGAACACGACGTGGTCAAGACCCTGGTGATGCAGGACGAAGCGGCCAGGCCGCTGATCGTCCTGATGCACGGCGATTGCAAGGTCTCCACCAAGAACCTGGCGCGCGCCATTCCCTGCAAGTCGGTCGAGCCCTGCAAGCCGGAGGTGGCCCAGCGCCATTCGGGCTACATGGTGGGCGGCACCTCGCCTTTCGGCGTCCGCAAGGCGATGCCGGTCTTCGTCGAGGAGAGCATCCTTGCGCTGGGCAAGATCTACATCAACGGCGGGCGGCGCGGCTACCTGGTCGGCATCGACCCGCGCGTGCTGGTCGAGGTGCTGAAGGCAAGGCCGGTGCAATGCGCCCTGGCGGAGTGACTATCCCGGAAGCATGGTGTATATTCACGGGCCGGTTTTGCTGGCCTATTAAAAAAGAGACAAGATGAACCCAACGATTGCCACCATCATCGCCACCATCGCCGCCTATTTGATCGGCTCGATTTCCTTCGCCGTGGTCGTGAGCCATGCCTTCGGCCTGGCCGACCCGCGCACCTACGGCTCCAAGAACCCGGGCGCCACCAACGTCCTGCGCAGCGGCAGCAAGAAGGCCGCCATCGCCACCCTGCTGGGCGACTGCGTCAAGGGCTGGCTGGCCGTCTGGCTGGCCGTGCACTTCGGTCCGCAGTACGGCCTGGAAGAAGGCGGCATCGCCCTGGTGGCGCTGGCGGTCTTCGTCGGCCACCTGTGGCCGGTGTTCTTCAAGTTCGTGGGTGGCAAGGGCGTCGCGACCGCGCTCGGCGTGCTGCTCGGCATTAATCCGTGGCTGGGCCTGGCGACCGCGGCGACCTGGCTGATCGTGGCCTATGCCTTCCGCTATTCCTCGCTGGCGGCGCTGATCGCCTCGGTGTTCGCGCCTTTCTACTACGGCCTGCTGTTCGGCGCCGACGAGATCCTGTTCGCCGTGTTCATCATGAGCGGGCTGCTGCTGTGGCGCCATAGCGCGAACATCGCCAATCTGCTGGCCGGCAAGGAATCCAGGATCGGCAGCAAGGCGGCGGGCGCCAAGAAGAAGTAAGGCCTCCTCGCGCCTGAATTCCGGCGAGGCGTTACCATAGTCGCTTGACCGGCACGCCCGTGCCGCAACGGACAAGAAAGGTGGTGCGCTGTGACCAAGCAACTCAGGATCGATTTTGTATCGGACGTCTCGTGCCCGTGGTGCGCAATCGGTCTGAAGTCGCTGGACGCGGCGCTGTCCCGCGTCGGCGACGAGCTCAAGGCCGAGCTGCATTTCCAGCCTTTCGAGCTGAATCCCGACATGGGCCCGGACGGGCAGGACATCGTCGAGCACATCACCCAGAAGTACGGCGCCACGGCGGAGCAGCAGGCCCAGACCCGCGAGGCGATCCGCCAGCGCGGCGCGGACGTGGGCTTCGTGTTCGACATGGAGCGGCGCGGCCGCATCTACAACACCTTTGACGCCCACCGGCTGCTGTCCTGGGCCGAGCAGGAAGGACGCCAGCGCGAGCTCAAGGAAGCGCTGTTCGTCGCCTACTTCACCCATTGCGAAGATCCCAGCAACCACGAGGTGCTGCTGCGCGCGGTGGGACATGCGGGGCTGGACCGCGAGGCGGCGGCGCGCATCCTGAAGTCGGAGGAGTTCGCGGACGAGGTGCGCGAGCGCGAGCAGTTCTTCCAGCGGGCGGGGATCCGGTCGGTGCCGGCGGTGATCGTCAACCAGAAGCACCTGATCTCGGGCGGGCAGCCGCCGGAGGTGTTCGAGAGGGCGTTGAGGGAGATTGCGGCGAA
>CAMPHU010000071.1 GCA_946886065.1 uncultured Massilia sp. | reverse complement strand
ACATATCTATGGCGGGGATTTCTTCGCTCCGGATGAGCCCAGGAGCGAATGGGAGCACGAAACATTAGCCGAGCGCCCTTGGGATGTCGAGAGAGTCAAAATGGTTTTCCGCGAAGCAGAACAAAGATTCAACGCCGTGAAAACCTAATCGCCTGCTTGCATGAATTTACCGGCAAAAGAGTAATGCCGGCGCCCCGGCGCCATGCAGGACATGGGTCATGAGAATCCTCGTGTCGGTGCTTCGATTCCGCCCCCCAGGAACATCGCTCACGAAACGCCAACCCATGCAGGTTGGCGTTTTGTTTCCGGAACCCGACATTCTCTCAATCCTTCTTTTCCCTGAATTCGCCATCGATCACCATGTCGTCGGTGTTGTTGGAAGGCTTTTGCCCCGTGAATTTGAAGACAGACGATACCATCCGGTCGAACATCGCTCTCCTCAACCAGGGGTAGGTGAGAAGAAAAGCCGAAGCGAATCCCGTAAAGAGTACGGGTACATAGTCGCCTCGCGCCAGGAAGTGCAGCAAGCAGAGTGCGAGGATGCCGATGATGAGTGGCCGGCGCACGGGTTTGGGCAAGAGGCCGACAATGCGCAGCTTCCCTTGTCTTCTCCAAGGAAATCTTGCAAAGAGAGCGCCCAGCAGCAGTCCAGCCATGACCCGGCCCGTGCCGAGGTGATCGGCCAGGACCCCGACGACAAGAAAACCGGTATAGGTCATCGTGCTGGCTAACGCCACCAGCACCAGCAAGGCAAGGGCGATCGTGAGCTTTGGCATGCGGATCGCCGCTCTGACGAAGAAACGTAGAATTTGTGTACTCCTGTAAATGGGCGTGGAGGGTCCAAGGCAGATTCTAACAACAGGCCCCTGTTCGTGTTTTCCGGATCCGCACAGCGCGTCCATCTGTCGAAAAATTTGACGCCTCGCCGGGCCGGGTTTTTTTGTTCCTTTATAAATCAATCGTTTATTAGTTTGGTACAAAAGTTGCTACCCCTCGCATACCGACTGTAGCTCATCAATCTGCCACCACCACGGAGTATGCTCATGACCAAGCAACGACTCACCGCAGCGCTGCTGCGCGCCCTTCCCGCCTTGACCTTGGCCCTTGCCGGCGGCGCGGCCAGCGCCGCGCCGGTCTACTGGACCGACTGGACCGGCGCCGACACCGACCCCGGCACCGGGTTCGCCGGCAACGGCACCATTACCACCCCGTCCACCAGCGTCAACGTCGCCTACACCAATGCCGCGGGCGTCGGCTTCTACCAGCCCAGCGGCGGCAACGACTACTGGACGCCACGCGTTCCGGTATCGAACTCGCCCTACACCAGCAGCCAGGTCGACAACGCGCCCGACAGCACCGACATCATCGCCCTGCAGCATGCCGGCAACCAGACGCTGACCTTCTCGCAGACTGTCGTCAACCCGGTCTTCGCGTTTGTCAGCCTGAACGGCAACGGCTACGCCTTCCTGAACCAGGACTTCGAGATCCTCAGTTACGGCGCCGGCACCGGGGCCGCCGCGCCGGGCGACAACAGCTGCGGCTACTGGGGCTGCGGCTCCGTGACCAAGCAGGTGGTCGATCTGGGGGGCGGTAACATCGAGTACCGCCTGATCGGCTCCGGCGAGCCGCATGGCGCCATCCGCTTTACCGGGGAATTCGACTCGGTGACCTGGCGCAGCATGACCAGCGAGTACTGGAACGGCTTCACCGTCGGCGTGCAGGGCACCGCGGACGAGGAACCGCCGCCGAACGGCGTACCGCTGCCCGCTACCTGGCTGTTGATCGTTGCCGGCGGTGCGGCACTGCTGGGCTCGAGACGCGCCCGCAAGACAGAGCGATAAGCAGGGAGGCGACGTCCTTGCGCCAGTGCTGCACTTCTGTCCCGGGGCGCCAAGGATAGCTCTGCAAAACGCCGGCCATGCAGCCGGCGTTTTTACTTTCAATCCTTCTCGAAAGGGGACATTCATGGCAACGTCGCTTCTTCGGTCAATTGCCCGGCCGCTCGTTCTTTCCGCCCTGGTCGTTCAGGTGAACGACGCCAGCGCTCAGCAATGCCCGTTTTCCGAACCCTTTACCTACGGTGACTCGACCTTGTTGCGTCATCCGGAAAAGGATGCCTACGTTTTTGCCATCAAGCATGTCAAAATCGATGCCGATGGCGCGCCAAACGCCTATCATCCTGACGACATCCACCTGAATTGCGAGACGGGAACCGGCTTCAAGGGGCTGGACTGTCCTGCCAATGGCGGTTACGGGACAAGCTGGTGGCGATCGGCCCTGGTCCCCGACCCGGCCAACGACTCCAAGCCATACGTTCAGCCATCTCCGAGTGAATTTGCCGGCTATTTCGTTTCCCAAACCTCGTTAACAGACCCTGCAAAGGCAGCCATCGACCCGGCTCGGTATGTCGACGCGCGCACGGTGCCCTACCTGGTTTTTCCACGGAATTTCCAAGCGATGCAAGGCACCGGATTCATCGGCGATATCGGCTACGCAATCAATACCAGTAACGGCAAGACTTCCCCTTTCATCGTGGCCGACACTGGCCCCAGCAAGGCCACGCTCGGGGAAATGTCGATCGCCCTGGCCAAGGCATTGGGCGGGGCGGATCCCAATCCTCGCACTGGCACGGGTCTGCCCACAGGCAAAATCCTCGTGCTTGTTTTTCGCAGGAGTTTCGCTCATCCGAAGTGGCCGCTTTCCAGTATGGAAATCGATGCCACAGCAAACAAGCACTTGACTGCCCTAGGCGGGAAACAACAACTACTGGCTTGCGCAGACCGGTTGAAGCCCAAGTAAACGCATGCGCTCAGGCGCGACTCTCATCGTGGCGCGGAGCAAGTCTCCAAACAGACGCCGGATCGATCTGAGCAAGCCACTGCATCACACGAAATCAGGATTGTAAAAAGAGGGGAGCTTAGATTTTTTGGCGGCTTTGCCCGCCCTGGCCTCAGTCCGCCGGCTGTTCCACCGGTCCTGCCTGGCGGAAACAGTTCCTGCCCGCCCGCTTGGCATCGTACATGGCCTGGTCCGCCGCCTTCACCAGCGTCTCCGGCGTCATCCCGGCCTCGAAGTAGGCGCCGCCGATGCTGGTGCTGACCTGCAGCGTGGCGCCGGCCACGTTGAAGGGCGGCGCCATCGCGTCAACCAGCTTCTGCCCGATCACCGCCGTATCGCCCGGCTGGTGCAGGCCTTCGGCGATCAGGACGAATTCGTCGCCGCCCAGGCGCGCGATGAAATCGGACTCGCGCAGCACCTGGCGCACGCGCTGGGCGAACATGCGGATCACCTGGTCGCCCACGTCGTGGCCGCAGGTGTCGTTGATGTGCTTGAAGCGGTCGATGTCGAAGTACATCAGCGCCAGGCCGGCGCGGCGCTGGGCGCGCTTGACGGCTTCTTCCAGCTGGCTGGTGAAGTAGCCGCGGTTCGGCAGGCCGGTCAGGATGTCGTGGTTCGCGCGCCGGAACAGTTCCTGTTCCATGTACTTGCGCGCCGTGATGTCCTCGGTCACGGCGAGCACGCCCACCACCTTGCCCGCCCCGTCCCTGAGCGGGATCTTGCTGGTCTCGATCCAGCATTCCGTGCCGTCCTTGCGCAGGTCGGCGGCCTGCATGCGCATGCGCGCCACGCCCGAGCGCATCACCTCCAGGTCCACCTGCCGGTAGTGCTCCGCCATGTCCTTCCAGGCCGCGAAATCGCCATCCTTCCTGCCGACCAGCTGGTCGATGCCGTCCAGGCCCATCTCGACCAGCAGGGACCGGTTACCGCCCTGGAAAACACTGTCGAGGTTTTTCCAGAACACGCTTTGCGGAATGTTGTCGATGATCAGCTGGAGCATCTGCCGCGACTCGTGCAGCGCCTGCTCGGCCTGCTTGCGGTCGGTGACGTTCTCGGCAAAGCCCAGCACATGGGTCACCTCGCTGCCGGCGCTCATCGGCACCAGCACGATCGACACATCCGAGCAGCGCCCGTCCGCGCGCACCAGCTTGTTCGTGCAGGCGACCGTCTTCCCCGCCAGGACTTCCCTGAAGCGGCCGGCCATCAGGCCGCTCTCCTCCTCGGCCACGAAGGCCTCGAACGGGGCGCCGATCAGGGCTTCGCGGCTCACGCCCAGCTCCCTGGCCATCTGCTGGTTGGCATGGATGAAGCGCTGCTCGAGGTCGATCGCATACACCGCGAAAGGATGGTGCTCGAAGAAGCCGGCGAAACGCTCGTTGAACTCGCGCACCGAGCGCTTGCGCGACACGTGGCGCGGCCAGGCCGCCACGCCATAGCTGGCGACCAGGGTCAGCAGCAGGCCGATCGCCAGCACCGTGGTGCCGGCCCAGGCGGCCTTCGACGCGAGCGAGTCCTTCCTGGCATAGAAGTGCACCAGCCAGTTGCGGTTGGCCAGCGGGATCTCGGCGCGGTAGGCGAGCAGCTGGGCGGCGTCGGCCTTCAGCGCATGGGAGACGCCGTCGGCGTCGAACAGCAGGTGCCTGCGCGTCAGGCTGCCGTCGAAGACCTCGACGTCGAACAGGCTGGCCAGCCGCCCATGGTCGAAACCCAGGAACAGGCGGTCGATATAGATGGCGGAGAACACGAAGCCCTTCAGCCCACCGCGCGCCTGCCCGTCGGCGGCGGAAGGCGCCTGCATGCTGCGCACCGGCGAGAAGATCAGGACCACCGGACGGTGCGTGGCATGGCGCAGCGCCGGGTGCACGGCGGTCGCCACCGGCTCGTCGCGCCGGGCGGCGTCCTGCATGGCGGCCCAGCGTTCGGGAATCGAGGAGAAATCCGCGCCGCGCAGCCGCCCTGCCCGCGTCGGATCGGTCCCGTGCACGGCGTAGAACAGCGGATATAAGGCGTCGGCGCCGGCCCGCTTGTCCGTGATGCGGTAGCCGGGAAAGGTGCGCGCGGCCTCGGCCTCGAAGCCCTCGGCCTGGGCCGCCGGCACCCTGGGCAGGTAGCCGAAGGAACTCGCGCCTTCCAGCCGCTCGAACACCCGGCTGGCGCCGATGTAATTGTCGAACTCCTCGCCATCGATGTGGTTCGAGGCGCTGAAGAATGCGCCCAGGGCGCGGTCGGCGCCCTCGTACAGCTCCAGGCGGTTACGCAGCAGGAAGGCGTAGTGCTCGGCGGTTTCCTGCAGCTGGGCGATCTGCTCCGCTTCGCTGTGGCGCGCGCCGGCGAAATAGCCCCAGACCGAGGCGGCAAAGCCCGCCGCGAAGACAATGGCGGGCAAGCCTGTCTGGCGGACCGGACGAAGCGATTGCCTGAGCGCGGTAAAAAGTGAAACCATGGTGTTCACCAGTGAAGGTTCACGCCGCCGGGCCGGTGGATTGCGCCGGGCTGTTGCCGTGGATGAGCCAGTGATAGCGGAAGGCTTCCGAGATGCTGCCGCGCAGGGCGTTGTCGTCCCAGGGCTTGGCATGGAAGCGGAACACGGCGCCGCTGTTGGTGGCGGCAATGATGGCGTCGACCGCCGTGTAGCCGGACAGCATGATGCGGATGGTGTCCGGGTAGATGGCCTTGACCCGCGCCAGGAATTCGGTGCCGTTCATGCCGGGCATGCGCTCGTCCGACAGCACCACCTGCACCTGGTTCATCGCCAGCAGCGCCAGCCCTTCCGGTCCCGACCTGGCGCGCAGGATGCGGTAGCCGTCGCGCCGCAGCAGCCGGTGCAGCGAGGCCGCCACGTTTTCTTCGTCGTCCACGATCAGCAGGGTCGGCTGGCCGCCGGCCTCGTCCACGGCCTCGTCTCCGGCCCGCAGCGCCGCATGCTGCCCTGCCAGCAGGCGCTCGAAGTCCTCGGCGGCCAGCGGCCGGCTGAAGAAATAGCCCTGGATCTGGTCGCAACGGTGGCGGCGCAGGTAGGCGAACTGCTCCTCGGTCTCGACGCCTTCGGCGATCACCTGCAGCTGCAGGCTCTGGCCGAGCGTGATGATGGAGCGCGCGATCACGGCGTCGTCGGCATCGGTGGTCAGGTTGCGCACGAAGGATTTGTCGATCTTCAGCACATCGATCGGGAAGCGCTTGAGATAGGCAAGGCTGGAATAGCCGGTGCCGAAATCGTCCAGCGAGAGCTTGACGCCCATCGCCTTCAGGCGCTGCATGACTTCCAGCGCATGCTCGACGTCGGCCATGACCTGGCCTTCCGTCAGTTCGATGTCCAGGCAATCGGCGTCCAGGCCGGTGTCGGCGAGCGTCCTGCCGACCAGGCCCACCAGGTCGTCGTGATACAGCTGGCTGGCCGCCAGGTTGACCGCCACCCGCAACTGCCCCGGCACCAGGCCCTGCCACTGCTTGGCGTGGGCGCAGGCGGTGCGCATGACCCAGGCGCCGATCGGCACGATCAGGCCGGTCTCCTCGGCGATACGGATGAAGCGGTCGGGGGCGACCATGCCCAGTTCCGGATGGCGCCAGCGCAGCAGGGCTTCCATGCCCACGATGCGGCGCGTGCGCGCGTCGACCTGGGGCTGGAAGTGCAGCAGCAGCTCGTCGCGTTCGAGCGCATGGCGCAGGTCGCGCTCTAGGCGCAGGCGCTCGCCCGCATCCTCGTTCATCGCGGCGGTAAAGAATTCCAGGCGGTTGCTGCGCACTTCCTTCGCGCGCCGCATCGCCACGTGGGCGTTCTTCATCAGGGTCTCGGCGTCGCCGCCGTCGGCCGGATAGGCGGCGATGCCCACGCTCGAGCTCAGGAAGTAGTCATGCCCGTTAACCGGCAAGGGCGCCGCGATCGCTTCCTTGATGCGCTGCACCCTGTCCACCACCGCTTGCTCGTCCATGCCGTCGGCGAACAGCAGCATCAGCTCGTCGCCGCCGACGCGCGCCGCGGTGTCGCCGGCGCCGAGCAGGTCCTGCACGCGCTGCCCGAGCAGCTGCAGCACCATGTCGCCGGCCTGGTGGCCGAGGGTTTCGTTGACCAGCTTGAAGCGGTCGAGGTTGACGCAGGCGAGCCACACCCGGCTTCCCTGCTGCCCGGCCCTGCCGATGGCGGCGCCGGCCCGGGCGGCCAGCAACGCACGCTTGGCCAGGCCGGTGGCCGCATCGTAGTGGGCCTGGTACTCCAGTTCCGCCTGATATTGCCTGGCGTCGCTGATGTCGTACATGACGTTCAGGAAGTGGGTCACGATGCCGCTGCCGTCGCGCACCGGCGAGCAGTAGCACTCCAGCCAGACCAGGCTGCCATCGGGGCGGTAGGTTCGGATCGCCGCGTGGCCCTCGCGCTGCCGCGCCAGGGCGTCGTCCAGCTCGGCCACGGCCTCCTGCGCATGGTCGCCGCCCAGCAGGAACATGAGCGAATGGCCGAGCGCGTCGGCGGCCGCATAGCCGGTGACGCGCTCGAAGGCCGGGTTGACGTATTCGACCGGGTAGTCCGGGCCTTCGGCGCTGCGAATCACGATCGGGTTGGCGCTCGCTTCGAGTGCGCGGCGCTTCAGGCGCAGCTGGTCCTCGCTCTGGCGTGCCTGGTGCTCCGCGCGCTCGCGCCCGATGGCGATGCTGATCGTGTGGGCGCAGGAACCCAGGATGTCGAGTTCGACCGGGACCGGCGGACGCGCGGCCTGGGTGTACACATCGATGGTGCCGAACACCTCGCCACTGCTGGACAGGATGGGATAGGACCAGCAGGCCCGCACCGCCGGCGCCAGGGCGGCGAGCCCCCTGTCCTCCCACGCGGGCTGGGCCCGCATGTCGCCGGCGATGACGGGACGGCGCGCCAGCGCGGCGCGTCCGCAGGGCAAGGCCTGCTCGCCAAGCGGCGCACCGTCCAGCGCTTGCTCCAGTCCATCCGGCAGGCCGGACGCCACCGCATGGCGGAGGCGCTCGCCGGTGTCGTCGAGCAGCATGACGGCGCAGCCGGCCAGCGGATCGGAGGCCGCGATGATGTGGGTCGCGGCCTTGAGCACGTCCAGCAGCATGGCGCCGGCCGCGATGTGTTCCAGCAGCCTGGTCTGCTCGTCCTTGAACACGCGCAGCCGGCGGCGCTCGGTGATGTCGTCGAAATACACGGTCACGCCCTCGCTGGAGGGCGACACCCGCACCGCGAACCAGTAGGCGCTGGGGGCATGGAAAAACTCGAAGGCGACCGCGCTGCCCTGGCTGGCCGCGCGCCGGTAATCCTGTTCCAGCGTGCTGCCGGTCAGTTCCGGATACTCGTCCCACATGCATTTCCCGAGCAGCGACTCGCGCGACCGGTTCAACATGCGCTCGGCTTCCTTGTTCACATAGGTGAAGCGCCAGCCGGCATCGAGCGAGTAATAGGCGTCGGTGATGGATTCGAGAATAGTGCTCAGGCTGTTGGCCAGGCGGCTGATGCGATCGTTCGCCAGTTTGCTGTCGTGGTGGTCGGTGGCGCTGCCATACCATTTGACGATGGCGCCGTCGTCGCCGCGGATCGGCAAGGCGCGCACCTGGTGCCAACGGTAGCTGCTGTCGGCGGCCCTGAAGATGCGGTATTCGGTCTCGAATACCTCGCCCTTGCCGACCGCCCCGGTCCAGGCGGCCAAGGTGGGCGCGACATCGTCCGGGTGCAGGATCCGGGTCCAGCTCGCGCCGGGCCCGAACAGGTCGGCATGGCCCGAATAGGCGCGCGCGACATCGTTGGCGTAATCGACCGTGCCGTCGGGCTCCGCCGTCCAGACGATCTGGGGCATCGCATCGGCCAGGCTGCGGAAGCGCTGGTCGCTGCGGAACAGGCTCTCGGCCGCCTGCGCTTCGCGCTCGGCCTGTGCCGCCGCCATGCGCGCCTGGTCGCGCTCGCGCAGCCCCCTGAGCATCACGACAGCGGTCCAGATCAGCACCAGCGTCAGGATGCCGGTGCTCCATGCCGCCGCCTGGCGCACGCGGTAGTACGGCGCCAGCACGGCCTCGATCGAGCGGCCGACCGCGAGCGTCAGGCAATACTGGGGCAAGGTGTGCCAGGCATACTGGCGCTCGATGCCGTCGATGGGGGACGCCATGCGGAACACACCGGACGAGGGCGCGCCCGGCGCGGTGAAAGGACTATGCTCCATGCCGTGCAGGCCGCCATCGGGCAGCGCGGGCGAGCGCGCCAGCATCTGGCCGTCCGTATGCGCGAGCACGATCACCGAATCCATCCCGAGCACGGTCTTGTGCGAAAAACGCAGGAAATATTCGGGCGCCACCGACAAGGCGATCACGCCGGCGAAGCGCCCGTTGTCGGTCAACGGACGGGCGAACACGATGCCGCGGCGTCCGGAAACGCGCCCGGCCAGGGGCTCGCTGATGAACAGGCGGTCGCGCGTGGCGCCGCGCAGCGCGGTGAAATAATCGCGGTCGCTCAGGTCGACCGTCCCGGCCCGGATGGGGCGGTTGGTGAACACGAGCCGGCCCCCGGCATCGAGGATGCTGACCCAGACGGTGGCCGTGTCGTTCAGTTGCGACTGGCGCAGGCGCAGCTTGCCGGCGAAATTCCGGGGCTCTTCCAGCCACCGTTCGCGCAGGTCGACCAGGGTCCGCTCCGCCGCCCGCACCGAGGACTGGGTCTCTTCGGCCATCACCCTGGCCAGGTTGCCGGTGTCGGTGCCCGCATCTGCGAACGCCTGCTCGCGCACATGCTGCAGGAAGGCGGCGGCCACCAGCCACAGCGCGGGCAGCAGGCAGGCCAGCAGGAGCGCCGGCTGCCTGGCCCGCAGAGCCGCCAGCGCCTGGCTGGCGCGCGCTCCCGCCCCCACGGCGCCGCCGGCGCGCGGGACGGCAGCCGGCGGGCGCACTCCCTGGCTCTGTGTGCTATCGTTTTCTATGGTGTCGGACATGCCCGGCTCCCTGTGAAGATCATCCAGCGCCAACAGCCGGGCCCGGAAAGCGGGGTGTCACTGTGTTGGAGGTGTTTCCTTCGGGGTTAGGGAAGGTGAATACAAGCGGTGGGGAATGCTGGAGGGCCACCGTGACTGTGCAAATGTGTCATGACTGGCGACACCGCTTCACAATGGGAGGAATATTACCATGGAGATACTTTCAATTCTCCATGGTAATTCGGGAATGTTGAACAAGTGTTGTGCGGGCGCCGCGAACGACCGTGCTGCTCAGCCTTCGTTCTTGATGATCTGGCCACCCTTCATGACGAAGGGGACCTTCTTGAGCGCTTTCACGTCCGCCAGCGGGTCGGCGTCCACTGCGATGAGGTCGGCGTACTTGCCCGGCTCCAGCGACCCGGCGCTTGCGGCCAGGCCCAGCAGGTCGGCGGCATTGACCGTGGCGGCCTGGATGGCCTGGGCCGGCGTCATGCCGAATTCGACCAGCAGTTCGAACTCGTCGGCGTTGCGTCCGTGCTTGGAGACCCCGGCATCGGTGCCGAAGGCGATCCTGACCCCATGCTGGTGCGCCAGCCGCAGCGCCTTGCCGGTCACGCCGATGCGCCAGTCGATCTTGGCCCGCACCGCCGGCGAATAGGCGTCCGGATTGGCGGCGATGCGCTCCTTGTAGCCGTTCACGGTAGACAGCGTGGGCACGTAATAGGCGCCCGACTTCAGGTACAGGCGCACGCCGGCCTCGTCCAGCAGGGTGCCGTGCTCGATCGAATCCGCGCCGGCGGCCAGGGCCGCCTTGATGCCTTCGTCGCCGTGGGCGTGGACCGCCACCTTCTTGCCGTACAGGTGGGCCGTGTCGACCAGCGCCTTGACTTCGTCGTCGAAGATCTGGCGCCCGACGCCGGCCCCGACCACGCTGTTCACGCCGCCGGTGGTGGCGATCTTGATCACGTCCACGCCGCGGCCGATCTGGCGCCGCACCGCCTTGCGGCAGCTTTCCGGGCCGTCGCACAGGTTGTCGTGCGGGACGCCGTGCTGGACCCAGTCGGCGTAGCCGAGCCGGCCGTCCATGTGGCCGGAAGTGGTCGAGATCGGCGAACCGGCATCGACGATGCGCGGTCCCTGCACCCAGCCCTTGTTGATCGCGTCGCGCAAGGCGAGCGTCACGCCTTCGTTGCCGTCACCCAGATTGCGCACCGTGGTGAAACCGGCGCGCAGCGTCTTCAGGCCGTTCATCTGGGCCTCGTAGGCGAAGGCGGCCGCGCTGTCCGTCACCCCCGCCAGCTGCCCTTCCATGCCGGCGCGGTCGCTGGTCAGGTGGACATGGCTGTCGATCAGGCCCGGCAGGACGAAGCGCCCGCGCAGGTCGACCACGCTGGCGCCCTGGTACTTGTCGGCGCCGACGAAGCCGTCCAGCACCGCTTCCACCTTGCCGTCCCTGAGCACCAGGGTCGAGGGGCCGCGCGGCGCCTTGCCCGGACGGTCGAGCAGGCGGCCGGCCTGGACCAGGGTGACGGCGGACGAAGGAGCGGCCATGGCGCCAGGGACAGCCAGGGCGCCGGCGAACGCTGCGGCGAGGCAGCTGCGAAGCATCGTGTTCTTCATGGATGGATCAAGTGATGGATTGATTGAAAACGCCACCCCGGAGGGTGGCGTTCCTGGCTGGCGCGTACTGCTTATTTGCGCTGCGCCGCGGACTTGTCGCGCGCCGCGCGGAACTCGGAATCGGCCGCCCAGTTCGGCCAGGCCGTCGAATTCGCCAGCTCGGCGCCGACCGCGTACAGCAGGCCGAGGTCGCGCGCCATGCCGGTGAAGGTCCAGGACGGATCGAATTCGTCCGAGGGCTGGTGGTAGTTCTTTTCCGTGTAGGCCGCTTCGGCCGCCTCGCCCGCCTGTACGCCGCCCTCGATCCAGTCGTTGCCGGAACCGAAGGAGAGCGCCGGCACGCCGCGCTTGGCGAAGGGGAAGTGGTCGGAACGGAAGAAATAGCCCGCTTCCGGTTTCGGGTCCGGCGAGAGGCCGATGTTCGACTGCCTGGCCTTGGCCACCAGCCGGTCGAGCAGGTCCAGCTTGGCGCTGCCCGAGATGTTGAAGTTGCGTGCAGGGCCGCGCGGGCTGAGCGCATCCATGTTGATCACGGCCACCGTCGAGGCCAGCGGGTACAGGGGATTCGAGGCGTAGTACTCGGAACCCAGCAGGCCCTTCTCTTCCGCCGTCACGGCGAGGAACACCACGCTGCGCTGGGGCGCCGGCTGCTTGCCGTAGGCGCGCGCCAGCTCCAGCATGGCGGCGATCCCGGTCGCGTTGTCGATCGCGCCGTTGTAGATCTTGTCGCCCGTGGCGTCGGGCTGGCCCACGCCCAGGTGGTCCCAGTGGCCGCTGTACATCACGACCTGCCCGGGCTGCTTGCTGCCTTCGCGGATCGCCACCACGTTCTTCGACTTGATGACCTGGGTGTCCACCGCATAGTCGGCCGACAGGGTAATGCCTTTGAGCTCAAGCGGCTTGAATTCGCGGGTCTGGGCCTGCTTCTTGGCCGCTTCGAAGTCCAGGCCGGCCGCCTTGAACATGCCGGCCGCCAGGTCGCGCTGGATCCAGGCCTCCATCGGCGCGTGCGACTTGCGCGGCTCCTTGCGCACCACGTCGTACATCACGTTGGTGTTCGAGTTCTGCACCGTCGGCCAGCCGTAGGAAGCGGGCGCGGTCTCGTGCACGATGATGGTGCCGAGCGCGCCGCGGCGCGCCATCTCTTCGTACTTGTAGGTCCAGCGGCCATAGTAGGTCATCGCCTTGCCGCCGAAGTCGCCCTGCCCTGTCTCGAAGTCCGGGTCGTTGATCAGGACCACGGCCAGCTTGCCCTTCAGGTCCATGCCCTTGAAGTCGTCCCACTTGCGTTCCGGCGCGGTGACGCCGTAGCCGACGAAGACCAGCGGCGCGTTCTTGAACGAGACCTGCTTCAGGCCGCTCATCGAGGCGCGCACCGCCATGTCGGGACCTTGCTTGAGTTCGCGGCTGGCGCCGCCTTCGGTTAGGGTCAGCTTGACCGGGCCCTTGATCTCGAAGCGGCCGAGCGGCACGTCCTGGGTCCAGGCGCGCTTGCCGCCCGCCAGGTCGCCGCCCGGCTTCAGGCCGGCGGCCTTGAACTGCTGCACCAGGTAGTCGACCGTCCTGGTCTCGCCCGCCGTGTTCGGGCCGCGGCCCTCGAACTCGTCGGAGGACAGGACTTTCACGTCCTGGGCCAGGCGCTTGGGATCGAAACTGGGTGCTTCGGCAGCCTGGGCGGCAACAAGGGATGCGGCTGCGGCCAGGGCCGTCAATACAAGGGTGGCGTTCTTCAATGCGGTCTCCATTGCAATAAGAAATAGCAAGACGGCCACAGTAACATAGCCGGCGGCGCATCGGCAGCTTCTGCTTGACGATCCGGCATCCTGGCACATACTGAAATGCCCACCATGTCCAGACAGGAGCCGATCATGAACGAGCAGCAGAATGTGCAGCTGATCCAGCAAGCCTATGCCGCCTACGGGCGCGGCGAGCTCGACCAGGTCCTGGCCTGCATGGAAGACCAGGTCGAATGGGAATTGCCTGACGTGCCGGGCCTGCCTTTCACCGGCAAGCGCCATGGCTGCGACCAGGTCGCCGAATTCTTCCGCACGATCGGCGAGATGCAGGCGGTGCGCGAATACACGCCGAAGGAATTCATCGCCCAGGGCGACAAGGTGGTGGTGCTGGGCCACGGCGCCTGGACCGCCAGGGACACGGGCCTGGATTTCGAGAGCGACTGGGTGCACATCTTCACGCTCAGGGAAGGCCGCATCGCGGCCTTCCGCGAGTTCCTGGACACCAATATCGCGGTGGAAGCTTTCCAGTGCTATCCCGCCTCCACAGGCGCCAGGACGGCGGGCAATCCGGCGCTGAACTGACGCTGCCGCAAGCAAAAACGCCAACCCCGCAGGGTTGGCGTTCTCGTGCCGGCCGGCGCAAGGATCAGGCGGAAGCCTTGCCCTGCTTGCGGCGGCGCACTGCCGCCAGGCTGCCGGCGCCCAGCAACAGCAGCGCTGCGCTAGCTGGTTCCGGCACATCGCCGCCCGGCGGCGGATTTTCGGCGCCGAAGCCGTCGATGTAGGCATAGCCCAGGTGGCCGGTCGGATTGCAGTCCGCCGCCAGCAGGGAGATCGTGAAGTCGTGGCCCGACAGCGAAGCGTCGATGGCGAGCTGCTCGATCTGCCATTGCGCGGTGTAGAAGAAGCTGCCGTCCTGGGTGAAGCGGGTGTCGACGCCGCCACCGGTCGAGCCGGCGTTGTAGACACGGCTGATCAGGAGCTGGCCGGTGGTGTCATCGGTCAGGGTGATGATCATCTCGGCCGATTCGTCGGCCTCGTGGCCGCCGTTTTCCAGCACGGCTTTCCAGGCGAAGAAGATGTCGGTATCGGTATAGTTCAGCACCTTCTGGCTGATCACCGAGGCGTAGCCGCCCGATTCGGTGTCTTCGGCGCGATACGAATAATTGCCGGAATAAACGGTGGTGCCGAGGGCTGCGCCGATGATCGGGTCGAGGGTGCCCGCGGTAACGATGCCGGAACGAGGCGATGGGCCCTCGTAATGGGAACCGCCCGGAAGAAAGTCAGCCGGCGACAGGCCCGTGTTCAACACGTCGCCGCGGTAGCCGCCGCCGGTCGTCCAGCCATTCGTGTTGCCGTCCTCGAAACCACCGTTGATCAAGGGCGCGGCGTGGACCGATCCAGCAGCTGCGGCAAACAGCAGAGCCGGCAAAACTTTGCAGAATTTCATGTTGATCTCCCATCAGATAGTGACATTAAGTTTTGAGGTGTTACGGGAAGTCACCAGAGCACAAAATGTGCCATCAACTTATCTGATTGATATCAAACAAAAAATTATTTTTTAGGCAAAGATCACCTTTGCTTTTGTTAAATTATTCGACAGAGAAATGTAACCTTAAGTCAATTTGATTTGCTGCCAGCAATATTTCGTTGAATGCTGAGCACGAAACATGCCGGCAGCAAATGCGGCTTACCAGAAGATCACACGCTCTTCCGGCGCGAGGTACATCTTGTCGCCCGGTTTCACATCGAAAGCCTCGTAGAAGCCCGGATGGTTGCGCAGGCTGCCGTTGACACGGAACTCGGCCGGCGAGTGCGGGTCGGCCTTGACCTGGGCAATCAGGCTGGCGTCGCGCGCCTTGCCACGGCGCGCCTGGGCCAGGCCCATGAACAGGCGCTGCTCGGCCGTGAAGCCGTCGATCACCGGGCCTGGTTTACCCTTCAGGTAGATCCGGTAGGCGCGGCTGGCCATGATCGCGCCGGCGTTGTCGGCGATGTTCTCGCCCAGGGTCAGCTCGCCGTTCAGGTGGTAGCCGGGCAGCGGGCTGTAGGCGCCGTACTGCGCCACCAGCACCTTGCCGCGCGCCGCGAACTGCTCGGCATCCTGCCTGGTCCACCAGTTGCGCAGGTTGCCGTCGCCGTCGAACTGGGAGCCCTGGTCGTCGAAGGCGTGGCTGATCTCGTGGCCGATCGAGATGCCGACCGCGCCATAGTTGACCGCCGGCTCGGCGTTGGCGTCGTACAGCGGATACTGCAGGCGCGCCGCCGGGAACACGACTTCGTTCAGCTCAGGGTTGTAATAGGCGTTGACGGTCTGCGGAGACATGGCCCAGGCGCTGCGGTCGACCGGCTTGCCCAGGCGGTTCACCTCGTAGGCATGGCCGAATTCGCGCGCGCGCATGACGTTGCCGACCAGGTCTCCGCGCACGATGTCCAGGCCGGAATAATCGCGCCACTTGTCGGGGTAGCCGATCTTGACGCTGATCTTGGACAGCTTGAGCTGGGCCTGCTTCTTGGTCTCCGGCGTCATCCAGTCCAGCTTCTCGATGCCTTCGCCGAAAGCGGCGATGAAGTTCCTGGCCATCTCCTCCACCTGCTGCTTGCGCTCGGCCGGGAAGTGCTGGGCCACATAGGCCTTGCCGACCACCTCGCTCAGGTTGCGGTTGATCTCGGCGATGGCGCGCTTTTCCAGCGGGCGGTTGAGCTTGGCGCCCGACAGCACCGCGCCGCGGAAGGCGAAGCTCTCGTCCACGAAGGCTTGCGACAGGTAGGGAGCGTAAGCGCTCAGCAAGCGGAATTCGAAATAGGATTTCCAGGCCGTCAGCGGGGTGGCGGCAAGCAGCTTGTCGAATGCCGCGAGGTAGCTCGGCTGGCTGACGATCAGGGAATCGATCTTGCCCTTGGCGCCGACGCCTTCCAGCCAGGCGTTCCAGTCGAAGCCCGGGGTCAGGGCGGCCATCTGCGCCAGGCTGTATTTGTTGTAGGCCTTGACCGGGTCGCGGTTCTCGACCGCGCTCCACTGCACGCGCGCCAGCGCGGTTTCCAGCGCCACGATCTGCGCCGCCTTGCCGGCGGCATCGGCATGCCCGGCCAGCGCCAGCATCTTCTCGACGTGCTGCTGGTACCTGGCGCGGATCTCCTGCAGGCGCGCGTCGGTGGCCGACAGGTAGTAGTCGCGGTCGGGCATGCCCAGGCCGGACTGCACGATGTCGACGATGTAGCGGGTCGAATCCTTGTTGTCCTGGTGGACCGCCATGTCGAGCGGGCTGCCGGCGCCGATGCGCGAGAAGCGCGCCATCAGCGGCGCCAGCGCGCGCTTGTCCTGCACGGCCGCGACCCGCGCCAGCTCCGCCTTCAGGGGCGCCAGGCCCAGCGCGTTGCGGCGCTTCTCGTCCAGGTAGCTGGTGTAGAAGTCGCCCATCTTCTGGGCGTCGGAGCCTTTCGCCGCATCCTTGGCGGCGGCGGCCTGCTCGACGATCGCGCGCAGCTGCTGCTCCACCTTGTCCTGGGCGATGTTGAAGGCGCCCCAGCTGGCGCGGTCGGACGGGATGTCGACGTTCTTCAGCCAGCCGCCCTGGGTGTAGCGGAAGAAATCGTCCTGGGCACGCACGCCGCGGTCCATGGACGCGACGTCGATGCCGGATACCGCGCCTGCCGACGCGGAAGGCGCAGGGATCGGGGTGGGGGCCGGGGCCGCATCATGGGCGCCAGGGTGGGCGCCTGCGTGGGTAGTCACCGCAAACAGGCCTGCAATCAAACTGCTGCACAAGCGACGTTTCATCTCTCTCTCCAGATCGGTTGTTGTTGTGAACCGAGCGATCCTAATGCAGGCGGCGCGGCGCTGCCAAGCGCATTTGGATATGCATGGAGAGCGTGACGGTATTGCGCAACAAGGCCTGTCAATACAGTCCGTATGCGAAATACGGCGGCCTCGCCTTATTGTGCGCGCAGCACCTGCAGCTTGGTCTTCCTGCCCTGGCGGTAGGTGTACAGGGTCAGCGCGGCATCCCGCAAATCGCCCTTGCCGTCGAAGGCGATGGGGCCGGTGATGCCCGCATGCCTGATCTTCGCGAGTGCCGGCAGGAAGCCGGCCGGTGCGCCGGACTGCGCCTGTTGCATGGCGGCTGCAAACACCATCACCGCATCGTAGGCATAGGGCGCATAGGTCTGCAGCGGATAGCCATAGCGCTGCCGGTAGCGCTCGCCGAAGGCGGCGAAGGCGGCTTCGCCGGGCTGCTCGACGCCGCCGGCCACCGCGCACCACACCTTGTCCTCGCCCAGCGCGTCACCGGCCAGCTGCGGCAGCTTTTCGGAACAGACGCCGTCGCCGGCCACCAGTTTGGCCTGGATGCCGAGCGCCTTCATCTGCTTGAGCATGGGCCCCGCCACCGCGTCCATGCCGCCGTAGAAGATCACGTCCGGCCGGCGCGCGCGGATCTGGGTCAGGATGGCGCTGAAATCGGTCGCCTTGTCGTGGGTGAACTGGCGGCTGACAATGGCGGCGTCGCCGCCGGTCTTCACCGCGCGCACGAATTCGTCGGCCAGTCCCTGGCCGAAGGCGGTGCGGTCGTCGATGACGGCGATCTTCCTGGCCTTGAGCGTGCCGACCGCCTGGCGCGCCAGCGCGCGTCCGATCAGCTTGTCGTTGGCGACTACGCGGAAGGCGGTCTTGTAGCCCTGCTGGGTGTAGAGCGGCGTGGTGGCGGCCGGCGAAATCTGGGGAATGCCGGCGCTCGCATACAGCTTCGAGGCGGGCACGGTGGTGCCGGAATTCAGGTGGCCGACCACGGCCGCCACGCCCGCGTCGACCAGCTTTTGCGCCACCGCCGTTCCCGCCTTCGGGTCGCTGCCGTCGTCCTCGGCCTGCAGCACCCACTTGACCTTCCTGCCGCCGATCGTGACGCCTTTCGCATTCAGGTCGTCGACCGCCATGCGGGCGCCGTTCTCGATGTCCTTGCCCAGGTGGGCGCCGGGACCTGACAGGGGCGAGGCGCTGCCGATCCTGATCTCGGACTGGGCCTGCGCATGGGCGGCGGAGAACAGCGCGGAGGACAGCAGCAGGACGAATGGACGCATGGGCACCTTCCAGGATGGGATGCCTGCGATTGTACTGCCGCGCCGCCGGATCAGACCTTTTTCAGGGCCTCGGCCTTGTGCGCGGCTTCGGCGCCGGCCTTGTCGCCGACGACCGGGTATTCCGGATGCTCGCCGGAGGCGGCGACGTGGTGCCCCTTGATGTCGGTGGGCGAGCTCAGTTTTTTCCTGACCGTGCCGCGCACCACGCCTTGCGCCGAATGCCACTCCGCCTTGTCGCCGGCCTTGAATGTGTCCGTCATGATGCGCCTTTCCCGTGTTCGGGAAATAGGGAGTCCCCGCCGTTTTCCCGGAGGGACCACGGCGTATTGGAACACGGGTCAGACGGCGCTGTCGCCGCCTCGGCCTTCAGTGCAGGGCCGTTCCGCGCTTGTTGACCACCACTTCCAGGTACTCGGCCGGAATCACCAGCGCGGCCGGCCCGGCCGTATTGGCGCTCTCCAGCAGGGCCAGGACATCCTGCTCCAGGGCGCCCTGCCCTTGCTGGTCCAGGTTGCGGAAGGCCATATGGGTGGGGCCGTAGAAGTCGCGGAAGACCTGCAGCATGTGGGCCGGCGATTCGTAGCGGAAATTGAACATCCTGCGCGCGAAGCGGGCGTCGCCGGCTTGGGCGCCGAACAGCGCGCGCACATGGTCTTCCTTGCCCCACAGCAGCGGCGACTGCAGGCCCGCCGGCGGCGGCACGTACTTGCCGATGGTCTTGAACAGCTGGCCGAGGAAGCCTTCCGGCGTCCAGTTGGCAAAGGCGACGCGTCCGCCCTCGCGCACCACGCGCAGCATTTCGCTCGCCGTGCGCGCATGGTTCGGGGCGAACATCACGCCGAAGGTCGACAAGGCCGCGTCGAAGCTGCCGTCGGCGAAAGGCAGCGCCTCGGCGTCGGCTTCGCGGAACTCGACCGCCAGGCCCTCGGCGGCGGCGCGCAGCCGCCCTTTCTCCAGCAGGGCCGGCACGTAGTCGGTGGACACCACCTGGGCGAAGCGGCGGGCCGCGGCCAGGGTGGCGTTGCCGTTGCCGGCGGCGATGTCGACCACCCGCTCGCCGGCGCGGATGTCGGCGGCTTCGGCCAGGTTCTCGCCGACGATCTGCAGGGTCACGCCGATGACGGCGAAGTCGCCGCTGGCCCAGGTGGCCTGCTGGCGGCGCTTGATGGCCTCGAAATCCGGCGTGCCCGCTGCTGCTTGCGCCCCGGGCTGGGCGGCAGGCTGCTGGGGAGTGGATGGCGTGGCGGACTGGCCCGCCGGCGGCGGGGACGGCTGCGTGGATTGACTCATGAGGATCTCCTCGGTGGGGGCCGGACAGGACGCCGGCCAAAGTGTGACCACCCGCGCCGGGTACAGTTCGCGGGTCCTTGCGCCAGCCGAAAGCCTGCCCGGCCGCGCCATTGTCTAATGATCCGGCTTGCTCGCTTTTTGTTGCCAAAAAGAACTTAACTTATGGTAGCCTTTTGAGCCTGGCAAATACCCCGAGTTACAGCTCCATTCAACAGCTTCATCCACGCACAGACAAATGACAACCTGGACAATGAAAAAAACCTTCACCCTGGCCCTGCTCGGCTGGGTGGTACTTGCTCTCCTGTTCGGCGGTGCCCTCTACCGGGTCCGCCAGACCCAGGCGCAGGTGTCGCTCGCCAACGAGGCGCGCTACCAGTCCTACATCCTGGCCGACGAGCTGCGCCAGAGCTCGGACGACCTGACCCGCCTGGCGCGCACCTATGTGGTCACGGGCGACGCCAAGTACGAGCAGCAATACCTCGAGATACTGGACATCCGCGGCGGCAAGAAGCCGCGCCCCCACAACTACGAGCGCATCTACTGGGACTTCGTGGCGGCCGGCGAGACCATGCCTCGCCCGCGCGGCGAGGCCATCGCCCTGTCCGAGCTGATGAAGCGGGCCGGTTTCTCGGAGCAGGAGTTCGCCAAGCTCAAGGAAGCCGAGAACAACTCCAACGCCCTGGTCAAGACCGAGGTGGCGGCCATGAACGCGGTCAAGGGCCTGTTCGACGACGGCAGCGGCCGCTTCGTGGAAAAGGACGGCCCGGACATGGAGATGGCCCGCAAGCTGCTGCACAGCGACGACTACCACCGCTTCAAGGCCCAGATCATGAAGCCGGTCGACGCCTTCCTCGGCCT
>CAMPHU010000070.1 GCA_946886065.1 uncultured Massilia sp. | reverse complement strand
GCCAGGCGATGCGCTCGCCGGCGTCACGCGGGACTCGGAGCGGCGAAGGAGCGGCGGGCCGGGCGGCAGGCGTAGTGGCGGTCGGGGCGTCTTGGGTCGTCATCATGGCTGCAGGGAGGCGGCGCGCCACGCGCGCAGCGCCTCGTTCATTGTGTCCCAGGTAAAGAATTTGCGTTTTTCATAGTACAAGGGGCCCGCGTGCGGCCGCTCGCGCAGGCGCAGCGGATCCACCGGCTGCAGGGTCTGGACCCCGTGCAGCAGGTAGTGCAGCAGCACGCAGGGGAACAGTCCCAGCCAGGTGTTGCGTTGCGAAGGATAGGACAGGCACAGGCGCAGGTAGTTCAGCCGCTCTCCCCAGGGCAGCTTGCGCGCGCTCACAGGACCGTTCTGCGGCAGCGGCGCCAGCACCCGGAACAGCGGGCCGGGCAAGCCGGCGGCCTGGTACAGCGAATACTGCCAGGTGCGCGCCAGCAGGCCGTGGCGGCTTGCCGCGCCGACCGCCAGCGCGTGCAGGGCGTCGTGGTCGTGGTGGCCGCCTTCCCAGGCCGTCACGTGCAGCGAGTCGACCTGGCCGGCGCCCGCGATCCACCCGTCGATCCAGGATGCGGCGCTGTCCAGGTGCAGCGGCAGGCGCGCGTCGCCGATGCCGAGTTCCTGGCCGGCGAAGCGCACGTCCTCGCGCGCCACGCCCAGGCGCGCCAGCACCGCCAGCGATTCGCGGTTGCGCCGTTCGGCCGTGGCGCCGGCGGTCTGGCCGTCGGTCAGGTAGGCGCAGGCCAAGCGCAGTCCCTGGCGGCGGCATTCGGCGATGCGCGCGAACACCCCGAACTCGTCGTCCTGGTGCGCGAACAGGAACAGGGCCGCCGGCTTCGCTGTGGCGTCCGTTGTGGCGTCCGTTGTGGCGTCAGTAGGCATCGAAGTCGAGGAAGGTGAACTGGATGCGGGCCGGGTCGAGGCGCGCCACGCGCTCGCTGAAGGATCGGTAGATCAGGTTCAGCGGCGAAGGGCGCAGGCGCATCGGGATGCCGAGGTAGTTCCCGTAGCGGCTGCTTGCGTCGGGCGCCAGGCCGATGAACAGGCGCAGCGGCGACAGCGGCGGGGCCAGCGACTGCGGCGCGGCCTGCCGGTCCAGCTCCGCATAGGCGGGCAGGTGCCGCCCCAGGGCGGCCGCATAGCATTGGGTGCGCGCCCCCTTGGCGCGTTGCCACACCGGGTTGTGCGGATTGGCGCAGCGCCATTCCAGCGCCGCATCGCTCCAGCTGCGCTCGAAGGACAGCTCGCGCGCCGGCGCCTTGGCCGCGTGGCGCAGGGCGCCCAGCCCGACCCGCGCTTCCAGCGGGCGCACCAGCTGGAAGCCCAGCTTGCGCACGAAGCCCGGCGTGCTGTTGGCGTTGGCCACGCCGTACACCCCGTCGTAGCCCGCCGCCATGCCGGCCTCGAAGGTCATCGCGGCGAGTTTCGTGAACAGGCCCTTGCCCTGGTAGTCCGGATGGGTGGCCGTGTTCAGCGACAGCAGCACCGGCACCTCGCGCCCCTCGACCCAGGCGCGCGCCGGCACGCAGACGTAATGGGCCGCGAGGCGCTCGCCGTCCCAGGCGTCGAAGCCGACCGCCTTCCCGTCCGGATTGGCCAGGTAGAGCCAGGCCAGGTAATCGGGCGTGAACTTGCCGACGCCGGGAAAGCAGGCCCCGAACAGGGCGCTGTAGCGGGCGAGGGGGTCCTGGTCGTACTGAACGGGCGCGAAGTTCATCACTTGAAGATCCAGTATTTGCCGAGCAGGTAGCCGTTGAACGCCACCAGCGGCAGCGACAGGAGCTTTCCGGCCAGCGGGTTGCCGGCGAGCGAGGCGGCCAGCGCCACGCAGCCGATGGTCAGGAGGTAGTTCAGGCCGACCACGCACAGGTAGCGCGCGAAGCTGGCGGACGAGGCGGCCTGGGCGAAGGTGACCCGGCTGTGGAAGGCGTAGTTGACCAGCAGGCCGGCGGCGAAGCCGGCGCTGGCGGCCGCGGTGTGGTGGCCGCCCGCCGCCAGCAGCAGTTGCATGGCGCCGACGTCGACCCCGGCGCACAGCAGGCCGCCGGCGAGGAAGACGAGGAACTGGCGCTGGCGCAGGGCATCAATCATGCTGCTTGCGCCGGAACAGGGTGCGCTTGTGCAGCGGGCGGCGCGGCACCGAGGCGATGTCGTAGGCGAGGAAGGCCAGGATCAGCTGCACGCCCATGATCACCGGCAGCGCGGCCACCATGACGGTGCCGGCCGGGGTCGGGACGCCAGCGCGCGCCGAGGCGATCCAGTGCGAGACGCCGTACACGCCGCCGAACAGCACCAGCAGCACGCCCAGCGGCAGCTCGAGCGAGGCCAGCGACATATTGCGCAGGTAGTAGTTGTAGAACAGGCGCTTGAAGAAGTTGCGCACGTTCTTGGCCAGGAATTCGGTGACGACGCGCGACACCTTCAGGTTGCTCACTTCGTCGCCGTAGACCGCGTCCATCGGCACGTCGACCGCCACCGCGCCCAGGGTGTTCAGGCGGAACAGCATGTCGCTCTCGAAGAAGTAGCGCTTGCTGATCTTCTCGAAAGGCAGGTAGCGCGCGCAATCGGCGTGGATCGCCGTATAGCCGTTGGTCGGGTCGAACAGATCCCAGTAGCCCGACGACAGCTTGGTCATGAAGGACAGCATGGCGTTGCCGAACATGCGCACCGGCGGCATGCTGCCCAGGCGCTCCAGGTTGAAGAAACGGTTGCCCTTGGTGTAGTCGGCTTCGCCGGCCAGGATCGGGGCGACGAAGGTCGGAATCAGCTGCGCGTCCATCTGGCCGTCGCCGTCGAGCTTGACGATGACGCGCGCGCCGTCGGCAATCGCCGCGCGGTAGCCGGTCAGCACCGCGCCGCCCACCCCCTGGTTCTGTTCATGTTCCAGCACCACCACGCGCGGGTCGCGGCAGTGGGCGCGCACGAAGGCCCCGCTGCCGTCCGGGCAGCAGTCGTCGACCACGTAGATGCGCGCCACTTCCGGCCCGATGGCTTCGATGACGCCGAGGATGTGGCGGGTCACCTTGTAGCTCGGGATGACGACCGCGATGGTGTCGCCGGCGGCGCCGGAGATCGGCGCCGCCGGTGCGTGGATGGAGTGGGGGGCATTCATGGCGCCGGTTCTCCCTTGCCGGGCAGGATGCGGTACCACTGCCCGCGCACCAGGGCGTCGAGCACCTGCTGCGCGCTCTGGTCCCAGGTCAGCCAGGGCATGCTGGATGAGGGCGGGGCCTTGCCTTCCTGGTGCAGGGCCAGCCAGCGGGTGAGGGCGGCGGCCAGATCTTCCGGCGCCAGGCCCTCGAAGTAATAGGCATGCTCGCCGGCGACCTCGCGGAACACCGGCAGGCTGCGCGCCAGGATCGGAATATGGTGCTGGGCCGCCTCGATCAGCGGCAGGCCGAAGCCTTCGCCTTCGGAAGGCGCCAGCAGGGCCGAGGAGCGGGCGTAGAGCTTGAGCAGCATTTCATCGGAGATGCCGGCCAGCCAGAACAGGCGCTTGCCCTTTTCCGGGTGGCCGGCCATGCGCTCGGCCAGCTTGTCGACCATCCAGCCCTGCTTGCCGACCACGACCAGGTTGGCGTCCACGCCGCGCTGCCACAGCAGCTCGAAGGCGGCCAGCGCCTGGGCATGGCCCTTGCGCGGCTCGACCGTGCCGACCATCAGGAAGCTGGGGCGCTCGCCGAGGGCCTGCAGCACCTGGTCGGCGTCCGGCGGCAGGCCGAAGCTCGGCGCGCTGGCGTCGATGTCGGCGCCCAGGTGGAAGTGGCCCAGCTTGAGCGGCGCGCGGCGCTGCCTGTGGAGCGATTCGCCTTGCCCTTCGATCCAGCCGGCCAGTTCGTCGGCCACGGCGCGCGAGATGCACAGCACGCCGTGCGAGACCTTGTGCACGGTGCGCAGGAACTCGCCGAAATACTGCTCGGTCCCGAAGGGGAAGACTTCCGGGCGCAGCATCGGCAGCACGTCGAACACCACGAACACCACTTCCAGCCCGCGGTCGCGCATGGCCAGCAGCTGGCCCTCGTTCTGGGTGGTGCCGGTGGTGAACAGGTCGAGGCCGAAGAAGATGTCGCCCGGGCGCAGCTCGGCCGGCGCGTCCTCCATCGGCAGCTCCTGCTCGCCCACCAGGCCGAGGGCGAAGCGGCGCGCGTAGTGGTAGGGGCGGTTGCCGCCCACCGAGTACACCGGCTCGATGCGCCAGCCCGGCGGCGGGTCGGCGATCATGGCCAGCAGGATGCTGCGCACCACGCGCTGGATGCCGGTCTTGAGATCGGACTGGACCATCGCCGAGACGTCGACCAGCAGCTGGCGCTGGGCCGGCGGCGGGCGGTTGAAGGCGATCGCGGCGGCCAGCTCCTGCAGGCTCGAGGCCGGGCAGCGCGGGGCGACCGCGCGCACGGTGGACGCATAGTCCGCATGGCGGCCGCAGCTGGCCACCCGCTCGATGGCCTCGTGGTACAGGCTGCCCACGCGGGCGGGCGCGTGTTCGCGCGCCATGTGCTCCTGGGCGCGCTGCGACAGGCGCGCGCGCAGCGCGCCATCGGTGCGCAGCAGTTCCAGGGCGGCGCTCAGTTCGTAGGCGGCGAATTCGTCCGAGAGCTTGAGCAGCAGCTCGTCCGGCAGCGATGCCGCCGCGCCGTGGGCGTTGACAATGGTGGGCACGCCGTACAGCAGGCAGTCGAGCACCGAGGCCGAGGTTTCGCCCCGGGTGCTGTTCCTCAGCTGGACGGCGCAGTCGCAGGCCGCGAGCCAGTCGGCATAGCTGGCGGCGTCGACGAAGCCGGTGATGCGGATCTGCGCGGCCGCGCCGCAGGCCGCGATCCGTTCCAGCAGCGCGGCGCCGTAGGGGCCCGGATCGTTCTCGCCGACGAAGACCAGGACGCAGTCCGGATCCTGGGCCAGGGGCGAGGCCAGGAAAGCCTCGAGCAGCTCGGCATTGAGCTTGGTGCGGCCCAGCATGCCGAAGCTGCACACCGCGTACTGCTCGTCCGCCAGGCCCAGGCGCGCACGGGCGGCGCCGCGCGCTTCCGGCGTGCCCGATTCCGGCGGACGGCCGCGCAGCAAGGGGATGGTGGCCCAGCCGTCGGCGGCTTGCGGCCCGTACCAGCGCGCCGCCAGCGTCTTCGAAAAATCGGAATGGACGATCACGCCCAGCGCGTTGTCGAGCACGCCCTTGTTGAGCGGGTACTTCCAGATGGCCGGATGGCGGCCTTGCTTCAGGTGGTCCAGCAGGCCGCTGTAGCCGTGCGACTCGTAGAGGGCGCGCAGGAAGCCTTTTTCCAGGTAGCCCTCGCGCTCCAGGTTGTCCAGCACGCCGGAAAAATAGAAGTCGTGCAGCACCACCACGCCCGGCGCCTCGCGCAGCAGCTCGAACATGTGCTGGTGGGCGTGCGAATTGCCGAAGTGGTAGAGCACGCGGTCGATCTCGTGGGCATTGGCGCGCAGCCAGTCGGGGGAGCGCAGCGGCAGGCCGTCCAGGCGCGGGTCTTCCACGCGCTCCTGGGCCACCACCAGCTCGATGTCGTAGAACTTCGCCAGCTCCGGCACCAGTTCGGCGCTGTAGTCGGCAATGCCGGAGCGCTCCGGCGGCAGCGGCGAAACATAGGCCAGGCGGGGGCGGCGGCCCGCCGCGGGCGCTGCGTTGCGTTCGGCGGCGGTCGCGCTCAGGGCGGTCCACAGCGCGGCGGTGTCGGCGCCGCGCGGATCGGCGTGCAGCAGGTGCCAGGGCGCGTCGCCCGGGGCGGGGCGGCGGCCGCGCTCGGGCGCCGGCGCGATGGCCAGCACCACCCCGGGTTCGAGTCCGCCCAGGGCGTGGCGGCGCAGCGCCTCGCGCATGTCCGCATCCTGCGGCATGTCGAAGGCGCGCACGCGCGCCGTGCCGAAGGCCGGCTCCAGGCGCAGGCTCTCCAGGGCGATCGGGTCGTGCAACGGCGCCGCGGCCCACAGTTCGTGCGGGCCGGGGTTGTGGCGCGCCAGGGTCAGGGCGAGGGCGACCGCGGCCGGGTCGACGCGGCCGTGGTGTCCCAACAGGTCGATGACGATGCGCATGGTTCAGGAATCCGTAGGAAGGCTGCGGGCGCGCTGCAGGTCGGCCAGCACGGCGCGCACCGAGGCGGGCAGGCCGCGCAACTCGTCGGGCACCGGGGCGACGCCTTCCGGCAGCGGCTCGGGCGGGGTTTGCTTGATGGCGGACAGCGAGGCGGCCACGCGCCGGTTCAGCGCCGGGAAGCGCAGCAGGACCGGGATCAGGAGCCGGCGCAGCGCTTCCATGCGCGTCAGCCTGGCCACGATGCGGCGCATGCGCTGCGGACGGCGCAGCGCATGCACCACGGAGCCGGCCATGCGCAGCGGACGCGTTACTTTCCACGAGGTGCTGGCGTGCATCGCGATCAGGCTGGTCTCCATGCTCCTGGCCCAGGCCAGCAGCTTCTCGGCGTTGGCCTGTTCCAGCGCCACGGTCTGGGTCAGGGCCGCGATCTGGGCGTCGGCATGGGTCTTCTGCAGGGCCGCCTGGGCCAGGCTCGCCTGCAGCGCGCGGATCTGCTCCTGCGCATGCTCGATCCTGGCCTCGGCCACGCGCCCGGCGCGCCAGGCCGCGTCCAGGTGGTGCGGGATGTAGGCGTCGAAGACATTCGGCTGGATGCCGAACTTGTCCACCAGTTCGGGATGCTCCTGCGCCACGTAGTAGCGGTTCAGGCCATCGAACCAGACGCAGCGGTAGCCGTGGGCGGTGACCAGCGGCTCCCAGGCGCCGTGGCTGGTGGCGCGGCTGTTCGGCAGGGTGGCTTCGATCACCAGGATCCACGGGCGCCAGCGCGCGAAGTCCATCCCGCGCAGCACTTCGCCCTCGAAGCCTTCGACGTCGATCTTCAGGAAGTGGATCTCGCCCTGCACGTGTTCTGTGCATACCGACGCCAGGGTGCGCACCGGCACCGTGAGTTCGGCGATCTCGTGGCCTTCGGCGCGGTGCAGCTCGGCCACCGAGGCGTCCGGCGAGGCCCAGCCGCGCACGGCGGGCACGTCGTACAGGGTGAGCTCGCCATCGGCGGCGCCGGCCGCCACCGCCAGGTTGACGTCGCGCGGGCGCTGCGCCAGGAAGGCCTGGTGGAAGGCGGGCAGGGGTTCGATGCTGATGCCGCGCCAGCCGCGGTCGTAGAAGGCCTTGGTGACCGAATGCTCGACCGGGTCGTTGGCGCCGACGTCGATGTAGAAGCCCTCCGCCACATGTCCGAGGGCGCGCCACAGCAGCACGTCCTCGTTGTTCTGGGCATAGGAAAGGAAGTAGTCGTGCTTCATGCGGTGGTGTCCCCGAACAGGCTGCCGAAGCCGGCGCGGCGCGCCAGCGCGGCGGCGGCGGACGGTTTGCCGTAGACGAACAGCAGCACCAGGGCCTGGGCCAGCAGGTCTTGCGCATCCGCGCTGTCGCGCACGAACACGGCGTCGCCCCAGCCGAGCCGGTCGCGCGAGCGCTGTCCGCCGCCGTCGACGCTCGGATAGCGGCACAGCGAATGGAAGTCCAGCAGGTAGAAGCCGGCCGCGCGCAGCAGGGTCTCGATCTCGGAGAACAAGGCCTGGCCGGCATAGATCGGCGCGAAGGCCACTTCGCAGTGCACGATCCTGGTGCGCGCCAGCACCTTGCCGGCGTGCTGCAGCACCGGCAGCTCGAAGCCCTGGATGTCGAGCTTGAGGAAGTCGACCGCCTCGACATCCGCCAGCACCTCGTCGAGGCGGCTGGTCGCCACCTGCTCGGTGCGCAGGGTGTGCAGGTGGTCCAGGTCGCGCAGCTGGCCGGTGAGCGCGCGGTTGAAGGGCAGCAGGGAGGAGGTGGCGTCGTCGTTGTTGATGTGGAAGGTGTGCGCCTTGCCGTCGCCGATGAAGGTCGGGTACAGGGTGACCCGGCTGTCCGGATTGCGCAGGCGGCTGGCCTCGATCTTTTCCTGCTGCGGCTCGAAACCGACGATGCGGTAGGGCAAGCCCTGGCGGGTCAGCGGCGCGTAGATGTGCTCCTCGGTGTCGAGTTCCTGGGCGCCGATGTCGACCACGGTGAGGGGGCGCGCCAGCAGGCCGGCGGCCGCGCCGGCGACGCGCTGCCTGAGCGCGTCCAGGCTGCCCTGGACGCCGTGGCCGAGGCGGTATTCCTCCGACTCCATCAGGGCCGCCACCAGTTCCTGGGCGCCGGCTCCTTCGGCCAGGCGCGCGCTCCAGTAGGCCAGGCCGGCCGGGTCGGGCTCGCGGTCCAGGAAGCCCCGGTACAGGCTGCGCACGATGGCTTGGTGGGTTGCGCTGGTAGCTGGCATGGGTTCTCGTTCGGTTGATTCAGCGGACGCTGAACTGCAGCTGCGGATGCAGGTTGACCAGGCCGCCCCAGGTGATGGAGGCGGGATTCGGGGCCACCACGAAGCTGTGCACTTCGTGCAGGTAGTTCAGCACTTTCTCGAACGAGCCTTCGCCATGGCCGCCGGCGCCCAGGCCGACAGTGAGGGTGTACTCGTCCGGGAACAGGTTCAGGTTCAGGGAAAAGCTGGCGCTCAGTACCGCGCCGGACGCGGCAGGGCCGGGCGCGCGCCGCATGCAATAGCTGTTGGTCTCGAACAGCACGGCGCCGAAGCGGTTGCGGATCTTGAAGCCGACGTGCGGATCGGCCACGTCCTCGTGCAGCAGGTAGTCGATCTGCAGGGTCGCCGGCTCGTCCGCCACCAGGGTGGTGCGTTCGTGGCCGTGGCGGTCGAGCAGGCGCACGCCGATGCAGTCGGCCGCGCCGGTGGTGATGCTGCCGGTCTTGCCCGCCAGGGCGCTCAGGTGCGTGCGCTCGAGCGGCTGGAGCGGCGCGGTGTGGATGGTGATGGCGTCCGGGGCCTGGTCGGCCCGCCCCAGCAGCTCGGCCTGGTAGAGGTCGAGGGCGTCGGCCGGCGCGCCGTCGAAGGCGATGCGGCCGCCGCGCAGGAAGATGCAGCGGTCGCAGATGTTCAGGATGGTGCCGGCGCTGTGCGACACGAACAGCAGGGTGGTGCCGGCCTGGATGAAGCGCTCGATGCGGGCGTAGCATTTCTGCTGGAAGAACACGTCGCCCACGGCCAGCGCCTCGTCCACGATCAGGATGTCGGGACGCACGCAGGTGGCCACGCTGAAGGCCAGGCGCACCTGCATGCCGCTCGAGTAGACCCGCACCGGCTGGTCGATGTAGTCGCCGATGTCGGCGAATTCCAGGATCTCCGGCATGCGCGCCTCGATCTCTTCCACGCTCAGCCCCAGCAGCTGGCCGGCCAGCACGGCGTTCTGGCGCCCCGTGAAATCGGGGTGGAAACCCATGCCCAGTTCCAGCAGGGCGGCCACGCGCCCCTCCAGGCTGACGGCGCCGCAGGTAGGCTGGGTGGTCCCGGTGATCAGCTTGAGCAGGGTGCTCTTGCCGGCGCCGTTGACGCCGATCAGGCCGACCGCCTCGCCCGGCCGGATGGCGAAGCCGATGTCCTGCAGCACCCACTTGAGGATGTGGCGCGGCCCGCCCGGCAGTATCCAGTCGGCCACCCGCGCCCAGCGCGAGCGGTATTGTTTATAGGCCTTGCCCAGGCCCTGTGCGACGATGGCGCCCATTACAGTTCGTCCACCATTTCGCCGGCGCGCTTGCGGAACATGCGCAGTCCCAGCATGCACAGGAGCAGGGCCAGGACCAGCACCGGGACCAGGCTGCCCCAGGCGGGCCATGCGCCCCGCACCAGGATGTCCTGGCAGGCCTTGACCACCGGCGCCATCGGGTTCCAGGCCAGCAGCGGGCGCACGTGGTCCGGCAGGATGGAGGCCGGGTAGACGATGGGCGTGAACCAGAACCAGAACTGCATGGCGATGCCCATGAACTGGCCGACATCGCGGAAGAAGACGTTCAGGATGCCGCACACCATGCCGATGCCCAGGGCCAGCAGGCTGATCAAGAGCAGCACAGGAAGCAGGGCGGCGTAGGCCGGGCCGGGAAAGTTGCCGCTGGCCAATAAGAAGGCGGTAAACAGGCCGAAGATGATGCCGAAGTTGACCAGGGCGTTCAGCACCGCGATCACGGGCAGGGCGATGCGCGGGAAGCTGACCTTCTTGAGCAGCTCGGCCTGGTCGATGAACATGTTCTGGCCGCGCGCGACGATCTCGGCGAACAGGCCCCAGGTGAGGATGCCGGCGCACAGGTAAACCGAATAGCCCAGGCTGGAATCGCTGCCGGGCAGGCGCGCCCGCATGACCTCGGCGAAGATCACCGTGTAGACCAGGATCATGGCCAGCGGACTGAGCAGCGACCAGAGGGCGCCCAGGATGGCGTTCGCGTATTTCGACTGGAACTCGCGCTTGACGCTGCCCAGCACGAAACCGCGGTAGGTCCACAGGCTTCGCAGCATCAAAGGCATCATGGCTTGGTCGGCGCGGCAGGCGCCTCGAAAAAAGGCGTGGGAATTATTGTCATCATAGGCAAGGCCGGTGGGCGAAAAAATTATACTCCACGGCCCTGTTGTCTTATTGTCCAATTGTAACGAATTGTCCTAATGTGCGACACAATCCGACCCTATCCGAATACAGACCCCTATTAAGATTTTCTTCTTGATGACTTGTTAAGCTTAACCTAGTATCAGCGAGCCGGGCTAACTACAACTTACACATCAGGCGGGGTCCAATATGGGAACGAGCATCGATCAAGTCCGTAGGAGGAAAGTTGCGCAGGCCACCTTGCTGCTGGCGGCCTGCCTGCCGGTCATGGCGCTGGCCGCCGGCCAGGCCGCCCGCAAATCGGCCAATACCGCCGACACCCAGTACATCGAGCGCGGCCGCTACCTGGTGAAGATCGCCGGCTGCAACGACTGCCACACGGCGGGCTATGCGCAGACGGCGGGGCAGGTGCCGGAAAAGGAATGGCTGCTCGGCGACCAGCTCGGATGGCGCGGCCCGTGGGGCACAACTTATCCGGCCAACCTGCGCCTGACGATGACGGCGCTCAGCGAAAACGACTGGATCAGGACCGCGCAGACCGTCAAGTTGCGGCCGCCCATGCCCTGGTTCGCGCTGCGCGACATGGACAAGGAAGACCTGCGCGCGATCTACCGCTTCGTGCGGCACCTTGGGCCGGCCGGCAGCCCGGCGCCGGCCTATTTGCCGCCGGGCCAGGCGCCGGCGGGACCGGTGGTCCAGTTCCCGGGGCCGCCACCTTCGGCGCCGGCGGCGCTGAAATAGTTTCCTGGATCGTCTAGCAGGTTTACGTCCCGTCACCATCCCCGCCCGTGCAGTCGGGCGGGCGACACAGTACGCCCGCTCATCGGGCTCCGCGCAATAATATTGTAGAATATGCAATCAATTGTGACGTGCGTCACAAGCTCGGCAGCATTTACGCCATAATGCGCCGTGCTCTACTATCTGGCGGGACTCCCGCCGTGTCAGCCTCCGAACGCGCCACACAGATGACGCAAACCAGATGAAACTGTTAGACGATAAAACCGAAATCGGCCGCGCCCTGCTGGCCTTCAAGCGCACGTTCTGGACGGTCGGCACCTTCAGCGCCATCATCAACCTCCTGATGCTGGTGCCCTCCATCTATATGCTGCAGGTCTACGACCGGGTCCTGGCCAGCCGCAACGAGGTCACGCTCCTGATGCTGACCGTGCTGATGCTGGGCGCCTTCCTGTTCATGGGGGCGCTGGAGACCATCCGCGCCTTCGTGCTGGTGCGCGTGGGCGCCCGCTTCGACATGATGCTCAACAAGCGCGTCTACACCGCCTCGTTCGAACAGAGCCTGAAGCAGGCCGGCGCGAATGCCGGCCAGTCCCTGAGCGACCTGACCAGCCTGCGCCAGTTCCTCACCGGGAATGCGCTGTTCGCCCTGTTCGACGCGCCCTGGTTCCCGATCTACCTGATCGTCATCTTCTTCTTCGAACCCAGCCTGGGCCTGTTCGCGCTGGGCGGCACCATCATCCTGGTGGCGCTGGCCTATATCAACGAGCGCGTCACCAAGGCGCCGCTGTCGGAAGCGAACACCATGGCGATCGCCGCCAGCACCCTGGCCACCAACAACCTGCGCAACGCCGAAGTGATCGAATCGATGGGCATGCTGCCCAACCTGATCAACCGCTGGTTCAAGATGCACGGCAAATTCCTGAACCTGCAGGCCGACGCCAGCCAGAAGGCGGGCATGATCGGCGCCGCCACCAAGTTCGTGCAGACCGCGCTGCAGTCGCTGGTGCTGGGCTTCGGCGCCCTGCTGGTGCTGGAAAACCGGATCACGCCCGGCATGATGATCGCCGCCTCGATCCTGGTCGGCCGCACCTTGCAGCCGGTGCAGCAGGTGATCGCGGTGTGGAAGAGCGTGAGCACGGTGCGCAGCGCCTACGAGCGCCTGACCAAGCTGCTCGACGCCAACCCCGCGCGCGAAGCCGGCATGGCGCTGCCGCGGCCCCAGGGCCAGTTGACCGTGGAGGGCGTGACCGCGGCCCCGCCGGGCATGCGCAACCCGATCGTCAAGAACGTCAGCTTCGGCATCCATCCGGGCGACGTGCTGGGCATCATCGGGCCCAGCGGCTCGGGCAAGTCGACCCTGGCGCGCCTGCTGGTGGGCGTGTGGCCGGCCATGATGGGCAAGGTGCGCCTGGACGGCGCCGACGTCCACCACTGGAACAAGGCCGAACTGGGCCCCTACCTGGGCTACCTGCCGCAGGACATCGAGCTGTTCGGCGGCACCGTCAGCGAGAACATCGCGCGCTTCGGCGAGGTCGACGCGGAGAAGGTGGTGGAGGCGGCCAAGCGCGCCGGAGTGCATGACCTGATCCTGCATTTCCCGGAAGGCTACGACACCAGGCTGGGCGACGGCGGCGCCGGCCTGTCCGGCGGCCAGAAGCAGCGCATCGGCCTGGCGCGCGCGATGTACGGCGACCCCTCGCTGATCGTGCTCGACGAACCGAACTCGAACCTGGACGACGCCGGCGAGCAGGCCCTGGTGGCGGCGATCGCCGACCTGCGCCAGCGCGGCAAGACCATCGTCCTGATCACCCACCGGCCGAGCGCGATCGGCGTCACCACCAAGCTGCTCCTGATGCGCGAAGGCAGCGTCCACATGTTCGGCCCCACCCAGCAGGTGCTGGCGGCGCTGGCGGAAGCCAATGCCAAGGCGATGCAGGCGGCCCAGGCCCAGCAGGCGGGGCGCCAGTCAGCCCCGGCGGCCAGCGGAGGAGTGAATCCATGAAATTACTGAAGAATGACACGGCCGAGGTCGTCGCCCACGACGTGACCCCGCTCGAGGTCAACACCGATGCGCGCGCCTACAGCCGCATGGGCTGGATGATCGTCCTGCTGGGCGTGGGCGGCTTCCTGCTGTGGGCGCTGCTGGCGCCGCTGGACAAGGGCGTGCCCCTGAGCGGCACGGTAGCGTCCGAAACCAACCGCCAGGCGGTCCAGCACCTGGCCGGCGGCACCGTCCAGCAGCTGCTGGTGCGCGACGGCGACGTGGTCAGGCAGGGCCAGGTGCTGGTGCGCATGAACCCGGTGACCGCCCAGTCGGCGGTCGAAGTCACCGAGACCCAGTACCTGACGGCGCTGGCCCACGTGGCGCGCCTGGAAGCCGAGCGCGACGGCCTGAAGAAGATCGCTTTCCCCGAGGAACTGCTCAAGCGCCGTAGCGAGCCGCGCGTGGCCGAAATGATGAGCCTGCAGGAACAGCTGCTGCTGTCGCGCCAGGGCTCGCTGCAGAACGAGCTGGGCGGCCTGGACGAGAGCATCGCCGGCCTCAAGCTGCAGGTCGCCGGCCTGCAGGAATCGCGCGACAGCAAGAAGGAGCAGGTGGCCATCCTCAAGGAACAGCTGGCCGGCATGCGCGACCTGGCCAAGGAAGGCTATGTGGCCCGCAACCGCCTGCTCGACCTGGAGCGCACCTACGCCCAGCTGGGCGGCGCGATCTCCGAGGACATCGGCAACATCGGCCGCGCCCAGCGCCAGGTGGCGGAGCTGAGCCTGCGCCGTGCGCAGCGCCTGCAGGACTACCAGAAGGAAGTGCGCACCCAGCTCTCGGACTACCGCAAGGAAGCGGATGCCCATGCCGCGCGCCTGGAAGCCCAGCGTTTCGAGCTGGGCAATGTCGAAGTGAAGGCGCCGGCCAGCGGCACCGTGGTCAACCTGGCCGTGTTCACCAACGGCGGCGTGGTGCCGCCCGGCTTCAAGCTGATGGAAATCGTGCCCAGCGGCGCGCCGCTGATCGTCGACGGCCAGCTGCCGACCAACCTGGTCGACAAGGTGCGCCCGGGCCTGCCGGTGGAGCTGCTGTTCTCGGCCTTCAACACCAACAAGACGCCGCATATCGAGGGTGAGCTGACCCACATCTCGGCCGACCGCAGCGTCGACGAGCGCACCGGCTTCCCCTACTACAAGGTGCACGTCAAGGTGACGCCGGAAGGGGCGCGCAAGATCGCCCAGCACAAGATGGACATCCGCCCCGGCATGCCGGTGGAGCTGTTCGTCAAGACCGGCGAGCGCACCATGATGAACTACCTGCTCAAGCCGATCATCGACCGCGCCCATTCGGCGATGAGCGAGGACTGACATGCGGGCCGCATCGACTATCCGCGTGACGATCCGCGCCGGGGTGCTGGGTGTGCTGCTGGCGCTGTCCGCCGGCGGCGCCGGCGCGGTCAGCCTGCAGCAGGCCTACGAGGCCGCGCTGAAACACGACCCGCAGTTCCGCATGCGCTTCTACGAGAACGAATCGGGCAAGGAATTGCGCAAGCTCGGGCGCGCGCAGCTGCTGCCGAATGTCGCCGGCAGCTATTCCTATGGCAAGAACGTGGCCGACCAGGAGTTCTCGCGCGTCGGCGCGGCGCCGGTCGTGACCCATCCGAAATACACCAGCCGCTCGGCGGTCGTGCAGCTGCGCCAGCCGCTGTTCAACCTGGACGCCATCATGCGCTACCGCCAGGGCAAGGTCCAGAGCGCCCAGAGCGGCGAGCTGTATGAAGCCGGCATCGACGAGGTGTCGGTGCGGGTGGTGAGTTCCTACCTGGACGTGCTGTTCGCCCAGGACCAGCTGGCGCTGGCCCGGGTGCAGCGCGACGCCCACCTGGAGCAGCAGAAGGTCAACCAGCGCCTGTTCGAAAAAGGCGAGGGCACCAGGACCGACATGCTGGAAACCCAGGCCCGGCTCGACCTGGCCGAAGCCCAGCTGATCGAATCGCAGGACAACCTGCAGGCCGCGCGCGAGACCCTGGAGGGCGTGATCGGCATGGATCCGGGCGAGCTGGACCGGCTGGGCGAGGATTTCCGCCCCGCGGCGCTGAACCCGTCTTCGTTCGAGGAATGGAGCAAGCTGGCGCTGGCGCGCAACAACCAGCTGGCCGCCGCCCGCCTGGCGGTGGAGAACGCGCGCCTGGACATCGGCCGCAACAAGGCCGGCCATCTGCCGCGCGTCGATTTCGTGGCCGCCTACAGCAAGGCCGACAGCGAGACCCTCACCAACCTCGGCCAGGAAAACACCAACCGCCAGCTCGGCGTGCAGGTCAATATCCCGATCTACTCGGGCGGTGCGGTGAGCGCCAGCACGCGCCAGGCGGCGGCGAATTACGGCCGGGCGCAGGCGGAACTCGATTCGCTGACCAACCAGACCCTGGTTGAGTTGCGAAAAGCCCACAGCCTGGTGACCAGCAGCGGCCGCAAGATCGACGCCCTGATCAAGGCGGTCGAGTCCGGAAAGCTGTTGATGACCGCCACCGAGCAGAGCATCAAGGGCGGGGTGCGCATCAACCTCGACCTGCTCAACGCCCAGCAGCAGCTGTTCACCAGCCAGCGCGACCTGGCCCAGGCGCGCTACACCTATCTCGTCGGTGTGATGCGCCTGCGCGCGGCCGCCGGCACTCTGGAAGCGGATGCGATCCGCGAGCTTGCAGCCTACTTCCGCTGATCTGGCCGCTACCTGCACTGAACTCCGGTTAACTCATCCATTCGACGGCTGCGCGAACCCGGCATTGCCCGGGTTCGTCCCTAAAGCGAGTTTTCTGGAAATGATCTTGCGTTTAATTGCTGCTATCTTTTGAGAAATATCGCTCAAAAGAAAGCATCTCGCGCACTCTTCAGTTGTTTGCGCCGCTTTTTTTGTGGTTGGAGTAGCATCGGCTCTACCAAACTTAAGGAGGCTCAAAATGGCAGACAGTAATGCAATCGCAGTGCAAAAACTCTATGTCGCTTACTTCGGCCGTCCGGCCGACCCGGGCGGCCTGACTTACTGGTTGAATGCACTGAGCTACAATCCCAACGCCTTGCTGGAGATTTCGCGGCAATTCGGGCTGTCGCAGGAATACCGCGACGAGTACGCCGGCATGAACAATCGCCAGATCGTCAGCAAGGTCTATGAAAACCTGTTCGCGCGCCAGGCGGACGAAGGCGGCCTGAATTACTGGACCGACCTGATGGACCGCGGCGTGATCACGATCGACTACATCGTGACCGATGTCTCGCGAGCGGCGGCGGGGAATAGCGACGGCTTCCTCCTGAACGGCAAGGCGTCGGCGGCGCACACCTTCACCACCCGGCTCGACCTGCCGGAAGAAGTGGCAGCCTATGCCGGCCCGGCGGCAATCAACGTCGCCGTCGATTTCGTCACGAGCGTCAAGGATATCCAGAGCGCGGCCGCAGGCAATGACCCGGGTTATGTGGATACCTGGATCAGCCGCATGATGTCGCCGCCGTCGGGCATGGACGACATTACCCTGGTAGGCACCCCGACTTTCTGATTGTTGCTGCTGTCCTGAATTCGTACAGGCCTGGCGCCTGTACAAACGTGAAAGAATATTTCAAACGCTGTGCCGCGTTGAAAGAAAATTTCACGAAGCCTGCATCAAGCCCGATATCAAGCCGGTATCAAGCCGGTATCAAGCCGATGCAATCGCTCCCTGCCCGGAGGCCGCGTCTCCCGCGGTCTCCGGCGCACAATGCGGGCAAGACACTCCCACCACATACTGCGGCGACAATTGCTGGCGCGGCGTCACGACGGCGCGGCAGGCGAAGCACTGGGCGGTTTCGGTCGGTTCCAGCCTGGGATTGAGCGCGGTGCGGTAGTCGAACACGAAGCAGTCGCCCGTGTAGTGGTCGCCGCCCACTTCCTCGAAATACTTCAGGATGCCGCCGTCGAGCTGGTACACGCGCTCGTAGCCGATGTTTTTCATGTGGATCGCCGCTTTTTCGCAGCGGATGCCGCCGGTGCAGAAGGTCACCACGGTCTTGCCGGCCAGCTCATCCTTGTGCCGGGCCGCCACTTCCGGGAATTCGGTGAACTTGTCGATGCGGTAGTCGAGCGTGTTGTCGAAGGTGCCGACATCGACTTCGAAGGCATTCCGGGTTTCCATCATCACCACCGGCATGCCCTGGTCGTCATGGCCCTGGTCGAGCCAGCGCTTGAGCGTCTTCGGATCGACGGAGGGTGCGCGGCCCAGTTCCGGCTTGATCAGCGGCATGCGCATGGTGATGATCTCTTTCTTGATCTTCACCAGCATGCGCTTGTGCGACTGCTCGCCTGAGAGGCTTTCCTTCCACTCCAGGTCCGCCAGGCGGGCGTCGCTGCGCACCCAGGCCAGGTATTGGTCGATATGCTCGCGCGTGCCCGACAGGAACATGTTGATGCCTTCCGGGGTCAGCAGCACGGTGCCCTTCAGGCCCAGCTCGTTGCACAGGTCCTGGTATTGCGGGCGCAATGCTTCCAGGTTGTCGAGCGTGATGAATTTGTAGGCGGCGATGTTGACGTACTGGATGGACATGGCGGATGGACGGTGGAAAAGTCAGGGCGATATTATAAGGCAGGGTGGGGCGCTTGCCGCCGGGATTGGGCGGTTGGCGTCCTCGGCGAGCAACAATGTTGCTGGTCTTGCAGCGAACCTCAGGTTCCGGCGAAGGCCGGAATCCCAAGTTTGTGTGGACGCCCGTTGTCGTGCTTATAAGCAACAGCCCAAGCCGTGTATTGCTTCATCGCACCGCCCGAGCAAGGTAAAATGTCAGGATGACCTCCCCGATCTTCACCCACCTGCGTGTCCACTCCGAGTACTCCATCGTCGACGGCCTGGTCCGTATTGACGAGCTGGTGGGCGCGGCCGCCAAGGACCAGCAGCCGGCACTGGCCGTTACCGACCTGGCCAACACCTTCTGCCTGGTGCGCTTCTACAAGGCGGCGCGCGGCAAGGGGATCAAGCCGATCGTGGGCGTGGATGCCTGGATCACCAACGACGACAACCGCGACAAGCCTTTCCGCCTGCTGATCCTGGCCAAGAACCGCACCGGCTACCTGCAGCTGTGCGACCTGCTGTCCAGGGCCTGGCTCACCAACCAGTACAAGGGCAAGGCGGAGATCCGCATCGAATGGCTGGAGGCGCTCGCCACCAGCGTGTCGACCCTGGAGCCCGATACCCCGCAAAACGACGCCCTGATCGTGCTGTCCGGCGCCCATTTCGGCGACATCGGCCAGGCCATCGACAACGGCGACGTCGCCAAGGCGGAAGCCGCCGCCCAGCGCTGGGCGCGCATCTTCCCCGGCCACTTCTACATCGAGATCCAGCGCGCCGGCCAGCCCAACCAGGAGCAGCAGGTGCGCCACTCGGTGGCCCTGGCTTCGCGCCTCGGCCTGCCGGTGGTGGCGACCCACCCGGTGCAGTTCCTGAGCAAGGACGAATTCATCGCCCACGAAGCGCGCGTCTGCATCGCCGAAGGCGAAATGCTGGCCAACGCCAAGCGCGTGCGCCGCTTCAACGAAGAGATGTGCTTCAAGTCGCAGGAAGAGATGGCGCGCCTGTTCGCCGACCTGCCGGGCGCGCTCGCCAATTCGGTGGAGATCGCCAAGCGCTGCAACGTCAGCCTCACCCTGGGCAAGCCGCAGCTGCCGAACTTCCCGACCCCGGGCATGACCATCGACGAATACCTGGTGGCCGAAACCCAGAAGGGCCTGGAGGAGCGCCTGGTGCAGCTCTACCCGGACCCGGTGCAGCGCGAGAAGGAGCGCCCGCGCTACGAGGCGCGCCTGAAGTTCGAGAACGACACCATCATCAAGATGAAGTTCCCGGGCTACTTCCTGATCGTTGCGGAGTTCATCCAGTGGGGCAAGAACAACGGCGTGCCGATCGGCCCGGGCCGCGGCTCCGGTGCAGGCTCGCTGGTCGCGTACGCGCTCAAGATCACCGACCTCGACCCGCTCAAGTACAACCTGCTGTTCGAGCGCTTCCTGAACCCGGAACGCGTCTCGATGCCCGACTTCGACATCGACTTTTGCCAGGAAAAGCGCGAACTGGTGATCCAGCACGTGAAGGACCTGTACGGCCGCGACGCGGTGTCGCAGATCGCCACCTTCGGCACCATGGCGGCCAAGGGCGCGATCCGCGACGTCGGCCGCGTGCTCGATTTCGGCTACAACTTCTGCGACGGCGTCTCCAAGCTGATTCCCTTCAAGCCGGGCAAGCAGGTCTCGATCGCCGAGGCGATCGAAGAGGAACCGCTGCTCAAGGAGCGCCTCGAGAACGAGGAGGAGGTCAAGCAGCTGCTCGACCTGGCGCAGCAGGTGGAAGGCATCACCCGCAATATCGGCATGCACGCCGGCGGCGTCCTGATCGCCCCCGGCAAGCTGACCGACTTCTGCCCGCTCTACACCCAGTCGGGCGACTCGGGCGTGGTGTCGCAGTACGACAAGGACGACGTGGAAGCCGTCGGCCTGGTCAAGTTCGACTTCCTGGGCCTGACCACGCTGACCATCCTCGACCGCGCGGTCAACTACATCCGCGCGCTCGATCCGGCCGACGCCGACTTCAACCTCGAAACCCTGCCGCTGACCGACCGGCCGTCGTACAAGCTGCTCTCCGAGGCCAAGACGGTCGCGATCTTCCAGCTTGAATCGCGCGGCATGCAGGGCATGCTGAAGGACGCGCGTCCCGACCGCTTCGAGGACATCATCGCGCTGGTGGCGCTGTACCGCCCGGGCCCGATGGACCTGATTCCCGACTTCTGCAAGCGCAAGCACGGCGAGAAGTTCGACTACCCCGATCCGCGCACCGAGTCCATCCTGTCCGAGACCTACGGCATCATGGTCTACCAGGAGCAGGTGATGCAGATGGCCCAGATCGTGGGCGGCTACTCGCTCGGCGGCGCGGACATGCTGCGCCGCGCGATGGGCAAGAAGAAGGCCGAGGAGATGGCCGAACACCGCGAGATCTTCCGCGCCGGCGCGGCCAAGGACGGCCTCTCGACCGAGAAGGCGGACGAGATCTTCGACTTGATGGAGAAGTTCGCGGGCTACGGCTTCAACAAGTCGCACGCGGCCGCCTACGC
>CAMPHU010000069.1 GCA_946886065.1 uncultured Massilia sp. | reverse complement strand
CGGTTCCAGTAGCCCGCCATCACCTGCGGACCGCGCACGGCGATCTCGCCGGCGGTGCCGTACGGCGCTTCGTTGTCCTGCTCGTCCAGGATGCGCAGCTCGGTCGAGGGCAGCGGCAGGCCGATGGTGCCGGTGAACTCGGTGATGTCGCAGCGGTTCGCCGCCACCACCGGCGAGGTCTCCGACAGGCCGTAGCCTTCCACGATCGGCGCGCCGGTCACCTGCAGCCACTTGTCGGCCACCGGCTTCTGCACCGCCATGCCGCCGCCCGGGCAGACCATCAGGCTCGAATGGTCCAGCCTGGAGAATTCAGGATTGTTGAGCAGGCCGTTGTACAGGGTGTTCACGGCCGGGAACACGTTGATGCGGTACTTGCCCAGTTCCTTGACGAAGCCCGGAATGTCGCGCGGGTTCGGGATCAGGAGGTTCATGCCGCCGGTGCGCATGCCCATCAGCGCGCACACGGTCAGCGCATAGATGTGGTACAGCGGCAGCGCGCAGGCATACTGCGCCTGCTCGCCCGGCTTCAGGCGCGCCAGGGTCGGGGCAAACCAGGCTTCGTTCTGCAGCACGTTGGCGATCACGTTGCGGTGCAGGAGCACGGCGCCCTTCGAGACGCCGGTGGTGCCGCCGGTGTACTGCAGGAAGGCGATGTCGTCATGGCCGATGGTGACCGGCTTCATGGCCAGGCGCGCGCCGTCGGCCAGCACCTTGTTGAAGGCCACCGCGCCCGGCACCGAGAAGCCCGGCACCATCTTCTTGACCTTGCGCACCACCAGGTTGACCAGCAGGCCCTTCAGGCCCAGCAGGTCGCCCATGGTCGCGATCACGACATGCTTGACCTGGGTCTTGCCGACCACCTGCTCCAGCGTGTGCGCGAAGTTCTCCAGCACGACGATGGCTTCGGCGCCCGAGTCGGTCAGCTGGTGCTGCAGTTCGCGCGGGGTGTACAGCGGGTTGACGTTGACGACCACGTAGCCGGCGCGCAGCACGGCCGCCAGCGCCACCGGGTATTGCAGGATGTTCGGCATCATCAGGGCCACGCGCGCGCCCGGCTTGAGGCCGCGGTTCTGCAGCCAGGCCGCCACGCGCTGCGACATCGCGTCGAGTTCGGCGTAGGTGATGGACTTGCCCATGCAGGCGTAGGCATCGCGGTCGGCGTACTTGCGGAACGCCTCCTCCAGCAAATGCGTCAGGGAGCGATACTGGGTCGGATCGATCTCCGGCACCACACCTTTCTCGTACGACCCAAGCCAAAACTTATCCATCTGTGCCTTACCTTCCATATTGGTTCTCATAAAACGCGCAAGCCGTCCCTGCCGGACGGCCCGCGCCAGCCGAATTCCACCGCCGTGCTATTTCGCGCAACGCTGCTATGCGTCTACGCTGCCTGCTTCTCGTCCCTCAGCGCGCGCCTCAGGATCTTGCCGACGTTCGTCTTGGGCAGCTCGTCGCGGAATTCGATGTACTTCGGCTTCTTGTAGCCGGTGAGCTGCTGCTTGCAGTAGTCCATCAGCTGCTGCACGGTGAGGTTCGGGTCCTTGCGCACCACGAACACCTTCACCGCCTCGCCCGAATGCTCGTCGGGCACGCCGATCACGGCGCATTCCAGCACGCCCGGGTGGGCCGCGATCACGCCTTCCAGTTCGTTCGGGTAGACATTGAAGCCCGACACCAGGATCATGTCCTTCTTGCGGTCGACGATCTTCACGTACCCGTTGTCATCCATGATCCCCACGTCGCCGGTCTTGAAGAAACCGTCCGGCGTCATGACCTTGGCCGTCTCGTCCGGCCGGTTCCAGTAGCCCGCCATTACCTGCGGACCGCGGATCGCGATCTCGCCGACCTGGCCGTGGGGCAGCTCGCGGCCCTCGTCGTCCAGGATCGTGACCTCGGTCGACGACACCGGCAAGCCGATGGTGCCGGTGAATTCCGTCACGTCGCCGCGGTTGGCGGTCGCCAGCGGCGCGGTCTCCGACAGCCCGTAGGCTTCGGTGATGCCGGTGCCGGTAATCTGGCGCCACTTGTCGTTGACGACCTGCTGCACCGCCATCCCGCCGCCGACCGAGAACTTCAGCGACGAAAAATCGAGGTTGGCGAAGTCCGCGTTGTTCACCAGCGCGTTGTACAGCGTGTTCACCGCCGGGAACATGTGGAAGCGGTACTTGGCCAGCTCCTTCACGAAGCCCGGGATGTCGCGCGGGTTCGGGATCAGCACCACCAGCGCGCCGCTGCGCATGCCCCACATCGCGCAGGCCGTCAGCGCGAAGATGTGGTACAGCGGCAGCGCGCAGATGGTCACCGGCTGCTCGTCCGGCGCCAGGCCCTGCAGTCCGGGCGCGGCCCAGGCTTCGGTCTGCAGCAGGTTGGCGATCACGTTGCGGTGCGTGAGCGTGGCGCCCTTCGACACGCCGGTGGTCCCGCCCGTGTACTGCAGGAAGGCGACGTCGCCGGCGTCCAGCTCCGGCGCCTTGAACGGCATGCGGCTGCCCTGCGCCAGCGCGTCCTTGAAGCGCACCATGTTCGGCAGCGCGAAGTCCGGCACCATCTTCTTGACGTTGCGCACCACGAAGTTGACCAGCATGCCCTTCACGCCGCCCAGCATCTCGCCCATGCTCGCCACCACCACGTGGCGCAGCGGGGTCTTGCCCAGCACCTGCTGCACCGTGTGCGCGAAGTTCTCCAGCACGATGATCGCTTCGCTGCCCGAATCCTTGAGCTGGTGCTCGAGCTCGCGCGCCGTGTACAGCGGATTGACGTTGACCACGGTGTAGCCGGCGCGCAGGATCGCAGCGATGGCGACCGGATACTGCAGCACGTTCGGCATCATGATCGCCACCCGCGCGCCCGGCGCCATGCCCCGGCTCTGCAGCCAGGCCGCCAGCTTCTTCGAGTAGGCGTCCAGCTCGCGGTAGGTCATGAATTTGTCCATGCACACATACGCGTTGCGGTCGGCATAGGTGCTGAACGATTCTTCCAGCAAATGCACCAGTGAACGGTATTGACCTGGATCAATCTCCGTTGGGACGCCCGGGGGATACGACTTGAGCCAAATTTTTTCCATCGGATGCCTCTGCCTCGAATTAGTTATCGTTGTGGTCGAGCGCCCTGGCTGGTGAGGCAGCGCGCACGCGCGCGCATGCCTTATGCCTTTGTTATCGCCGATGATGATGCTATCGGGCAGTGCTTCTATGCGCAAGCGCTTTCGGCGCGATTGGAACGCCTCCTCTACCTCGCGCCAACCATGCTGCGCTGCACCACGAGCGGCGCCGGGCTCACGGTCGCCCCCAGCGTCTTCAGCACCTTGTGCCGTTCCGCCTTCTCCAGCTTGGCCAGCCGGTTGACGGCTTTATAGAAACCGTTCCAGGTTCTTTCGCGCTGCAGCAAAGCCCGGAAAGCGGGCACGAAATCGTTGTAGGTGGCGATCGAGGCCAGGTGGGCGTTCGACAGCGGCTCCTCGAAGAACTTGTCGTAGCCCGCATAGCCGCCCCAGCTTGCCTTGAGCACCTGGTAGTCGTCCTTCAGCGCCAGGAACAGGCGCGCCTTGGCCATGCGCTTCTCGCCGTCGGGGGCCATGCTCTTGTAAGTACGCTCCAGTTCGCCGCGGTACTTGAGCAGCAGCGCCAGGAAGTCCTTCTTGCGCGCCGCATAGCGGTCGTAGGCGTCGCGCATCATCGGGTTGCCGAAGCGTTCCAGCCAGCCTTCCACGCCCGCCTCTTCCACGGCGTTGGCGAAGGATTCGTTGAACTGCGAGTCTCCCGGCACATAGGTGACCTGGTGCGCCAGCTCGTGGAAGAGCATGCGCGCCAGCTGGGCGTCCGGGTAGTTGATGAAGGTCGAGATCAGCGGGTCGCTGAACCAGCCCAGCGTGGAATACGCGGGCACGCCGCCGACCTCGACGTCATGGCCCTTGGCGCGCAAGTCCCTGGCGAAGGCCTGGGCCTCCGCCTTGCTGTAGTAGCCGCGGTAGTTCACGCAGCCGGCCACCGGGAAGCACCATTGCACGGGCTTGAGCGAGAGCTCGGGCGTGGCGACCACGTTCCACAGCACGTAGGGGCGCTTCAGGTGGGTGTAGTTGCTGTAGCTGCCGTTGTCGGGCAGCTTCATTTCCTGGATCGCGTAGCGGCGGATCTGGCGCGCCGTCTCGAGGCGGTGGCGCAGCTTGACGCTGGTGTGGGGATCGGCGATCCAGTCGTCGATGGGACGCGAGTCGGTCAGCAGTTCGAGCTGGCCTTGCGCGGCTTGGGAGTAGTAGGAGAGGGATGAGCAGCTTGACAACATCAGGGCCGCGCAAGCGGCGGCCATCAGGGGCCGGAAGGCCTGGGAAAATCTAGACGGTTTCATCTCGCGTTATCGATGCGGCGGCCTTTTCGACCTGCACCAGGGTGTCGTAGAAAGTGGGCGCCCTGCCCATGTCGGTCAGACGCTGGCTGGTGACTTCATTGGCGTTCTTGCCATCGCTGGAAAGCTTCTTCCACCAGATGGACAAGCCCACCACCAGCCCTGGACGCGCCTTGTCGGTCACGCGTGCGCGGGCGACGAACGAGCCGCGGTCGTTAAAAATGCGCGCCATATCCCCGTGCCCGATGCCGCGTGCGGCGGCATCCTCAGGGTGGATATCGAGGTGCGGCTCGCCCTCGGTGGCGCGCAGGCTCTGCACATTGACAAACGTTGAGTTGAGGAAGTTCCTCGCCGGTGGAGAGATCATCGCCAGCGGATATTTCTCGGCAAGCTTCGGGTTGGAAGCGGCCGATTCGTACGGTGCAATATAGGTCGGGAGCGGATCGAGCCCGTCCTTCGCCATGGTGCTCGAATAAAACTCGCACTTGCCCGACGGGGTCGGGAAGCCGCCTTCGGCGAAGGGGGCGGCCGGCATGTTCAGTTTTTCCCAGCCCTTGCGCTTGAGCGATTCCCAGTCGAAGTGGATCGCGCGCGCATCCTTCTTGTTGAAGGCCCGGGCCGCGAGCTCGTCGTCGCTCTCCAGGAAGCAGGGGTCGTCGAAGCCCATGCGCGCCGCCAGCAGGCGGAAGAATTCGGTGTTCGGCTTGGCCTCGCCCACCGGCGCCACGGCCGCGTTGTTGGCCATCATGTACAGGTGGCCATAGGCCAGGTGCGCATCGACGTGCTCGAGCTGGGTGGTGGCCGGCAGCAGGATGTCGGCATAGTCGGCGCTGTCGGTGCGGAAGTGTTCCAGCACCACCGTGAACAGGTCTTCGCGCGCGAAGCCCTGCTGCACCTTGCTCGAATCCGGCGCGATCGCCAGCGGGTTGGCGTTGTAGACGATCACGGCTTCGATCTTCGGACCGAACCCCGGCGAGGCGTCCTTGAGCAGGTCGTCGCCGATGGTGGTCATGTTGATCGTGCGCGGCAGGCGGCCGCCAAGGAGGTCCGGGCGCTGCAGGGCCGCGCGGTCGGCCGGGAAGCTGCCGGAGGTCGACAGCTGGACGCCGCCGGCCGGATGGCGCCAGGCGCCGACCAGGGCCGGCAGGCAGGCGATGTTACGCACCGACATGCCGCCGCCGCGCACGCGCTGCAGGCCGTAGTTCATGCGGATCGCGGCCGCTTCGCCGCGCTTGGCGGTCTGGCCGTAGATGCGCGCCAGCTCCACGACTTCCTCGACGGAGATGCCGCAGGTCTCGGCGGTGCGTTCCGGCGTCCATTCCGCGGCGCGCGCCTTGAGCTCCTCGAAGCCGAGGGTGTAGTTCCCGATGTAGTCGTGGTCGAGCAGGTCTTCCTCGATCAGCACATGCATCATGCCCAGCGCCAGCGCGGCGTCGGTGCCCGGCAGCAGCGCGATGTGCTGGTGGCATTTTTCGGCCGTCAGCGAGCGGTAGGGATCGATGGCGATCAGGGTCGCGCCGCGGCGCTTGGCTTCCTGGGCGCGCATCCAGAAGTGCAGGTTGGAGGCGATCGGATTGCCGCCCCAGATCAGGATCAGTTTGGCGTTCTGGAATTCCTCGATATCGGTGCCCACCGAGCCGCCGATGCTGTACTTGTAGCCGGTGGCGCCGGCCGTGGCGCAGATGGTGCGGTCGAGCAGCGAGGCGCCCAGCTTGTTGAAGAAGCGCAGCGACATCGAGTCGCCCTGCACCAGGCCCATGGTGCCGGCATAGCTGTAGGGCAAGATGGCCTGCGGGTCGCGCGCGGCGATGTCCTTCAGGCGCGTGGCGATCTCGTCCATCGCCTGGTCCCAGCTGATGCGTTCGAACTTGCCCTCGCCCTTGCGGCCCACCCGGCGCATCGGGTACAGCAGGCGATCGGCATGGTAGGTGCGCTCGACGTAGCGCGACACCTTGGTGCACAACACCCCGGCCGTGGTCGGATGCTCCGGATCGCCGCGCACCTCGGTCGCGACGCCGTCTTCGACGGTGACGAGCAGCGCGCAGGTATCGGGGCAATCGTGGGGGCAGGTCGCACGGACGTGGGTGATGGTCATGTTCTTGTCGTTTGAAAAACTGCGTAAAAACAGCGGGGAAAACTGCGTGAGACCAATACTTTAAACGATTCCGGAGGCCTCCGTACCCTCCTCTATCAAGACTGTTTGAGGCAGGCTACAATAGTTCAAATCATGCAATGCAAACAAGACAAGCAGCATGACAAGACCAGGAGATCCCGAATGAAACTTGTGGAACCCATCCTCGCCTTCCAGACCGAGTTGCAGGCTATCCGCCGCGACCTGCACGCCCATCCGGAGCTGTGCTACGAAGAGGTGCGCACCGCCGACATGGTGGCCGAGCGCCTGACGGCCTGGGGCATTCCCATCGTGCGCGGCCTGGGGCTGACCGGCGTGGTCGGCATCATCAGGAACGGCACGTCCAAGCGCGCCATCGGCCTGCGCGCCGACATGGATGCGCTGCCGATGCAGGAGCTGAACGGCTTCGCGCACGCCTCGACCCATCCGGGCAAGATGCACGCCTGCGGCCACGACGGCCATACCGCCATGCTGCTGGGCGCGGCCCACTACCTGGCGACCCACCGCAACTTCGACGGCACCGTGTACGTGATCTTCCAGCCGGCCGAGGAAGGCGGCGGCGGCGCCAAGCGCATGATGGACGACGGCCTGTTCGACCAGTTCCCGATGGACGCCGTGTACGGCATGCACAACTGGCCTGGCCTGGCCGAAGGCAGCTTCGGCGTGGTGGCCGGTCCGATGATGGCGTCCAGTAACGAATTCCGCGTGGTGGTGCGCGGCAAGGGCGCGCACGCGGCCCAGCCGCACCGCGGCGTCGATCCGGTGATGGTGGCGGTGCAGATCGCCCAGGGCTGGCAGACGATCATCTCGCGCGAAAAGAATCCGCTGGAAACAGCGGTGCTGTCGATCACGCAAATCCATGCGGGCAGCGCCACCAATGTCATCCCGGATGAAGCCGAACTGGTCGGCACCGTGCGCACCTTCTCGACCGGCGTGCTCGACCTGATCGAGCGGCGCATGAACGAGATCGCGAGCGGCGTGGCAGCCGGCTTCAACGCCAGCGTCGATTTCAGCTTCAAGCGCAACTACCCGCCGCTGGTGAACCATGCCGCGCAGACCGCGTTCGCGATCGAGGCCATGCGCGCGGTGGTGGGCCAGGAGCGCGTCGACACCAATGTCGAGCCGACCATGGGGGCGGAGGACTTCGCCTTCATGCTGCAGGAAAAGCCGGGCTGCTATGTCTTCATCGGCAACGGCGAAGGCGAGCACCGCACGGGCGGGCACGGGCTGGGGCCCTGCCAGCTGCACAACGGCAGCTACGACTTCAACGACAACCTGCTGCCGATCGGCGCCAGCTTCTGGGTGCGCCTGGTGGAGATGAGCTTGCCGGCCTCAGCCTAAACGGTCGGGCGCATCGCCCAGGCGCTGCCCCGGGTTCATGCGTTCCAGCGCGATCAGCGCGGCCGCGTGATCGGCCTGGGCCAACTCGCCCGCGATCGCCTCGAATTGCCGCGTCACCAGCTCGGTGACCGGCAGCGCCAGCCCCGCTGCGCCCGCTGCGGCCAGGACATTGTGCAAATCCTTCAGCTGGCTCTTCACCTGCCCGCCCGCGACGAAATTGCGTTCCAGCATGCGCTGGCCATGCACCTCGAGGATGCGGCTGCCCGCGAAGCCGCCGCGGATCGCTTCGCGCACCTGGACCGGATCGGCGCCGGCGGCCTGGGCCAGCAGCAGCGCTTCGGCCACCACGTTGAGGGTCGCGCCCACGATCAATTGATTGCACAGCTTGGCCACCTGCCCGCTGCCGGCCGGGCCGACCAGGCGCGGCGTGCCCATGGCGCGCAGCACCGGCGCGGCTTCGTCGAAATCGGACTGGGCGCCGCCGGCCATGATGGCCAGCTGGCCGCCTTGCGCACCGCCCACGCCGCCCGAGACCGGTGCGTCGAGGAAGCGGCGGCCCCGCGCCGCCAGGGCCGCGTGGCAGGCCAGCGCTTCGTCCTGGCGGGTCGAGCTCATGTCGATCCACAGGCAGCCCGGCGCCAGCGCCGGCAGCGCCGCCTCCATCACTGCCCTGACGATGGGCCCCGCCTCCAGCATCGAGATCACGAGCCGCGCACCCGCGACCGCGTCCGCCAGTTGCTCCCTCGGCTCGGCGCCCTGCGCGCGCAAGGCCTCGGCCTTGGCGAAGCTGCGGTTCCAGGCGCGCACCGGGAAGCCGGCCTGCGCCAGCCGCGCCGCCATCGGCCCGCCCATCAGGCCGGTGCCCAGGAAAGCGATGACGGGGCGGTCCATCAGAACAGTCCCAGGAACTTCTTCTTGACCGTGTTCGGGCGCTCCGGCACGACCACGTCGGTGACGCCCTTGTCGTTGAACCTGTCGAGCAGCTCGGCGAAGCCGCGGCGGCGCACCAGGTCCAGCTCTTCGCGGTACAGCGGCACCACGCAGTGGAAGTAGACGTCCTTGCCGTCCACGTCCACGAAATGGAAGGGCTCGGGCGCCGACACCGGCGGCAGCAGGATCGCGCCTTCGAACTTGACGCCGGCCGTGTAGGGCTTGGCCGGGCTGCCGTTCGGCACCGTGTGGCCGAGGCCGATCCAGGTCGCGTGCTGGTGCGGATAATGGGCCAGGTGGCGCAGCAGGGCCACCGGCCAGTACCAGCGCTCATCCTTGACCGATTCCTCGTCCAGCTTCCAGTCGGGCGGCAGCGACATCATCAGCTCGCCATAGGGCGGCGCGCCTTCCGGCACCGCCATCTGGCGCTGGCTCATGCCGGAGGTCACCAGGCGCAGGAAGGGATAGCGCGGACCGGCGGGAATCACGTGGATGTCGACCTGCACCGGGTCGGCCACGCTGTCGTGGAAGACCATGGAGGGCGCGCCCAGGTGGGCGGCGATATGCTCGGCAATGGGGTCGTGCGGCAGCACGGCGGCTTCCGTCTGGCGCTCCATGGGCGCGGCAAGCGGGTACAGGGGAGTGATGCTGGGTTCGGCCATGTCGGACTCGGTTCAATATGCGGCGGGCGCCTATGATACCTGCGCCGCCCGCCTTTGAGGGCTGTCAGCGCGACTTTGTTCACACTAGTACAATAGCGCGCATTCGTCACATTTGACAGTTGACGCGTACATTTCCAAGGCAAAAACATGAAGATGATGAAAAACATCGGCGCAGCGCTGGCATTCTTCGGCGCCGCCCTGTCCGCCCAGGCCGCCGACGGCTGGATCGATTCCGCCTCCTTCGAATACGGCACCAATCCGCAGCAGAAAATGGCGCGCTTCGCCCTGCAGTCGGACTGGAGCCAGCGCTGGTTCGCCTCCAACGGCCGCCACCTGTCGGGCTACTGGGACGCCAACCTGGCGGTCTGGCGCCTCGAAGCCTACCGCAACGTGCCGGGCCAGAAGAAGAACATCGCCGTCGCCGGCCTCACTCCCGTGTTCCGCTACCAGGCCGACGACAAGCTGGGCTGGTACGCCGAAGCCGGCATCGGCGTGAGCCTGCTGTCCGACCTGTACAAGAACGAGGACAAGGAACTCTCGACCGCCTTCCAGTTCGCCGACCACGTGGGCGTGGGCTACACCACCGCCAAGTGGGACCTGGGCCTGCGCTTCCAGCACTACTCGAACGGCAGCATCAAGAGCCCGAACGCGGGCGCCAACTGGCTCGTCGCGCGCGCGGCCTGGCGCTTCTAAGCCCGCCGCACCGGGTCCGTGCGTGGCGCGGGCCGGTGCGCGGCCTTGCTGCGATTTATGACACAATCGGCCTGAGCGCCCGCCGCGGCGTGCATCCCTGCCCGAGGCCCGATTGACCCCATCCAGCAACACCTTCAAGCGTTACCTGCCGTGGCTCGTCGCGACTGCCCTGTTCATGGAGCAGCTCGACGCCACCATCGTCAATACGGCGATCCCCAGCATCGCGGCCAGCCTCGGCGTCACGCCGCTCAGCCTCAAGTCGGTCGTCACCAGCTACATCCTCGGCCTGGCCGTGGGCATCCCGGTCAGCGGCTGGATGGCCGACCGCTTCGGCACGCGGCGCGTGTTCTTCACAGCGATCGCGGTCTTTACGCTGGCCTCGGTGCTGTGCGGCCTGTCCCTGGACGCCGGCATGATGACCGCCGCCCGCCTGCTGCAGGGCCTGGGCGGGGCGATGATGATGCCGGTCGGGCGCCTGGCCATCGTGCGCACCTTCCCCAAGAACGAGCTGCTGGGGGCGATGAACTTCGTGATCATCCCGGCGCTCATCGGCCCCCTGCTCGGGCCCACGGTGGGCGGCCTGATCGTGCACTGGACCTCGTGGCGCGTGATCTTCTTCGTCAACGTGCCGGTCGGCCTGCTGGCGCTGTGGTTCGTGTGGCGCCACATGCCGGACTATTCAGCTGAGGAAAAGCGCCCGCTCGACGTCGCCGGGCTGATCCTGTTCAGCAGCGGCACCGCCATCCTGTCCTGGCTGCTGGAAGTGTTCGGCGAGCACACCCTGGCGCCGCTCACGGCCGCCCTGCTGTTCGCGCTGTCGGTGGCCCTGCTGGCCGCCTATGCCTGGCACGCCAGCCGCAGCAAGCACCCGCTGCTGCGGCTGGCCTTGCTGAAGGTGCGCACCTTCCGCATCTCGGTGCTGGGCGGCTTCGTCACGCGCCTGGGCGTGGGCGGCCTGCCCTTCCTGCTGCCGCTGCTGTACCAGCTCGGCCTGGGCCTGCCGGCCTGGCAATCGGGCCTGCTCATGATGCCCGCCGCCGCCGCGGCCATGGGCATGAAGCTGTTCGCTTCCCGGCTGCTGGGACGTTTCGGCTACCGCCAGGTGCTGGTGGTGAACACGGTCTGCATCGGCATCACCATCACCCTGTTCACCCTGGTGGAAGCGGGCACGCCGCTGCTTGCGATCGTGGCCATCAGCCTGATGCAGGGCTTCTTCAATTCGCTGCAGTTCTCCAGCATGAACACCCTGGCCTACGCCGACATCGAGCCCCAGGATTCGAGCATGGCCAGCACCATCACGAGCTCCTTCCAGCAGCTGTCGATGAGCTTCGGCCTGGCGGCCGGCTCGATCGTGACGGCCTGGTTCCTGGGCGGCGTGCCGCAGACCGACCAGGTCCAGGTGACGCGCGCGCTGCACCATGGCTTCGCGACCCTGGCGCTGCTGACGGTGATCTCGGCCTTCGTGTTCTGGCGCCTGCGGCGCAACGACGGCGACAGCATCAGCCGCGGCCAGGCGATGGCCAAGGAAGCGGCGCCGGTGACGGCGACGACGGAATAAGGCCGGCCCCTCAGGCGCCCAGGCAGGCGCCGGGCTTGCCGCCTTCGAGCTGGACCGGCAGCCCTGCCTTCTCCACGTGGTAGTAGAGCGACACGATCTTCCAGCCATCCTCGCCGCGGTAGAGCTGGATGCTGTTCACACCGGTGAAATCGGCCTTCGGCGCCGCGGGGTCGCGCCGGCTTTCGACCACGCTGTAGACGCTGGCGAAGCGGTCGTAGCGGCGCACCTCGCGCATGATTTCGCATTCGTGGAAGCCCGTCGGGCGCGGCGTACGCTGGGCCGCGATGAACTCGGCCGCCTTCATGCTCGAGAAGCTGGGCCGGTCCTGGCGGTAGCTGCCGCCGGCGACGATCGCATCGCTGCGGAACAGGGTCTCCAGGCGCGCCACATCCGCCGCCACGCCGGGTGCGTGGCTCAGGCCCTGCCAGAGCGCGGCGACAACGGCGGTGGGCGAATCGGCGGCGGCGGCGAAGGCCGGGGCGGCAGCTAGAACGAGCGTCGGCAGGATGCGCATGGATGCTTCCTCATGTTGGCAATCCGTCCAGTATAGCGTCCTCCTCGCGCCTGCCCGCCCGCTGGGCCAGCAGCACCAGCGCGAACACGATGGTGCAGGCGATCCACATCGACCACAGGGTATGGGTCAGGAAGTGCGCGCCGCGCAGCTGCTGCATCCATCCGACCGCGAAGCCCGCCGCGAGCGAGAGCACGGCTGCCAGCATGGCCTTGCGCGGCGCATCCGGCAGCCACAGCACGGCGACCGACACCAGCCACAGGGCGCTGGAGGCGTGGCCGGCAGGGAGGCAATGGCCGGCCGACGCGCCCAGCGGCAGGGCCTCGAAGATGCGCACATAGGGCTCGGCGCCGCCGTAGCGGGCCAGGTCCCAGGGGCAGTGGGCGATGCTGTGCGACTTGAGCAGGCTGATCGCAAGCGGCACCAGCGCGGCCGACAGCGCGACGATGCGCATGCGCAGGCGCTGCGCCTGGCCGAGGCGTTCGCGCGGCCAAACCGCATCCGCGATCGCGGCGGCGATCACCGATGCCGCCGCCACCGTCAGCACGGTCTTGAGGATCCGGTGGTTGAAAGTGTCGGCCAGCCAGGCGTCGCGCCAGGGGAAGACGCCGTGCAGGCGGTCGAACATGGCGTCGGCCAGGCGCAGGTCGAGGTCGGTGAAGGCGCCGAGCCACCAGATGAGCAGCGCGCAGGCGGCCAGGCCCGCGGCGATACGCCGGCTTGCCGCGGTGCTCAACAACTGACTGGATCCCGACCGTTCGCGCCCTGCCTCAGGAACCACGGACGCAGGCATGGAACAGGTCCAGCTTGGGATTGAGCACCGCCGTGTCCACGTCGAGCATGCCCAGCACCGAATGGAACACGTTGTCGTGCGAGAGTGGCTGCTGGCGCCGCGCGGCCAGGCAGGTGCGATCGATGCCGAAGCGTTCGCTGAAGCGGTCCGACATCCACAGCATCATCGGCACGTGGGTCTGCTCGCCGGGCGCGAACAGGTAGGGTGCGCCGTGCAGGTACATGTTGCCTTCGCCGAGCGATTCGCCGTGATCGGAAAAATACAGCATCGACGTGTCGACGCCATCGAGGCTGCGCAGGAGATCGATGGTCCTGGCGAGGAAAGTGTCGGTGTACAGGATGGTGTTGTCGTAGGCGTTGACGATGGACTCGCGCGAGCACTTCTCGAATTCGCTGGTGTCGCACACGGGACCGAAGCGCCCGAAGCCCTGCGGATAGCGCTTGGCGTAGGCGGGACCGTGGCTGCCCTTCTGGTGCAGCACCACGACCAGGTCGCGGCTGCTGTCCCTGGCCAGCTGCGGCAGTTCCTCGAGCAGACGTTCGTCGTAGCACTCATCGCCCGCGCAATGGGCGGAGCCAGGCTTCGGAGCCGACAAGTCGCGGAACTCGACGCGGTCGCAGGCGCCCTTGCAGCCGGAGTTATTGTCGAGCCAGACCACGCGGAAGCCCGCATGCGCCAGCACGTCCAGCAAGCCTTCCTGGTGATAGGCCTTGTCGCCGTCGTAGCGCTCGCGTCCCAACGCCGAGAACACGCAGGGCACCGACACCGCCGTGGCCGTGCCGCAGGACTGCACGTTGGCGAAGTTGATCAGGCCGGACTCGCGCGCCAGCATCGGATTGGTGTCGCGGCCGTAGCCGTTGAGCGAGAAGTTCTGGGCGCGTGCGGTTTCGCCGACCACGATCACGGTGACAGTCTTGCGGGTTTGTCCGGCCCAGGCGTGGCCCTTGGCAGCGTCGCGGCCGAGCGGCGCGATGGCGACCGGCGTGCTCCATTTGTTGCGCAGGTAGCCGTGCAGCGCCTGGATGTAGTTGGTCGGCGTGAGCAGGTAGCGCAGCTCGCGGTGCTCGCGCAGCGCCGGCGCCAGGCTCTTGAAGAACAGCACCAGCAGCAGCGCGGCCAGGGCCAGCGAGCCGGCGGCGATGCCGGACCGGCGCACGACGCCGCGCAGCCCTTGCGGGAACTGGATGCGGGCGCGCGCCACGAACAGCGAAGGCAGCACGCCGAAGACCGTGACCGACAGCACCAGCCTCCAGTTGAGCAGTTCGCCCGCTTCGCGCACGTCGGTCTCGAACACGTTCTGGACCATGGCCTTGTCGATCACGATGCCGTATTCGTGGATGAAGTAGCTGGCGCAGGATGCGGTGAGCAGGATCGCGATCAGCACCGGCTTGGCGACGAAGCGGAAGCTCGCCAGCGTCAGCAGCGCGTTGAAGAACAGGACCACGATGACGAAGGTGCCCGCCAGGAGCGGCAGGTGCGCCGGCGTCAGGCCGCCCGCGGCGCGCACGAAAGTGGACCAGAAATCGATATTGCCTGCGGTCGCGAGCAGCAGCGACATCGTCAGGATGAGCATGGGTGCGCTGACGCGCGGGGAGATGAACTTGTCCAAGTATGACCACCGTGAAGCACGGGCGGCCAGGTGCGGCCGCCTTACCTGTGCACGATAGCGGGCGACTCGTCAGTGCCGCGTCAACGCGGCGTTAAGATGGCGTTAATTCCGGCGCAAAGGTGATCGTGAAGCGGCTGCCGCCGCCGGGGCGGTCTTCGTAATGGAAGCCGGCATGGAGGTAGTCGCAGATGCGGCGCGCGAGCGCCAGGCCCAGGCCGGTCCCCGAGGAGCCGATGGAACGGACGGCCGGGCCCTTGCCCAGGGTGGCGCGCACGGCCTCCGGCAGGCCCGGGCCGGTGTCCTCGACGATGACCTGGCCCGGGCCCAGCTTTACGCACACCTCGCCGTGCTCGGTGTACTGGCAGGCGTTGCGCACCAGGTTGCCGATCGCCGCCGCGCACAGCTCGCGCGGAGCGCGCACGCTGAATGCCGCGCCGTCGAGGTAGCGCAGCGTCACCGGCTTGTGCTCCACCAGGTGGCGGTAGCGTTCGACCTCGTCGCCGGCGACGTCGTGCACGTCCACGGGTGGCTGGGCCTTCAGCTCGGGCGCGCGCGCCAGCATGAGCAGCACGGTCACGCATTCCGCCGCCTCGCGCGCGGCGCGGTAGATGCGTTCGGCGGGCGCGCGCACGGCGGGGGCGTGGGACGCGTCCATCAGGATTTCGGCGGCGCCCATGATGACGGTCAGGGGGCTGCGCAGCTCGTGGCTGACGTCGCCGGTAAAGAAACGCTCGCGGTCGAGCACTTCGCGCAGCTCGCGGGTATGGGTCTCGAGTGCGCGCGCCAGCACGCCCAGCTCGTCCTGGCGGCCGGTCAGCTGGGCCGGCTGGCGCTCGGCGCCGACCGAATCGGCCAGCTGCCGGATCGGCGTGACGACGCGCGTGCCGAGAAAGCGGCCCAGGATGGCGGCGAACAGCAGGAAGCCGCCGAAGCATACCGCGTACATGGAATAGACGACCCGCTCGATCTTGTCGTAGTCGCTCTCGTGGTCGACCAGGACCCAGCGGCCGAGCGCGTCGTGGCCCGCCAGCACGTGCAGGCGCGTGCTTTCGACGTCGATCTTGTGCACGCCGTCGCTCAAGTCCTTGAGCGGGGCGGGAATGGCCTCGTTGCGGTGGAAGCGCAGGCCGGCCGGCATGTCCACGCCCAGCCCCGCGGCCTGGCGCGGCGCCGCCCATGCCGCTGCCGCGGCGAGGCGGTTGTCGACCAGCTGGACCTCGATGCCCTCGACGGCCACCGCGGCGATCACGCCGAACAGCACCGTGGACAGGAGCCCGAACAGGAGGAAAGCGACGACGATGCGCCGCCTGAGCGATTCAGCGCGCGCCATCTTGCTGCACCAGTTTGTAGCCGACGCCGGCGACCGTTTGCAGCATCGGGAAGGCAAAGGGCTTGTCGATCGCCTGGCGCAGCGCGTGGATGTGGGTGCGCAGCGCGTCGCTGTCGGGGCGGTCCTCGCCCCATACCGCCTGTTCGAGCGCTTCGCGCGTGACGATGCGCGGCGCGGCGGCGATCAGGGTGCGCAGCAGGATGTAGCCGGTCTTGGTGAGCGTGACCGGCACGCCGGCGCGGGCGGCTTCCTGGGTGTCCGGGTCGTAGCTGAGCTCACCGAAGCGCAGGGTGCTGTTGACGCCGTGGGCGCCGGCCGAACGGCGCACCAGGGCCTTCAGGCGCACCTCGAGCTCGACCAGCGAGAACGGCTTGACCAGATAGTCGTCGGCGCCGCTGTCGAAGCCCGCCACCTTGTCGGGCAGGCTGTCGCGCGCGGTGAGCATCAGGACCGGCGTGGTCTTGCCCAGGTCCGTGCGCAGCTTCTGGCACAGTTCGAGGCCGTTCAGGCCGGGGAGCATGACGTCGAGGATGATGACGTCGTAGTCGGTCTCGGAAGCCAGGGCCAGGCCGCCGTAACCGTTGCGGGCGGAATCGAGCACATGGCCCTTGGGCTCGAAGAAGCCGTACAGGTTGGCCAGGATGTCCGGATGGTCTTCGACGATGAGAATGCGCATCGGCCTATTGTATCGCCCCGTCCGGCCAGCGTGCCCGAAGAATCCCCGCGGCAATCCAGCCGTAACAAAACTACGTTCACACGATTGACTTGATGCAAATTGGGTAGTAGCGTTGTCTACGTGTATTGATGAGCTGTCCGGGAGAGGTAGCGAAAGTACACATCAAGCCCCATAGAGGGCCTCAACAACTTACGGAGACAAGACATGCAATTGCAACGCACATTGCTGGCCGCGCTATGCGCCGGCGCCCTGCTCGGCGCACCCGCCTGGGCCGCCATCAACCCGAGCAAGCTGGGCGCCGCCTATGACGCCACCAAGGCCAACGTGAGCTTCAAGGTCTATTCGGGCAAGGCCACGCGCATCGAGCTTTACCTGTACAGCACCGCCACCGGCACCGCGGAAAAAGCGCGCTACGTGATGACCAATTCGAACGGCATCTGGAGCGTGACGATTCCGACCTCCACCCTGAGCGCGCAAGGCCTGTCGGGCACCCTGTACTACGGCTACCGCGCCTGGGGCCCGAACTGGCCCTACAACAGCAGCTGGACCAAGGGCTCCAGCCTGGGCTTCATCACCGACGTCGACGCCGCCGGCAACCGCTTCAACCCGAACAAGCTGCTGACCGACCCGTACGCGCTCGAGCTGAGCCACGATCCGACCACGCCGACCATGACCAACGGGACGATCTACGCCAGCGGGGCCACCTACCGCAACATCGACAGCGCTTCGTCCGCGCCGAAGGGGATCGTGCTGGCGGGCGACACCCAGTCGACCGGGGTCAAGCCGACCCGCGCGCTCAAGGACGATGTGGTCTACGAGGCGCATGTGCGCGGCCTGACCATGAACGACACCAGCATCGCCAGCAGCTACCGCGGCACCTACAAGGGCGCGGGGCTGAAGGCCGCCTACCTGGCCAGCCTGGGCGTCACGGCGGTCGAATTCCTGCCGCTGCAGGAGACCCAGAACGACACCAACGACAACGACCCGACCAGCACGAGCGGCGACAACTATTGGGGCTACATGACCCTGGCCTACTTCGCGCCGGACCGCCGCTATGCCTACGACAAGTCGCCGGGCGGCCCGACCCGCGAGTTCAAGGAAATGGTGAAGGCCTTCCACGACAACGGCATCAAGGTGCTGATCGACGTGGTGTACAACCACACGGGCGAAGGCGGCGCCTGGTCGCCGACCGACAAGACCACCTACAACCTGTACGGCATGCGCGGCCTGGACAACCCGACCTACTACAGCCTGACCTCGGACATGCAGAACTCCTGGGACAATACTGGCGTCGGCGGCAACTACAACACGCGCAACACGATTGCCCAGAACCTGATCGTCGATTCGCTCGCCTACTGGCGCGACAAGCTGGGCGTGGACGGCTACCGCTTCGACCTGGCTTCGGTGCTGGGCAACACTTGCCAGCACGGCTGCTTCAACTTCGACAAGATGGATGCGGGCAATGCGCTCAACCGCATCGTGGCCGAACTGCCGCCGCGTCCGGCCGCGGGCGGCACAGGCGTCGACCTGATCGCGGAGCCGTGGGCGATCGGCGGAAATTCCTACCAGGTGGGCGGCTTCCCGAGCGGCTGGGCCGAGTGGAACGGTGCCTACCGCGACGTGGTGCGCCAGGCGCAGAACAAGCTCGGCAGCGTGGCGATCACCACCGGCCAGATGGCGACGCGCTTTGCCGGGTCGAGCGATCTGTACGGGGATGACGGCCGCAAGCCCTGGCATTCGGTGAACTTCATCACCGCGCATGACGGCTTCACGCTGAAGGACCTGTACAGCTGCAACAGCAAGAACAACAACCAGGCCTGGCCGTATGGGCCGAGCGACGGCGGCGAGGACAACAACAACAGCTGGGACCAGGGGGGCATCGCGGCAGATCAGCGCAAGGCGGCGCGCAACGGCATGGCGCTGATGATGCTCTCCGCCGGGGTGCCGATGATCGTGGGCGGGGATGAGGCGCTGCGCAGCATTAATTGCAACAACAACCCCTACAACCTCGATTCCTCGGCCAATTGGCTGGGCTATACGCGCACGACGGACCAGAATAACTTCCAGTCCTTCAGCAAGGCGATGATCGCGTTCCGCAAGGCCCATCCGGCGCTGCGGCCGACGAATTTCTACTCGAGCGTGGACAACAATGGCAACGTGATGGAGCAGCTGCGCTGGTTCAAGCCGGACGGCGGGGTGGCGGATGCGGCTTACTTCGACAATTCGGCCAACCATGCGATTGCGTGGCGCATTGACGGGTCGGAGTTCGGGGATTCGGCGTCGGCCATCTATGTGGCGCATAACGCCTGGAGTGGCGCGGTGAACTTCACGCTGCCCTGGCCTGGAACGGGCAAGACCTGGTACCGGGTGACGGATACCTGCACCTGGGCGGAAGGCGCGTCGCAGGTGCGGGCGCCGGGAGCGGAAGACCTGATTGGCGGGGAGTACACGAATTACAGCGTGTGCGGCCGCGGTACGCTGCTACTGATCGCCAAGTAGAAAGTGAAGTGAAACAGCCCCGGTGCGTTAGCTTCGGGGCTGTCCGGATTTGTGCGGTTGGCTGAATACCGGACGAGCAGCCTGTTATAAACCGGTCCCGGTCAAGGATTGCGGGATCACCTTCACCGAACCACGTTTCCAAACCTTCGGCTGTTTAATCGGCGAGAAATAGACCAGCTTCTGGTCGCGCGCGATATAGACGCGGTGGCGATGCAGGAAGTCTGCGCCCAATATCAATAACTCACCCGAATGCGGCAAGTCCATCAAACGCAGATCCATATCCTTGACCTCGAGGGCGCCGATGGACATCCGGGACACCGGCACCTTCCAGACCGGTTTGCCGGCGTCGTGCCCTGGCAAAGGGTCTTCGCGCGTGGCGCCAGGCGACTCGGGCGTCAGCCCCAGGCGGGTGGCAGTTGCCTTCGGCAGGTAGGAATAAGGAGTCGCTGTCGAGAGCAAGGCCCAGATGTCCTTGCCGTCGATACGAACGCTGAACAGGACGCGCAGGTCGCGCTGCCAAGGATCGGCCCTGGCGGTGACAGCTATCGCGTCCTGGTCCCAATACGCCAGATGGTCCTTGAAGCAGCCTTTGGGCTTGAAGAAGCCGAGGTGGCCCTCGTCCAATGCGATTTCCAGGTCCGTCTGCAGTAGGCTGCGCGCTCCCATCCGCACGCCGAAGGTATCGTCCATGAAGTCCTCGACGAAATATTCGACGTCCTGGCTCTTCGCGCGCCCAAAGGAGAATTCCTTGAGCTTGGCGTGCAGGACGTTGTCGCGAACGATGTCCTGGCCGGTCGGGTTGCGGGCATCTTCGGCCGCCATGAACCCGGTCGAGCTGCGAACGGCAATACCGAGGCGCTCCATGATTTTCTTGTTGAGCACGATCGATTCCGGGGCGCCGGTGTTCAGCATGACGGACACGGTCTCGCCGTTGATCGTGGCTTTTCCGATGGGGCGCAGGTCTTCGCCGTAAGTGAGCGGCATGCGGCCTTGTTCACCCCTGTCGCAGGCTGCCGGCAGCGTGTCTGCGAAGACCGCCGGGGCATATGCCAAGGTCAAGGAGGCGGCCAGGGCCAGCAAGGAAATATGTAGAGCAGGACGGATCGACATCATCGTGGCGCTTGGGTGATTACTGGAGGGAACAGTATAGAGACGATGAGGCGCTAGGAGAGCGACCTGCTTGCAATTACCTATATGCCATAACAACATCCCGTACCTATTTGGGTTCCGGCCAAGGGGACGCCGAGTCCCGAAAGTCCTAGCCTCTAGCGGCGGGGCCCCAAGTTCGTCGCATATCGCCAGCTGTTTTCCGGCCGCCCAAAGCAAAAAACCCCACCCGAGATCACTCGGGTGGGGTTTCGC
>CAMPHU010000068.1 GCA_946886065.1 uncultured Massilia sp. | reverse complement strand
CGGTCCTCGTAGGCCACTTTCTCGCCCGGCTGCTTTTCAACCGTGGTGGAAGCGCAGCCTGCCAGCAGCATGCCGGCGCCAACGAACATCATTGTGATTTTCATTGAGATTTAACTCCGGTTAAATGAATGTATGCTGCTTGCATCGCCCCGTCATTTGATGCAAACGGCACGTACCATTTTAATATCAGTCAGGCCCGAAAGCACCTTCTCGACACCATCCATTTTCAAGGTCAGCATCCCGTCTTCGAGCGCGGCCGACAGCAGCGCGGCCACGCGCGCGTGTTCGACCATCAGGCGCTTCAGGTTGTCCGTGCCGAGCATCAGCTCGTGCAGGCCCACGCGGCCGCGGTAGCCCTTGGTGCAGGCCTCGCAGCCGACCGCGCGGTAGAGGGTGAAGCGGCCTTCGCTGTCGGCGTGGCGGGCACGCCATCCGTCCAGCACCTTGTCGCGCGCGGCTGCCGGGTCGTCGCGGAAGGAGCGGGTCTCGACCAGGTCCTCGCAGTACTCGAACAGCAAGGCCTCGATCTCGTCCTCGCCCGGATGGTAGGCCTCGCGGCAGGCCGTGCACAGGCGCCGCGCCAGGCGCTGGGCCAGCACGCCGAGCAGGGCGTCGGCGAAGTTGAACGGGTCCATGCCCATGTCCATCAGGCGCACGATGGATTCCGGCGCGCTGTTGGTGTGCAGGGTGGCCAGCACCAGATGTCCGGTGAGCGAGGCTTCGATCGCGGTGCCGACCGTCTCGCGGTCGCGCATCTCGCCGACCATGATCACGTCCGGGTCGGCGCGCAGGAAGGCGCGCATCACGGTGGCGAAGTCCAGGCCGGCCTTGCGGTTCACCTGTACCTGGCGCAGGCCTTTCTGGGTGATCTCGACCGGGTCTTCGGCGGTCCAGATCTTGGTCTCGGGCGTGTTCAGGTGCGCCAGGATCGAATGCAGGGTCGTGGTCTTGCCCGAGCCGGTGGGGCCGCACACGAAGAACAGGCCGTAGGGCTTTTCGATGGCCGGCACCAGGCGCTCCAGGTTGGCGGGGCCGATGCCCAGCTGGCCGAGCGGAATCGGCTCGCCCGCCTGCAGGATGCGCATCACCACGTCCTCGACCCCGCCGCTGGACGGAATGGTCGCCACGCGCAGCTCGATGTCGAGCGGCCCGTACTTGCGGAACTTGATCTTGCCGTCCTGGGGCTTGCGGCGCTCGGAGATGTCGAGGTCGCACATGATCTTCACGCGCGCCACCAGGGCGTTGCGGTAGCTGGACGGAATCTCGATGTAGGGCACCAGCACCCCGTCCTTGCGGAAGCGGATGCCGGTCTTGCCCTTGCCGGGCTGGGGTTCGATGTGGATGTCCGACACGCCCTGGCGGTAGGCATCCATGATCACCTTGTTGAGCAGCTTGACCAGTTCGTTCTCGACCGCTTCCGACACCTCGGCGCTGCCTTCGCCGTCCTCGTCCTCCTCCAGGCCGGACAGCAGCTCGCCCACCGACTCGTTGCTGGCCGTGCCGGCCCCGAAGAACTGCTCGGCGGTCTGGCGGAATTCCTGGCGCGTGGTGACGCGCCAGGCGACCTTCGCCTTGGGGAAGAGCTGGGACACGATGCGCGAGGCGCTGGTGCGGTCAGGGTCGGTCGCCAGCACCACCAGGCCGTCGCGCCCGTCCTCGAGCGGCAGCCAGCCGCTTTCCTCGACATACTGGCGCTTGAGGTTGCGCAGCAGCTCGATCGGCTTGATGCGGTCCGGGCGGAAGGGCTCGTACGGCAGGCCGTAATGGGCGGCCAGCGCGGCGCCGATGGCCGCGCGGCGCACGCGCAGCTCGTCGGCCAGCAGGTCCTCGAGGTCGATGTCGCGGTCGCGCGCGGCGCGGGTGGCCTGTTCCAGCTCGGCCGCCGACAGCACGGCTTCCTGCACCAGGGCATCGTACTTGCCGCGCACCGGCTGCTGCGGCCCGAGGCGCTTGTCCAGCGCCACCGCCAGGGTGTCGCACAGCTGGCGCACGCCGTCCAGGTAGAGGGCGGGGAAGGGGCCGCCGTCCCGGTGGTTGATGAACTGGACCACGCCCAGCAGCTCGCCGCCCTGCGCCACCAGGGGCGCGGCCAGCATCTCGCGGGTGCGGTAGCCGGTGCGCTGGTCGACCCCGCGCTGGAAGTGCAGCTCGGGCGAGAGCCGGCGCAATTCGTCCTCGTCGTAGACGTCGGCGATCGAAACCGTCTGGCGGGTCAGCGCCGCGTAGCCCGCCACCGAGCTGGGCGCGATGCGCAGGCGCAGGTCGCGGAAGGAAGTCAGGCCGGTCTTGACCTTGGAGACGATGTGCTGCTTGTCCGGCGCCACCGCGTACAGGGTGAAGCGGTCGCAATGGAACAGGTCGCAGAAGTCCAGTCCCAGGTCCAGCATGATCTCGTCCAGGTTGGCCGTGGCGTGGATCTTGGTGGTGGTGCTCTGGAGCCTGGACAGGAAGGCCAGGCGCCGCTCGGCGTCGGCGGCAGGGTGGCTGGCGGCGTCGTTCATCGCAGTGTGGTTTCCAGGCTGACTTCGAGGCCCTCATGGGCCAGGTGGACCTGCAGTCCGCCCAGGTGGCCCGCATGCCGGGCCAGCACTTCGGCGAACACGGCTTCCAGCTCGTCGTCGCCGCGGGTCGGTTCATGGTGGGTGCAGTAGAGCGCGCGCGCGCCCACCCGCAGCGCCATGCCGATGGCGGCGTCGAAGGTGCCGTGGCCCCAGCCCAGCCTGGACGGGTATTCCTCGCGCGTGTAGGAGCAGTCCACAATCAGGGCGTCCACGCCGCGCATGGCGGCGTCGATCTCGCGCTGGCGCGCGGCCAGGTGCTCCTCGACGGCGGCATGATCATGGCTGCCCGGCGCATGCGGGTTGTGCCAGGGCTCGTGGTCGCCCGTGAAGAACACCGACTTGCCGCCGCAGTCGATGCGGTAGCCGAGGTTGGTGACCGGGTGGTTCATCAGCACGTTCGAGACGCGCGCGTCGCCCACCGCGATCGCCTGGCCGAGTTCCAGGGTGCGGTATTCGATGGTGGCGTCCATCTGGGTCTCGCTGACCGGGAAGTAGCTGTTCTGCAGCTGCACCGCCATCACGTGCTCGATGCCCTTGCCGGTGACCGGGTCGTAGGCGCCGTGCAGGCGCACCCGGCTGCCCTTGACGAACAGCGGGGTGAAGAAAGGCAGGCCGTGGATGTGGTCCCAGTGGCTGTGGGTGATGAAGATGTTGGCGGCGATGCCGCCTTCCCGCGGCCGGGCAAGCAGGTGCTGGGCCAGCGGGAACAGGCCGGTGCCGCCGTCCAGCACGATCAGGGTGTCGTCGTCGGTGCGCACTTCGATGCAGGTGGTGTTGCCGCCGTAGCGCGCGGTGCGGGGACCCGGAGAGGGGATCGATCCCCGGACACCCCAGAAGCGGAATTTCATCAGGACACTCCTGCCAGAACTTGTCTTTTTGCTGTGAAAACAAGTCCGATGATAGCGGGTTTGTGTCCTTGTGGCTCTAAAAATTGCGACGATGAGCGGAATTGAGTGGTCAGCGTGGCGCAAGAAAGATACACTCGGGAAAGATACTATTTTGCAATTCACATTGCTGTCGAAACATGGAAGAGTTGAACCCGTCCCAAGTCGCGCAACGCCTGCACCAGCTTACCGAGGTCAGCGTCGCGCTCGGCGGCAACCGCGACACCGCCGCGCTGCTCGACCGCATCCTGCGCGTGGCCAAGCAAATGACCGACGCCGATGGCGGCACCCTGTACCGCCCGAGCGAGGACGGCGAGCACCTGTGCTTCCACATTTCGATCAACGACAGCCTCGAGATCTACCAGGGCGGGGTGAGCGGCAAGCCGATCGACATCCAGCCGGTGCCGCTGTACGACGGCTACGGCAACAAGAACCTGGCCTCGGTGGCGGCCTACGCGGCCAACTTCAACCAGTCGGTCAACATCGAGGACGTGTACAAGGCGGACGTCTTCAATTTCTCCGGCATGCGCGCCTTCGACGCGGCCTTCGGCTACCACTCGCAATCCTTCCTGACGGTGCCGATGACCGACCACGAGGGCGAGCTGGTGGGCGTGCTCCAGCTGGTCAATGCCAAGGACCGCGAGAGCGGCGCGATCCGCGCCTTCACCCAGACCGACCAGCGCTTCATCGAAGCCCTGGCGGCCCAGGCCGCGGTGGCGCTGACCAACCAGCAGCTGGTCAAGCAGCTCGAAGGCCTGCTCGAAGCCCTGGTCAACCTGATCAACATCGGCATCGACGAAAAATCGCCGTACACAGGCCGTCACTGCCAGTTCGTGCCCGAGCTGACCATGATGCTGGCCGAGGCCGCGCATGCGTCGGGCAGCGGGCCGCTGGCGGGGTTCAGCATGAACGACGCCGACCGCCGCGAATTGTGGCTGGCCGGCCTGCTGCACGACTGCGGCAAGATCACGACCCCGGTGCACGTGGTGGACAAGGCCACCAAGCTGCAGACCATCTTCGACCGCATCCAGCTGGTCGACACCCGCTACGAAGTGCTGCTGCGCGACGCCGAGATCCGCGCCTTGCGCGCCAGGCTGGAGGCGGACGCCGATCCGGCGGCCATCGAGGACCGCCTGCGCTCGGAGCAGGAGCGCCTGCGCGCCGACCGCGAATTCCTGCGCCGCGCCAATATTGGCGGCGAAGGCATGGCGCCGGAAGACCAGGAGCGCGTGCGCCGCATCGCGCGCACCCGCTGGACGGGGCCGGATGGCCAGGAACAGGATCTCCTCAGCGCCGAAGAGGTGCTGAACCTGACCGTGCGCTTCGGCACCCTGACCGAGGAAGAGCGCAAGATCATCAACAACCACATCGTGGTGACGATCCGCATGCTGGAGTCGCTGCCCTGGCCGAAGCACCTCAAGAACGTGCCCGAATACGCCGGCGGCCACCACGAACGCATGGACGGCAAGGGCTATCCGCGCGGCCTGACGCGCGAGCAGATGTCGGTGCAGGCGCGCATCATGGCCATTGCCGACATCTTCGAGGCGCTCACCGCGCGCGACCGGCCCTACAAGAAGGGCAAGACCCTGTCGGAGTCGCTGCACATCCTCGGCAAGTTCGCGCTCAACGGCCACATCGACCCCGACCTGTTCGACGTCTTCGTGCGCCGCAAGGTCTACCTCGAGTTCGCGCGCGAGCACCTGGACCCGTCGCAGATCGACCAGGTCGACGAGGCGGCGATCCCCGGCTACCAGCCGTAAGCGCCGGAGGCAGGGATGGGACGGATCCGGCTGGCATTCACCCGCGCCTGGACGCGCTATGGCGCGCGCTGGGCGCTCGGCATGCTGCTCACCCTGGCCGCGGTGCTGTATCCGCTGGACTTCTGGTCCAGCCATACGGTCGTGCGCCAGGACACCATCATCGCCGACCTGCGCATGCGCCTCGAGCCCTTCGAGCTCGATCCCTCCATCGTCATCGTCGACATCGACAGCAAGAGCCTGGCCGACATCGGACGTTTTCCCTGGCCGCGCAACGTGCTCGCCACACTGGTGGACCGGCTCACGCGCCACTACGAGGCGGGCGCGGTGGGCTTCGACATCTCCTTCCCGGAAGCGGATACCAGTTCCGGCTACGCCGTGCTGGAGCGCCTGGCCGCGCACGAACTGAAGGACGTGCCGGGCCTGCAGCGCGAGCTCGGCCAGATCAAGGGCCAGCTCGACTACGACGGCCTGTTCGCGCAGTCCCTGCAGGGGCGTAAGGTGGTGCTCGGCTTTAACCTGGCGCCGGAGCAGAAGAAGGGCATGCTGCCGGAGCCGTCCTTCACCAGCGACTACCTGAACGGCCGCTCGGTGCTGGCCTACGCCACCGATGGCTACGAAGGCAATATCGCAAGGCTGCAGCAGGCAGCGGCCGGCGCGGGCGTGTTCACCACGGAGCCCGGTCCCGACGGCCTGGTGCGCAGCTCGCCGCTGATGTTCCGCATCGGCGACGGTTTCTATCCCGCGCTCTCGCTGGCGACGGCGGCGGCCTACGCCGAGGCCGTGTCGATCAAGCCGCGCTTCACCGAAACGGTGGACACGCTGTCCGCGCTCGAGCGCCAGGCCGACACCATCGGCTTCCTCGACATGTTTTTCCCGGGACAGCGCGCGACCGGCATTCCGGTCGGCGAGGCGATGACCGTCACGGTGCAGTACCGCGGCAGCGGCGGGCCGCACGGCGGCGCCTTCCGCTACGTGTCGGCCGCCGACGTCCTGGCCGGGAAGGTGCCGAAGCAGGTGCTGGAGGGGGCGATCGTCCTGGTCGGCACCACCGCGCCCGGCCTGCAGGACCTGCGCGCCACGCCCGTGAATCCGGTCTTCCCGGGGGTCGAGGTGCACGCCAACCTGATCAAGTCGATGCTGGACGGACGCTTCAAGACCCGTCCATGGTGGGCGCAAGCGGTGGAAGCGATCCAGGCCGGCGTGGTCGGCCTGGTCTTGACCGCCGCGCTGGCGCTGCTGTCGCCGGCCTGGTCGGTGCTGCTGGCGGGCACCGTCTTCGCCGCCTGCGCCTGGCTGAACTACTACCTCTACGCCGGGCACGACGTGGTGCTCAACCTGTTCATTTGCCTGCTCCTGATCGGCGCCCTGTTCGTGCTCAACCTTGCCTGGGGCTACTTCTTCGAGTTCCGCAAGGGCAGGGCGCTGGTCTCGCGCTTCGGCGAATATGTCGCGCCCGAGCTGGTGGCGAAGATGGCCGAGGATCCCGCCGCCTACAGCATGGACGGCGAAAGCCGCGAGCTGAGCGTGATGTTCGTCGACGTGCGCGGCTTCACCACCATCTCCGAGGGCCTGAGCCCGAAGGAGCTGCGCGAGTACATCAACCTGTATCTCACCGCGATGTCCGAGGACATCCGTTCCAGCCACCAGGGCACGCTCGACAAGTACATCGGCGACGCCGTGATGGCCTTCTGGGGCGCGCCGGTGCATTTCGCCGACCACGCCAGCCGCGCGGTGGCCACGGCGCTCCTGATGCAGGACAGCGCCGCACGCCTGAACCGCGAGTTCCTGCAGCGCGGCTGGCCCGCCCTGAAGATCGGCATCGGCCTGAACAGCGGCCTGATGCACGTCGGCGACATGGGCTCGGCCATCCGCCGCGCCTATACGGTGATGGGCGACGCGGTCAACCTGGGCGCGCGCCTGGAAGGCATCACCAAGGTGTACGGCGTGGGCATCGCCGCCGGCCAGGCGACCCGCCTGGCGGCGCCGGAATTCGCCTGGCGCGAGCTGGACCTGGTGCGGGTCAAGGGCAAGGCCGAGCCGGTCGCGATCTTCGAACCGCTCGGCCGGGCCGGCGCGCTGGATCCCGCCGTGCACGCAGAGCTGGCCGCCTGGGATGCGGCGCTGGCGCTGGTGCGCGCCCAGCAATGGCACGCCGCCGAGGACGCGGTCCAGGCGCTGCAGGCGGCGCACCCGGAACGGGGGCTGTACGCCCTCTACCTGGAGCGCATCGCCCATTACCGGCGCTATCCGCCGGGACCGGACTGGGACGGGGTCACCAGTTTCGAGACCAAATGACTATCTAAGGTTGCAACGGAACAACAATGTGTCGCCTTTCTTCCCCCTCAGGGTGGGGGAAGTTGCTTTGCTTCCCCTATTTTTTCTACACTGCAAGATAAAGCTGAGTACACTCGTCTTGCATGCAGTCCTACCAGCGCACCAGACGGCGTCCCTGCCGGTGCGCTCGGCCAGCGCCGAGAACAGACAAGAACAAACATCGTAGAAGCCTAACCATGAAACAACGCTTTGCACGCCTGCTCGCAGGCTCCGTGCTTGCCGCCGCAGTCGGCGCAGCGTGGGCCCAGGACGGGACTCCCGCTGCCGCGCCCGCGCCCGACGACATCGTCCGGTTCGAGATCAGCCGCTTCGAGGTGGCCGGCAACACCCTGCTGGACCCGAAGGAGATCGACCAGGCCGTGGCGCCGCACGCGGGCCCGAACCGCGACTTCGGCGACGTCCAGCGCGCCCTGGAGGCGCTCGAAGCCCTGTACCACGCGCGCGGCTACAACGTCGTGTCGGTGCAGCTGCCGGAGCAGGAACTGAATGGCGGCGTGGTGCGCCTGAAGGTGGTGCAGACCCGGATCGGCGGCATCAAGGTCACCGGCAACGCTTACCACAGCGAACAGAACATCCGCCGCAGCCTGCCGGCCCTGGCCGCGGGACAGACGCCCAACCTCAAGGACGTGTCGGCCAACCTCAAGCTGGCCAACGAGAACCCGTCCAAGAAGATCAAGCTGAGCCTGGGCAGCGGCACGCTGGAGGACAGCGTCGACGCCGCCATCGAGGTGCAGGACGTCAAGCCGTGGAGCGTGATGCTCAACCTCGACAACACCGGCCTTGATGCGACCGGCAAGACCCATGCGGGCGTGCTGCTCCAGCACGCCGACCTGTGGGGCCGCGACCATGTCGGCAGCCTGCAGTACACCACCACCGTGGAAAAACCCGACCAGGTGGCCGTGTGGGGACTGGGCTACCACATTCCCCTGTACGCGCAAGGCGCGGCGCTGGACTTCTACGCCAGCTATTCGGACGTCGACTCCGGCGTGGTGAGCGCCGGCCTGTTCGACCTGGCCGTAAGCGGCCGCGGCGCGGTGTACGGCGCGCGCTACACGAAGATCCTGCCCAAGGGCCTGCTGGCCGGGCGCGACTTCGAAGCGCGCCTGCTGCTGGGCGCGGACATCAAGGCCTACAAGAACAGCGTGCTGTTCGCGGACCAGGACTTCGGCAACGACGTCACCGTGCGCCCGCTGAGCATCGGCTACGCGGGCCGGGTGGCGCTCGACGGCGGCGAAGCGAACTTCGCGCTGACCCTGTTGCGCAATGTGCCGGGAGGCTCGCGCGGCTCGGATGAGGACTTCCGGCGCGCACGCCTGAACGCCAGGCCGGGCTACACCGCGCTGCGCGTCTCCGGCGCCTGGAGCCAGGCCCTGGGCGGGAGCGACTGGCAGGCGCGCCTGCTGGCCAACGGCCAGCTGAGCGCCGACGCCCTGGTGCCGGGCGAGCAGTTCGGCGCCGGCGGCTCGACCTCGGTGCGCGGCTTCGGCGAGCGCGAATTGTCGGCGGACTCCGGCCTGAGCGCCAACCTCGAGCTGTACACGCCCAACTGGTGCAGCCGCGCCGGCTGGCAGTGCCGCGCGCTGGCCTTCTACGACAGCGCCTACGGCAAGCGCAAGGATCCGCTGCCGGGTGAGCTGGACAGCACCACCATCGCCGGCGCGGGCCTGGGCCTGCGCTTCGCGGCCGGCGGCGCGGCCTCGCTGCAGGTCGATTACGGACATGTCGTGAAAGCGGGCGCATTGGGCGCCCAGGTGAGCAAGGGCAGCGACAAGCTGCACGTGCGTATCGCCCTGGCCTACTAAAGGAAGACCAGATGAAACAAGCATTGTTCAAGCTGCGCCCGGCCGCGCTGCTGGTGGCCGCCGCCATGGCGGGAATCGGGGCCGCGCATGCCGCTCCCGCCGCGCCGCAAGTCGTGGCCGGCCAGGCCAGCTTCTCGCAGCAGGGCAACGTGTTCTCGATCACGAACACCCCCGGCACGATCATCAACTGGCAGAGCTTCTCGGTCAATCCGGGCGAGGTCACCCGCTTCATCCAGCAAGGCAGCGACAGCGCGGTGCTCAACCGCATCCTGGGCCAGGACCCGAGCCGCATCCTGGGCGCGCTGCAGTCGAACGGCAAGGTCTTCCTGCTCAACCCGAACGGCATCGTGTTCGGGCGCGACGCGCGCGTCGACGTGAACGGCCTGGTGGCTTCCACCCTGAACATGACGGACGCCGACTTCCTGGCCGGGAAAAAGCGCTTCAAGGAGGGCGCAGCCGCGGGCGGCGTGCGCAACGAAGGGGCCATTTCGACCCCGAACGGCGGCAAGGTGTTCCTGGTCGCGCCGCAGGTCGAGAACAGCGGCGTGATCAGCGCGCCCGGCGGCGAGGTGGTGCTGGCGGCCGGACGCAGCGTGGAGCTGGTCGACGCCGGCAATCCGGACCTGCACGTGGTGGTGTCGGCGCCCCAGGACCAGGCCATCAACCTGGGCCAGGTGGTGGCCGCCGGCGGCCGCATCGGCATCTACGGCGCCCTGGTGAACCAGCGCGGCGTGGTCAACGCCGACAGCGCCGTGGTCGGCGCCAACGGCAAGATCGTGCTCAAGGCGAGCCGCGACACGGTGCTCGAGCAGGGCAGCTTCACCAGCGCACGTGGCGCCGCCGAGGGCAGCACGGGCGGCGAGATCCACCTGCTGGGCGAACGCGTCGGCCTGGCTGGCAACGCCGCGGCGGACGCCAGCGGCCGGCAGGGCGGCGGCACGGTGCTGGTTGGCGGCGGCTACCAGGGCAAGAACCCGCTGCTGCCCAACGCGCGGCAGACCTGGTTCGGCAAGGACGCCAGCATCCGCGCCGACGCGCTCGGGCAGGGCGACGGCGGCAAGGTCGTGCTGTGGTCCGACGGCGCCACCGCGGCCTACGGCAGCATCTCGGCGCGCGCCATGGGCGCGGGCAGCGGCGGCCTGGTAGAAACCTCGGGCCACGACCTGGATGTCGACGGCATCCGCGTCGATGCCGGTTCGGCACGCGGACGCCAGGGCACCTGGCTGCTCGACCCCTACGACATCATGGTGGTCGGGGAGCGCGACGACGCCACGGCGCTCGATGTCGCCCTGTTCGGCAACGGCAACCTGAACGGCGTGAGCCGGGTCTTGCCGGCGGCTCTGCTGGCGAGCAATGCCGACATTGTCCTCCAGGCCCAGCACGACCTGACCTTTGAAGTGGGGCTGGAGACGGCCAACGCCGTGCGCGCCCAGGCAGGCAACAAGATCGTCGTCAACGCGGCGCTGCTTGCCGGCGCCGGCTTCGACTTCCGCGCCGCGAACGCCTTCGTGCTGAGCACCGAAGGCTCGCTCGCCACCGGCGGCTACCTCGACGTCAAGGCCGGGAGCATGAGCTTCGAGGGCAGCGTGCGCGGCCTCGGCGGGGTATTGCCGACCGTTAGCCTGAATCCCTACAACAACGCCGCCCCGATCAGCGTGAGCAATGTCCCAAGCAGTCCGGGCACCGCGTCCGGCGGCGCGCTGGTCCTGGCGCCGTCCCAGCTGGCGGCGATGAAGGCCTATGAGATCAACCTGGGCAGCAGCGCCCACACCGGCACGATCAGCATCGACAGCGCCCTGAGCGTGGCGGGCCACCTCGTGCTCGATACCCAGGGCGTCATCGGCATCAACGCGCCGGTCACGCTGACCGGCAGCGCCACCCAGTTCCTCGGCAACCTGCATCCCCGCCTCGGCGGCGCGGGGATCGTGGTGAGCACAGGCGGCGCGATCGAGGCCCCGGGCAAGGTGCAGCTGAGCGGCAACAAGCTGAACGTCGGCGGCAAGATCACCTCGAGCAGCGTGGTGCTGGAAGCGGGCGACGAACTGGTCCTGGCCGGGACCGTGGAAGCGAACGGCCTGGCCGACCTGAGCGCGCGCGGCGGCATCAATGGCGCAGGCCCGATCAAGGCGCAGAGCCTGAAGGTCCAGGGCGTCAACGTGTACCTGGCCGGCGCCAACCAGGTCGGCACCCTGGCGGGGGCCGCTTCCGGCAACCAGTTCCATTTCAACTGGATCGACAGCCTGCGCATCGGCTCCGTGGGCGGCCTGGCCGGCGTGAAAGCCGGCGTCGAAGTGAGCCTGCGCGGCGGCAACCTGTTCGTCGACAGCCTGGCCGCGGGGAGCGCCGTGCTGGTCGACGCCGCTTCCATCGGCGGCGCCGGCAAGCTGACGGGCAATTTCCTGTCGCTGAGCTCGCGCGGCGGCATCGGCAGCGACAGCCTTCCGCTGCACACCAGCGCCAACATCCTGTCGGCCACCAACACGGCGGCCGGCACCGCCCCGATCAACATCGTCAACGACCGCCCCCTGATCCTGAAGGACGTCGTGCAAGCCGGCAGCGGCAACGCCGGCGCGATCTCGATCGACAGCACCGGCGGCCTGACCGTGGCGGCAACCGGGGACTATGGCCAGGGCGTCAAGTCGGTCGGCGGCGACATCAGCCTGGTCACCCACAGCCCCTTGACCATCGAAGGCAGCGTGAACTCGGACAGCGGCAACATCCGGCTGTTCGCCGACAACGGCGGCGCGGTCACCATCGGCGCGGCCGCGCGCGTCAACACCGGCAGCGGCAGCGTGAGCGTGGAGGGCGGCTCGACGTCGATTGCCCCGGGCAGCATCCTGGTGCCGGCGGACCGCGTAAAGGTGACCACCACCGGCGCCGATCCGGAGCCGAAGCCGGATCCACAGCCAAACCCGCAGCCGGACCCCGAACCCGACCAGCAGCCGCAGCCGGACCCGCAGCCCGATCCGCAGCCGGACCCGCAACCCGAGCCGCAACCGGACCCGCAGCCCGAGCCGCAGCCGGACCCGCAACCCGAGCCGCAGCCGGACCCGCAACCCGAGCCGCAGCCCGAGCCGCAGCCGGACCCGCAACCCGAGCCGCAGCCGGACCCGCAACCGCAACCGGAGCCGGTGCCGCCGACGCTGTCGGCCTGCCTGGTCAATCCGGCGCTTCCGGGCTGCGGCCCGGTGCTGGACGCGGCCCTGCAGTCCTGCATCGTCAATCCGGCCGGTGCGGAGTGCGGCAGCGTCCTGCCGTCGCTGAGCCAGTGCCAGCTCAATCCCAAGCTGCCGGGTTGCGAACCGGTGATCCGGCGCGCGACCTTCGAGGCCTGCCTGGTCAACCCGACCGGTCCTAACTGCGCCGTGGTGCTGCCGGCCGTCGAGGTCTGCAAGGTGACGCCTGGCGTGGAAGGCTGCGCCCAGACGCTGCAGGTGACCTTCGATTCCTGCCTGGCCGATCCGGGCGCCCCGGTGTGCGAAGGCGTGCTTCCCACGCTGTCGGCGTGCGTCGTGAATCCTGGCGCTCCGGGTTGCGGCGTGGTGCTGCCGACCCTGGCGCAGTGCATCGGCAGCCCGGGACTGCAAGGCTGCGAAGTCCGCTTGCCCAGCCTGGCGCAGTGCGTGGCCTCGCCAGGCTCGCCGGGTTGCGAAGCGGTGCTGCCGGCGCCCGTGCTGTGCTCGAAAGATCCGACCCTCCCGGTGTGCCAGGTGTCGACTCCCGGCCAGGGCAATGCGACTGCGCCGATCGAGGATACCCAGCGCGTGGCGGTCAACCTGATCAACCGCCAGTCCGAACCGAAGGCCAATGCCGGCAAGGGCGAGCCGGGCCAGACGGAGAAGAACGAGAAGCAGGCCGGCCCTGCACCCGCGGAGAACACTGGAGTGAAGAATGAAAAACCTGCTGCAAAACTGTACTGTAATTAAGGCCCTGCTGTTCGCGCTGCTGCTCGGTTTCGGCAGCGCGGCCTGGGCGGCGCAGGTGGCGGGCATGGTGACGCGCCTGAGCGGCCCGCTGCTGGCCAAGAAGGCGGACGGCAGCGTCAAGGCGCTGGGCCTGCGTTCCGAGATCGAAAGCGGCGACACCCTGGTGTCGGAGAAGAACACCTACGCCCAGATCAGGTTCGTCGACAACAGCGAGATCACGCTGCGCCCCGGCACCACCTTCAAGGTCGAGAACTTCTCCTATGACGAGAACAAGCCGGAAGCGGACAACGCCAGCTACAGCCTGGTGAAGGGCGGCCTGCGCTCGATCACCGGCCTGATGGGCAAGCGCAACAAGGAAAAGTTCTCGCTCAAGACGCCGACCGCGACCATCGGCATCCGCGGCACCACCTTCGTGGCGCACTACGTGCCGCCCCCCCCGGCGGACCGGCCGGCGCCGCCACAGGCGCTGGCTCCCGGCCTGCACCTGCAGGTGACCGACGGCGCGATTATCGTCACCAACACCGGCGGTGCGCTCGGCTTCCAGGCCGGCCAGTTCGGCTATGTGCCGAACGTGAACCAGCCGCCGGTGATCGTGCCTTCGAATCCGGGCATCCAGTTCGTCCCGCCGCCGAGCTTCGACGCCGGCGGCGGCGGTCCGGTGGCCAGCAATGGACCCGGACAGGGGCAGTCGACGGACTGCATCGTCCGCTGACTGACTTGCAAGGCAAAGCCCCGCGCGCCTCCCGGCCGCGGGGCTTTGTTATTTCTGGGCGGCCGCGCGCTCGAGCAGCAGTTCGCGCTCGCGCGCATTGGAGGTCAGGCCGGCGGCGCGTTCGAATTCCGCTTTCGCTTCGCGCGGGCGTCCGAGCTTGGCGAGCAGGTCGCCGCGCACGCTCGGCAGCCAGTGGTAGCCATCCAGTTTGCCGCCGGCGGCCAGGACATTCACCAGCGCCAGGCCGGCGGCCGGTCCGTCCGCCATGCCGATGGCGACCGCGCGGTTGAGCTCGACCACCGGCGAGGGCTGGACCGCCGCCAGTTCCGCATACAGGTCCGCGATACGGCGCCAGTCGGTCAGCTCGGCGCGGTGGGCGCGCGCGTGGCAGGCCGCGAGTTCCGCCTGCAGTACATAGGGGCCGCGCGCCAGGCCGAGTTTCGCGGCGCGCTCCAGGGCTGCCAGGCCGCGCCGGACCAGCACCCGGTCCCAGCGCGCGCGGTCCTGCTCGAGCAGCAGCACCGGCTTGCCGGCGGCGTCCAGGCGCGCGTGCATGCGCGAGGCCTGCAGTTCCATCAGGGCCACCAGGCCGTGCACCTCGGGTTCGCCGGGCGCCAGTTCGGCCAGGATGCGGCCCAGGCGCAGGGCTTCCTCGAGCAGCTGGGGGCGCATCCAGTCTTCGCCGGCGGTGGCCGAATAGCCTTCGTTGAAGATCAGGTAGACGACTTCGAGCACCGTGCCGAGGCGCTCGTCCAGCTCGGCGGGCGGCGGCAGCTCGAAGGCCACCCCGGCTTCGCCCAGGGTGCGCTTGGCGCGCACGATGCGCTGGGCCATGGTGGCTTCCGGCACCAGGAAGGCGCGCGCGATCTCCTGCGTCGACAGGCCGCCCAGCAGCTTGAGCGTGAGCGCCACCCGGGCGTCGGCCGACAGCACCGGATGGCAGGCGGTGAACATCAGGCGCAGCATGTCGTCCTGGAACACGTCGCGCCGCTTGTCGTCCAGGCTGTCGGAGAAGTCGGGCACCACGAGCGCCTCCTGGGCCTCGAGGTCGAGGCCGATCTGTTCCAGTTTGCCGCGCAGCGAACGGTCGCGCCGCAGGCGGTCGAGGGCGTTGTTGCGCGCGGCGGTGAGCAGCCAGGCGCCGGGGCGCTCGGGAATGCCGTCCCGCGGCCAGTGCTCGAGCGCCGCGACCAGCGCGTCCTGGGCCAGCTCCTCGGCCAGCCCGACGTCGCGCACGATGCGCGCCACGCCGGCGACGATGCGGGCGGACTCGATGCGCCAGACGGCGGAAATCGCCTGGTCGACGCTCTCCATCAGGCCTGTGCCGGCGGCATCGATTCCATGTAGGCGAGCTCCCAGATGTGGCCATCCGGATCCTCGAAACCGTGCTGGTACATGAAACCGTAGTCGCGCGGCTCCGTCGGCACGCTGCCCCCGGCCTCGCGCGCCTTCGCCACCATCTCGTCGACCGCGGCGCGGCTGTCGCGCGACAGGCAGACCAGCACCTCGGTGCTGTCCCGGGCGCTGGAGATCGGCTTGCGCGTGAAGCCCTGGAAGAAGGGTTCGGCCAGCAGCATCACATAGGCGTCCGGATTGACGATCATGCAGGCGGCGTTCTGGTCGCTGAACTGGGGATTGAAGCCGAAGCCCAGCGCGCCGAAGAAAGCCTTGCTGCGTTCGAGGTCCTTGACCGGGAGGTTCACATAGATCTGGGTGTTCATCACTGCTCCTTGTGCGTGTTGGCGTAGGCGGGAAGGTCGTCCATTTCATACAGCGGGCGTACCTCGATCTCGGCGGCGGCGCCTTCGCCGTGGGGATTGGGGAAGCGGCGCGCCCATTCGAGCGCTTCTTCGCGCGAGCGGACCTGGATCAGGGTGTAGCCGGCGATCAGCTCCTTGGTCTCGGCAAAGGGGCCGTCGATCACGCTGCGGCGGCTGCCCTCGTAGCGGATGCGCCAGCCCTGGCTGCTCGGCTTGAGGCCGTTGGCGTCGAGCAGGACGCCGGCGCGGGCCAGCTCCTGGTGGTACTCGCCCATGGCGGCGAACAGGCTGGCCTCGGGCATGATGCCGGCCTCGGTCGCGCCTGTCGCCTTGACGATGATCATGAAACGCATGTCGTTCTCCTTGGATGGAAGACCGGCGGAAGCCGGCTTTCACTCCCTACGACGAACGGCGGCGGGGTGTTTCGACATCGCCCCGGAAAAAAAATTTTCAATCCGATTGTTTACGGTTCGAAGCAGGGCGCCAGCGCGCGCACCTCGACCGTGGCCCATTCGGCGGCCGGGCAGCGCTGGGCCAGGGCGACGGCTTCCTCGCGCGTGTCGACGTCGAGCAGGTAGAAGCCGCCGACCATCTCCTTGGCTTCGGCGAAGGGGCCGTCGACGATGCGGGCGCGGCCGCCGGCGGTGCTGACCCGCACCGCGTGGTCGAGCGAGGACAGCGATTCGGCGCCCAGCAGCAGACCGCGCTCCTTCAGCTCGTCGCCCCAGCGCAGCATGCGGTCGTAGACGGCGCGTCCCTCGGCGTCGCTGCGGGTGGCGCGCTGGCCGACGGGTTCATGGATCAGCAACATGTGGGGCATCCCGGTCTCCTTGTGTATGGTGAATCAGGCTATTTTAAGCGGGCCATGGCCGCGCGCAAGCCCAGCTGGACTGCGAGGGCGCAGGCCGTGGCCGCCAGGAAGGCGGGCGCCAGCGGCTGGGCGCGCAGCAGCAGGGCCAGCACCAGGCAGAACACGGCGAAGGCATAGTAGCCGCGCACCATGCCGCGCAGCAGGTCGACCGCGAAGCCGGGGCCGGAGGCGCGGTGCGAAAAGCCGACCAGCACCGTGCTCATGACCGGGAACATGGCGAACATGCCGCTCAGCCGCGGGCCCATGTGGGCGGCGGCGGCGGTCACGGCCAGGGTCAGGGCCGCACCCGCGGCCATGCGCCAGGGCAGGTCGCGGGCCGGGGCTGGGCTTGCGCCCTTGCGGTCCTGGTTCTGGCCGATCAGGCGCGGGGCGGCGAGCAGGGCGGCGAGGACGGCGGCGAAACCGGCCCACAGGGGGAATGCAAGGCTGCGCAGCAGGGCGACGCTCAGGGCCCAGGCGAGCAGGGCGGCGGTCATGGAGGCGAACACGCCTTTGTGCCTGGCGACGCGGGCGTAGACGACGCTGAAGACCAGGATGGCCAGCACGGCGAGCAGGGTGTTGGCGGCGGCGGTGGCGGCGAAGTCGCTGCCTTGTTCGAGGGCGATGGCCAGCAGGATAGGGCCGGAGACGATGGGGAAGGCGGAGAGCCAGCCGGCGACGTTAGGGCCCCAGCGGCGGCCCGCGAGGCTGACTGCGGCGATGAGGGAGGGGACGAGCAGGAGTTTCAGTAAGAGCGGCATGCTTTTGTTATTGGTGGGTGGTAGTGAAGGTGGTGGGTGTACGAACCTGGGTCCCCGCCTGCGCGGGGATGACGTACCAGTGCTTGCCACTTACGTTTGAGCCGTCATTCCCGCGAAGGCGGGAACCCAAGTTTGCAAGCGGGCCGCAAGCATGATAAGTACCCGCTACGAATAAGAATAAAAAAAGCCCGCCATGCGGCGGGCTCTTTGGAGCGGCAAGAATCAAAGCACGTCGCTCGCGTGATCCGCGAGGCGCGAACGCTCGCCCCTTGCCAGGGTCACGTGCCCGCTATGCCCCCAGCCCTTGAAGCGGTCGACCACATAGGTCAGCCCGCTCGAGCCTTCGGTCAGGTAAGGCGTGTCGATCTGCGCGATATTCCCCAGGCACAGGATCTTGGTGCCGGGACCGGCGCGCGTGACCAGGGTCTTCATCTGCTTCGGCGTCAGGTTCTGCGCCTCGTCGATGATCAGGAACTTGTTCACGAAGGTGCGGCCGCGCATGAAGTTGAGCGACTTGATCTTGATGCGCGAGCGGATCAGGTCCTGGGTCGCGGCGCGGCCCCAGTCGCCGGCGTCGCCGTCGGACTTCATCAGCACTTCCAGGTTGTCGTCGAAGGCGCCCATCCAGGGCGACATCTTCTCTTCCTCGGTGCCCGGCAGGAAGCCGATGTCCTCGCCTACCGGCACCGTCACGCGGGTGACGATGATCTCGTTATACAGCTTGGTCTCCAGCACCTGGGCCAGGCCCGCGGCCAGGGCCAGCAGGGTCTTGCCGGTGCCGGCCTGGCCGAGCAGGGTGACGAAGTCGCATTCCGGATTCATCAGCAAGTTCAGCGCGAAGTTCTGCTCGCGGTTGCGCGCGGTGATGCCCCACACGTTGTTCTTGTTGTGGCCGTAGTCGCGCAGGGTCTCCAGCACGGCGGTCTTGCCGTTGATTTGCTTGACCTGGGCGTAGAAGGACGAGTCGCCATCCTTCGGTTCCAGGTAGACGAACTGGTTCACCATCAGGCTCGGCACCACCGGGCCGGTGATGCGGTAGAAGGTGGACGAGTAGCCGTTGCGGTTCTCCTGCCACGACTCGATGTCCTTGCCGTGCGTGTCCCAGAAGTCGTCCGGCAGCTGGACGATGCCCGAGTACAGCAGGTCGGTGTCTTCCAGCACGTGGTCGTTGAAGTAGTCCTCGGCCGGCAGGCCCATGGCGCGCGCCTTGATGCGCATGTTGATGTCCTTGGACACCAGCACGATGGCGCGGCCGGCCATCTCTTCTTCGAGCGCGCGCACCACGCCCAGGATCTGGTTGTCGGCCTTGCCCGAGGGCAGGCCTTCCGGCAGCGGCGCGGCGCCCAGCTTGGTCTGGAAGTACAGGCGGCCCTTGGCGTCCTTGTTGCCCAGCTTGGCCAGCGGGATGCCGGCCTCGATCGCGTCGTCGTCGACATTGGCGATCAGGGCGTCGAGGGTGCGCGAGACCTGGCGCGCGTTGCGCGCGACTTCCGACATGCCCTTCTTGTGGTTGTCGAGTTCTTCCAGCGTCATCATCGGCAGGTAGACGTCGTGTTCCTCGAAGCGGAACAGCGAGGTCGGGTCGTGCATCAGGACGTTGGTGTCGAGCACGAAGACCTTGGTGATGCCGGACTTGTCGGCCTTGCGGCTGGTGGACGACTTGACGTTGACTTCGACCGGCTTGTGCTTGGCCGGATGCGGCTGGTCGGCGTCGGTCTCGCGCAGCTTGGCCACGGTGGCCGGCGCGCTGCGCTGGGTCTCGCCGCGCTCGGGCGCAGGCACGGCGGCAAGTGCGGGGGCGGGGGGCGCCTTCTTGCGCGTGCGGGCCTTGGGCGCAGGCACGGCCTGGCCGCTGATCAGCTCTTCGAGTTCGCTGTCGGTCTGGGTGGATGCGGGGCGGACCGGCGACTTGCCGGGCTCCGCCTTCGGGTAATCTTTGGCCAGCAGCATGGTGGCTGGCTTGGTAGGCATTTTGGGCAGTGGCATCAGGGTCTCAATCTTAAAAAAGACGGGAAGGCCGAACGCGCGCGGGCCACGGGGCCGCGCCGTCGTTCGGAATCGGTACTCGGGTGGGGGCTGCGGTGCGGGCTCGGCCCGGAATGAGCCCGGGCCGGCAGGCAGCCAGATTGGATTGATGCGGATGTGTTACGGGTTGACTCAAAATAGGCGATGGCAATCCAGAAGTTGTTTACCTGGAGCCATCCTTTCCTTTAAGGCTGGCTCTTCAAAAATTCCAGCACTTCGGCGACGTGATCATTGACTTTCACGCCACGCCATTCTTTCACCAATCGGCCTTGAGCGTCAATGACAAACGTACTGCGCTCGACCCCCCGTACTTGCTTCCCATACATATTCTTCATTTTCATGACATTGAACTGGTTGCAAACGGTTTCTTCCGGGTCGGAAATCAGTTCGAAAGGCAGTCCCAGCTTGCCCTTGAAGTTCTCGTGCGAGCGCAGCGAATCGCGGCTGAGGCCATAGATCTCGGCGCCCAGCGCCTGGAACTCGGGATAGGCTTCGCGGAAGTTGATGCTCTCGGTGGTGCATCCAGGCGTGTTGTCCTTGGGATAGAAGTACAGCACCGTGTACTTGGCGGGACGTCCGGCCAGCTCGAAGGTCAGGCCGCTGGTCATCGGCGCAGAGAAGGGCGCGACCGGCGTAGGTGCGATAGGTGCGGCAATTGGGCTCTCGGCCACGGGCGTCTCCTGGGCAGTGGCAGCGCGGCGCGCTGCGCGTTCATCCTCCCTGGCGCGCAGGGAGCGGCAGTGCGCATGATAATCCGCACCGCCACCGCAGGCTAGTCCCATGCTGCCAAGGTAACAATTTTCGCCAAGATGGAGACGTGTTTCTTTTTTTCAAGAGGCCCGTTCGATAATCAGCGCCAGGGTGACCTTGCGGCCTTCGCCCATCAGGATGTTATAGGTACGGCAGGCGGCCTGGCTGTCCATGCATTCGACGCCGATGCGCAGCGCCGAGAGGCTGGCGACCAGTTTCGGGTGCACGAAGCGCTGGCGCTCGCCGGTGCCGAGCACGACCACGTCGGGCGCGTCCTTGGCGATTTCCTCGAAGTGGGCGTTGGTCAGATCCTCGAAACGGGCCACGTTCCAGGGGCGCGGCGGGACCTCGGGCATCACCGTCAGGCTGAAATCGAAGCGCTGGGCGTTGATTTCGACCCCTTTGGCGTCGTAACCGGTGACGGTCTGGTATTGTTGAGTGTTGTCGGAGTGGAGCTTCATTGTCTTGCTTCGTCAGAGGGCAGGTGATCGGTCATTGTACCGAAATCGGCAAGGTTGCCTGATTCGGTCGCTTGCGGCAGAATGGTATTTTTCGCACTGCAACATGAAACTTGGTTTTACCGGCGTTTCATCGCGGCTTTCTTCCAGAGGATATCTTGCGACCGATTTTCAAATCAAACAAACTCGACGACGTTTGCTATGAAATCCGCGGCCCCGCTTTGGAAAAGGCGCGGCAGATGGAAGACGACGGCCAGAAAATCATCAAGCTCAACATCGGCAACCTGGCCGTGTTCGGCTTCGATCCGCCGGACGAGATCGTGCATGACATGATCCGCAACATGCAGGGCGCGGCCGGCTATACCGATTCCAAGGGCATGTTCGCGCCGCGCAAGGCGGTCATGCACTACACCCAGGAAAAGAACATCCAGGGCGTCGGCATCGACGACATCTACCTGGGCAACGGCGCCTCCGAGCTGATCGTGATGGCGATGCAGGGCCTGCTGAACAACGGCGACGAAGTGCTGGTGCCGGCGCCCGACTATCCGCTCTGGACCGCTTCCGTGAGCCTGGCCGGCGGCAATCCGGTCCACTACGTGTGCGACGAACAGTCCGGCTGGTTCCCCGACATCGAGGACATGCGCAAGAAGATCACGCCGAACACGCGCGCGATCGTCG
>CAMPHU010000067.1 GCA_946886065.1 uncultured Massilia sp. | reverse complement strand
GGTTGCCGTCGCCCAGCGAGGCTGGGTCATAGCCGTCGACCACTTCACCGTCGACCTCGATGACGCGCTTGGCATCGCCATCGGCATCATTGAAGCTCAGGCTGGCGTCATTGGTCAGGCCGTCGCCTGTCGCGCCGCCATCGTTCGCCAGCGCCACGGTCGGTGCCGTCAGCGTGGCGTCGATACCGATCGTTTGCGCAGCCGATGCAGGGCTGGCATTGCCCGCTGCATCGGTCGCGCGCGCCGTGAACTGGTAGCTGCCGTCGGCAAGGGCCGACGAGGTGAAGGTGTAGATCCCGCTGTTGGGCGCAGTCTGGGTCGCCGTCCCGACCAGGACCCCGTCCCGGAACACGTCGACCGTCACGTCGGCCTCGGCCGAGATCGTGATGGTCGGCGTCGTGTCGTTGGTCAGCGTGTCCAGCACCGAGCCGCTGTTGTCGGTAAACCCGGTGATGCCCGGCGCGTTCGGCGCCGTGGCGTCGATGGTGATGCTGACCGTGTTCGTCGTCGTCGAGTTGCCGGCGAGATCAGTCACACGGGCGCGGAATTGATAATTGCCGTCGGCCAGGTTGGTCTGCGAGGAAGACGTGCTGCTGAAGGCGCCGCCATTGTGCGACACTTCAAAGCTCATACTGGCAGCCGGATCATTGGCCGACAGGTCGAGGAGAAACGACTTGTCGCTGGTAATGCCATCGCCGGCAATGCCCGAATCGCTCAGGTCGCGCAGGGTGAGAGCGCTGGCTGTCGGCGCGACCGTGTCCAGCACATAGGCCTGCGAGCGCGCCGGCGCCGCGTTGCCGGCCGCATCCTCGACCTGGACTATCAGCGTGCCGCTGCCGCTCAGCGTGACGCCGGAAAGGCTGAAGGTGTTTTGTCCCACCGTATTGCTGGCAGTCTGCCAGGTGGCGCCATTGTCCAGCGAAACACGCACCACCTCGCCCACCGCCGTGTTGGCGCTCAGCGTCCCGCTGATCGTCTGGGAGGCGGCGTTGGTGATGAAGTCGCTGGCGCTGGCGCCGCTGTCCTTACTCAAGGCGATCGTGCTGACTGTTGTGGCCGGCGCCGTCGTGTCCAGTGTATATGCCTGCGCGGATCCGCTAATCAGATTGTTGCCGTTCGGTCCGGTCCAGAACTGGAGAGTCTTGCCGGGGCCCGCGACCAGGCTTACCGTCACCGAGAAGGTGCCGCTGCCGGCATTGTCGATGTAGTTGACACTGGCCTGCGTCTTCGTTGCGCCGCCGTCGGCAGAGACGAAGATCGTGGGCGTTGCAGCGTTGCCATTGACCGAGGCTGTGAAACTGCCGGTAATTGTCTGGGTGGCTGTCTTGGTAACGAAATCGCTGGACGAGCTGCCGGTATCCGACGAGAGTTTGAGGGCGGTGATGGATGCGGTCGTATCCAGAACACCTTCGTAGTCGGCAATATTGAGCGCCGCTGTTTCGATCGTGCCCGTATTCGCTTCGAGCACCCAGTCGCCGCCCGCGGTTGCGCTGCCGGTCAGGTCGTTCGACGCCGCCACGTCCGCCCCGGTAGCCTCCGCCAGGGCAGAGATGAACTGCTGGCCGACGGCACCGCTCGCCACATCGCAGCCATACAGCAGCAGATCGGCGCCGGCCGTCAGGTGGCTGCCGATGGCGGCGAGCTGGCTGCCGTAGTCGGCAAGATTGGCGGCGTTGAGGACGGTCGAGCCGAGCATGAGTTCGCCGGGCGAGCCGTGGGAAACGACATCGATGCTGGCGAGGCCGGTAACGATGTCGATGGCGCCCACCTGGCCCTGGTTCGCGGCCAGGTAATCATGGATCTGCTGCAAGCCATCGCGGCTGGCGTCGAGCACGACCACGGTGGCGTCGGCCGGCACGCCGGCGATGACGGTGCCCAGATCGGCGACGCTCGCATCGATGAACACGATGCGCGGCGTGAACAAACCGGTCACGCTATTGCTGGCGGAAACCACGTTGATGTCGCCGGCGCTGTCCGGGTGGCTGTTCAGCCAATCCTGGATTTGCGCCGAAGCCGGGCTTGCGCCGTCCAGCAGGACGACATTGAAGAGATCGGTATCGTATTGCTCTGCAAGCGATGCGTAATTGGACAATGCGGTATCGATGAAGACAGTGCGCGTGGCGGCCATGGCGGGATCCCTGAGTATTGTTGAACTGGATGCTTATTCCTGCGTGTGGAGACCAGGCAAGCATTCCTTGTCTGGAAGCGACATATAGCGAACTAAGCTGCAACTCAGTGTAGGCATAGTCCGACACGCGGTCATGGGACAGGCGAACCTATTTACCCAGTACTTTTGTCCTATGGCGGACACGACAGGAGTCCAGGGATGCGGGGTGCGCAGAGAGGGAAACCGGCCGCGCCATCCGGCACGGCGGCTCCTGCAGGGGGACAGCGGAGGCCGCGCCGCGATGCGCGAATACGACAGCAGCGCAGGGCACAAGGATTAGCGGTGCTCCGTCACGCCTACCTGCCGGCACATGTCCAGCACGGGGCAGGTCGAGCAGCGCGGCCGGTTTCCGGTGCAGATGTGCTTTCCGAACGGAACCAGCAAGCGGTTGATGTCGATCCAGAACGGCTCCGGCAGCGCCGCTTCCAGCGCCAGCAGGGTTTTCTCCGGCGTCGACGCCTTCACATAGCCCCAGCGCCCGGTCACCCGGTGGACGTGGATATCGACGCTGATGACCGGGGTGCCGCAGGCCACGCCCAGCACCAGGTTGGCGCACTTGGGGCCGACGCCGGCGAAGGACAGCAACACCTCGCGGTCGCCGGGCAAGACGCCGCCGAACGACTCTTCCGCCTGGCGCGCGATCGCCAGGATCTGGTTGGCCTTGCGCTCATGAAAAGTGCTCGGGCTGAGCAAGCCGTCCAGCTCCTCCCACGACAACTGTCCGACCGCCGCCGGCGTGCGGGCCCGGGCGAACAGCTTGCGCGACACCGGCAAGGTCACCTCGTCATAGGTACGGATCGAAATGATGCAGGCCAGCAGCTGCTCGAACACGGAGGTATGGCCTTCCTCGGCCAGCTGGAACAGGGCGGCCTTCGGCCAGGGCTGCACGGCCCGCTCGATGCGCGCGAGCGCCACGGCGATATCGAATGGCTGCTTTTCCATGCGCCCTCCCATGATTGTCCGCCGAGCATACGCGCGGCGGCGCCGGCTTCTGTTCCCAGCCGCACAGGACGAAAAAAAGCCCGCATCAGGGGGCTTGGGGAAACGGAATGAGCTTACACCTTGCGGCGGCGTGCGAGGCCGGCGCCGGCCAGGCCGATACCGATCAGCATCAGGATGCCCGGCTCAGGCACGTCGGCGCTCTGTTCCGTGTACGACAGGAAGACGCGGTCGCCGCTCATCATCGGCATTTCGTTGCTGCCGGTGATGTTGTACACCCAGCCGGCGCTCAGGTTGCCGTTGTAGACGTGGAAGGACAGCCCCTTCGACAGTTCGCCTTCGACCTGTCCGTTCTGCTGTTGCAGACCGTTCAGCAGGAAGATGTCGGCGCTGTTCAGCTCGGTTTTGGTGTTGGTGGTGAAACCCCAGGAACCGGTGCCAGCGGTACGGTAGAAGTTCAGCCCGTTCGACCAGTTGTCCAGCGTAGTGCCGTTGTTGTCCGAGCTGGAGTCCGCGTAGGTGACCGCGGTCACGGCCGCGTAGGTTCCGGCGCCAAGTATGTCGTACTGGCCCGCGGTGCTGGCATAACCCATCATCAGGTGGGTGCCCTGGCAGGTATCCAGCACGCCGGAGATCGAGGTCGCGGAGTTCGCCACCGAACGGTGGCATTCCTTCCAGCCCCAGCCGGTCACGGTGGCGGCGCTGACGCCGGCCTGGATGCCGGTCGGAACAACGCCGGCTTGTGCCGCCAGGGGCAGGGCCAGTCCGGCCAGCAGCGACAGGGTGGTGACAAATTTTAGGTTGCTCATGGGAATCCCTAATTGTTATGAAAATAATTGTGGATTCCTTTCAGCAATTTGTATGCCAAGCAACTAAGTAGTTGATTTTTATAAATACAGTGCGGCCTGCCCGGTGAGAGTGTAAATAAAACCGACACCATGAGCAGGATAAACAGACTCAGACCTCTGCGCGCTCCAGGCCTCCCTGGCGGTCGAGAACGAGCTGGTCCAGGTCGCGCGCCAGGAACAAGGGGCCGTCATAGGCTGTCCGCGCTTCGGCCTCGATGGCCGACAGCGACAGGGGGCCCTCGCCCTCCTGGTAGCGCGGACTGAAGTGGGTAAGCACGAGATTCCTGACCGCTGCCTGCGCCGCGAAGCGCGCGACCTTCAGCGCGGAACTGTGCTGGGGACCCGGCCCCACCTTCTCCAGGATCTCCTGCGTATAGGTCGCCTCATGGACCAGCACGTCGGCGCCGTGCGCCTGTCCGGCGAGCAGTTCGGGCGTGTCGTTATCGCCGGCAATGACGACCGTGCGCGGCCGCCGTCCGGGCAACAGGTAGTTTTCGGCGGCAAGGCGGCGCCCATCCGCCAGCGTCACGTCGCGCCCCTGCTGGATCTCGCCCCACAGCGGCGAAGCCGGCACGCCATCCGCCCGCAGCCGATCGAGATCGAGCTTGCGCTCCACCCGCGCCTCCGTGAAGCCGTAGGCATAGGAGGGCAGGCGGTGCGAGAGCGGCGCGGCGCTGACCGTGAACTCGGGCAGTACGGAGACGCCGGCCAAGTCTTCCGGCAGCAGCCAGGACACCGGATAAGGCAGCCGCAGCTGGGTCGATTCCATGATGCACTCGAGCATGGGACGCAGCGGTGCGGGTCCGACCAGCACCAGCGGCTCGGTCCGGTTGAGCATGCCGGCGCTGGCCAGCAAGCCCGGCAAGCCGTAACAATGGTCCCCGTGCAAATGGGTAATGAATACCGCTTGCAGGTGCATCAGCGACAGCGGCGCGCGCAGCAGCCGGTGCTGGGTGCCTTCGGCGCAATCGACCAGTACCCACGGGCGGGCGCCGCGCATGCGCAAGGCCACGGCCGACATGTTGCGCTGCCGGGTCGGCGTGCCCGAGGATGTGCCTAGAAACAAAAGCTCCATAGCGAATCTGCCTATCGATGCGATCAGCGTCCATTATGTGGAAAAGACGGGCTTCACGATGCGAGCCCGCCCAGCTCAGTGCCTGCTCCCCGGCGCATCCGCTTCAGGCCGCTGCCTCGCGGCTTTCCATCCAGGTGTTGAGCTCGCTGTAGCGCGCAGGGCCGGCCGGCGGCGCGTCGAGTCCGCCCGTGGCCAGGAAATGTTCGGTGAAACCCTTGACGTAGCCGAACATGCCTTCGGCGATGGCCGAGCCGGCGCTCAGGCGGCGCACGCCCAGTTCGCGCAGCTGCGCGGGGGAGGGCAGGCCGGGCAGGGCCATCACGTTCAGCGGCAGCGCGGTGCCGGCCACGACCGCCGCGATCTCGCCCGGATCGCGCAGGCCCGGCACGAACAGGCCGCTGGCGCCGGCTTCCTGATAGCGCGCGGCGCGCTCGAGCACGGCCGCCACCCGCCCGTCTTCCGGCGCGAGGCCGCGCAGAAAGACATCGCAGCGCGCATTGATGAACAGGCTCACGGCGCGCTTCTGCGCGGCGCGGCGGATGGCGGCGATCTTGGCGCACATCAGCTCGGGCGTGCCCGCGCCGTCCTCGATATTGATGCCGACCACGCCGACCACCATCAGCTCGTCGGCCACGCGCGCCGCCTCGTCCGGGTCGTCGCTGTAGCCGGCTTCCATGTCGACCGTCAGCGGCAGGGCGTTGAGGGCGGCGATGCGGGAGGCGGTTTCCACCAGCAAGTGCGGCGGCAGCTTGCCGCCGTCCGGGTAGCCGTGGGACCAGGCGACAGCGGCGCTGCTGGTGGCAAGCGCGGACGCGCCGGCCAGGGCGGCGATGCGGGCGCTGCCCGGGTCCCAGCAGTTCGCCAGCAGCAGCAGGCCTTGCTCGTGCAGGTCGAGGAATTGGCGGTCAAGACTGTCGGACATCGTGTTCTCCTTGTAGTGATGGCATGAGTGTAGCTGAGATGACGCAGCGCGCAGGGTCCGGGCCCGTGCGCGGCATCATTCGTGCTCAGCTATCCGGCCGACCGGCGCGGCCGCTTCGTCAAGGCGTGCTGACGGTTCAGGCCTGGTCGGAAGGACGGCCGGGAGGCGGGCTGGTGCGCAATGTGGGCAGGTAGCGCCACATGTAGGTGCTGACGGCGATGCCGGTCGCCAGCAGCAGCGCCTGCAGCCCCAGGTGGTCGACGCGGCGCATCGCGCCCAGCAGGGAGAGCCACAGCAGCACGGTGGCGACGATCTTGGCCTTGCGCGGGATGCCGCGTCCTTCCTCGAAATTGCGCAGGTATTCGCCGAACACGCGGTGCGAGAGCAGCCAGCGGTGCAGGCGCTTCGAGCCGCGCGCGAAGCAGGCCGAGGCCAGCAGCAGGAAGGGCGTGGTCGGCAGCAGCGGCAGGAAGATGCCCAGGATCCCGAGCGCCACCGCCAGCACGCCCGCAATGTTGTAGAACAGTCGCATGCCTTACTCTAGCATGCGGGGCTCACGCCGCCTGGACCGATGCGGCCAGTTCCTGGATCGCCGCCAGCGGCATCGGCCGGCCCAGCAGATAGCCTTGCGCATAATCGCAGCCGGCGCGCTGCAGCCAGGCCAGCTGGGCGCGGTCCTCGACGCCTTCGGCCACCACGGTCAGGCCGAAATCGTGGGCCAGGCCGATCACCGCGCCGGCCAGCATCTGGCCCGACTCCGGCAGCGGCCGCACGAAGCTGCGGTCGATCTTGAGCTGGTTGATCGGGAAGGACTGCAGGTAGGACAGCGAGGAGTAGCCGGTGCCGAAGTCGTCGATCGACAGGCGCACGCCGAGCGCGCGCACCGCGTGCATGAATTCGATCGCGGCGCTGCGGTCTTCCATCAGCATGCTCTCGGTCAGCTCCAGCTCCAGCCGCCCCGGCGGCAGGCCGGTGCGCGCCAGGATCTGTTCCAGGTCGCGCACGAAATCCTTCTCGCGGAACTGGCGTGCCGAGACGTTCACCGCCACGTGCAGCGGCTCGCCGCAGCGCCGGCCCAGGTCGAGCGCGTCGCGGCAGGCCCGCTCCAGCACCCAGCGGCCGATCTCGACGATCAGTCCGCATTCCTCGGCGATCGGGATGAACTCGTCCGGGCCAATGAAGCCGTGCTCCGGATGCATCCAGCGCAGCAGCGCCTCCACGCCCACCAGGCGCTCGCTGGCGCAGTCGAACTGCGGCTGGTAGAACACCGCCAGGCCTTCGGTCTCGAGCGCGCGGCGCAGCTCGCGCTCGAGGCGCGCGCGGCGCTGGGTGGCGTGCATCATCGCCGGCTGGAATTCGCCCACGCGGTTGCGCCCGCTGCCCTTGGCGTGGTACAGCGCGGCGTCGGCATTGCACACCAATTCGCTCGCGGTCGCGGCGTCCTGCGGGAATACGCAGGTGCCCGCGCTGCCGGTGACGATCGCTTCAAGGGCATCCAGCTGGAGCGGGCGGCGCAGCGCCTCCATCAGGGTCTCGGCGATCTCGCGCAGCTCGGCGCCCGAGGCCACCTGCCGGGCGATCACGATGAATTCGTCGCCGCCGAAGCGCCCCACCAGGTCGCCGGGACGGGCCGCCGCCCGCAGGCGCGTACCCACTTCGTGCAGCAGCTGGTCGCCGGCGGCGTGGCCGGCACTGTCGTTCACCACCTTGAAGTTGTCCAGGTCGATCAGGACCAGGCCGACGCAGCCGTCCTGGTCCCTGGCCTGGACCAGGGCCGCGTCCAGCTCTTCCTGGCCGGCGCGCCGGTTCGGCAGGCCCGTCACCGGGTCGGTATAGGCGAGATAGGCCAGCTTGGCTTCGGCGCGCGCCACGCGTGCACGGCTGCGGCGCGAGATCAGCGCGCTGGCCAGCAGGGCGCCGGCCGAGGCCAGGCCGAACAGGACGCCGTAGTTCTGCAGCGAGGTCGAGATGGCGCCGGTGTCGGCGCGCAGCAGCATGCGCCCCAGCGGCCGGCCGCGGTGCACGATCTCCTGCTGCACCACCACCGGGCCGAACCAGGCGGGCGCCAGCTGGGCCAGGGTGCCGGGGGCGGAGGTGTTGCGGCGGAAGGCAGCGAATTCGTGCCCGCCCTCGTCGTAGACGATGGCGTCGACCAGGGCCGGGTCGGCCTTGAAAGCGTTCAGGATGTCGCCGGCCGCTTCGCGGTCGCCGAACATCAGCGGAGCCGAGATGTTCTCGGCCAGCACCTGCGCGTGGATGCCGACGTCGGCCTGCAAGCCGTGGCGCAGGGTGACGAACTGGTAGGCCAGCAGGGTGCCGCCGACCACGCTCAGGGCGGCGGCGGCGGCGAGCAGCTGGCCTGCGCCGAGCATGCGCGCGATGCGCGGCAGACGGGTGGCGGGGCCGGAATTCATAACACGTTCCTTGCAAGACGCAGCAGTTTCGAGCTCACGCGCAAGCCGCTGCGCGCCGCCTCGCGGGTGTCGACGTCGAAACGCAGCTGCTCGTCGTCGTCGACCAGGGTGAGCGTGACCGCGGCCGCGGTGGTCCCCGCGCCGGCGGCGCCGTCGCGCACGACCAGCAAACCCGGGACGGCCGGCGCCGGCACGGCCCCGGCGGCGCGGCCCAGCACCAGTATGTCGCAGCCCGCGGCGCCGGGACGCGCGTCCGCGTCCAGCAACTGCCAGGCGCGCCCGCTGACGGGTTTGCCGTTGTAGGCCAGCAGCGCCGGCCACAGCACGCTGGCGCGGTCGGCGCACACGGACAGCGGCGCGCCAGGGGGCCGTGGACGGCTTTCCGGCCAGGTGGTGAACTGGGCGAAGTTGTAGATATAGGCTGCCTTCATGTCGACGTCGCGCACCTGGGCCGGCGCGGGCCAGGAGACGGCCAGCAGGGCGCCGCCGGCCGCGATGCCCGCCAGGTTCGCCAAGCGTGCCAGGCCGCGCCGCATCTCAGAACCCGAACGCCAGCTTGGCGTAGAGCGTGCGGCCCTGGCGCTGCAGCGCGTCCTGCACGAAGGCCGGGCCGGCCGGATCGGCATAGCGGCGGCTGGACAGGTTGTAGGCGCTCAGCGACAACTCCGCGCCCGGCAGCAGACGCGAACTCGACAGGGTCAGGTTGGCCACGCAATAGCCGCCCACGCGCCCCCGCTCGGCCAGGCGCGCGGACAGGCACTGGAACTCGCCGCCCAGGCGGGCGCGCGCATCGCCGCCATCCCCGAAGAGCGGCAGCACGCCGTTGAACTTGAGCAGGTGGCGCGGCGAGGCGCGCAGCACCTGGCCGGCGCCGTCGACGGCGCGCTGCCAGGTATAGCTGGCGCGCAGGCGCGCCGTGCTGGCGCTGACCTGCTCGGCCGAGGCTTCCAGGCCATGCGCCTCGGCGCGGTCGAGGTTGCGGAAGATGAGCAGGCCGCTGGCCTCGTCCTGCTGCTGCGAGATCAGGTCGCGCATGCGGTAGGTGAACAGCGACAGGCGCGCATGGCCGCTGGCGCCGTAGGCCTGCTCGAACACGGCCTCCAGGGTTCGGATGCGTTCCGGCGCCAGGTCCGGGTTGGGCAGCTGGCCGCCTTCCTCTTCCACGTGGTAGTACATCTCGTAGGCGTTCGGCACCCGGAAGGCCGTGCCGTAGATGAGCTTTGCGGTGCTGCCGGGCGCGGCGCGGTAGAGCAGGGCCACGCGCGGGCTGGTGCTGCGCGCGCCGGTGCTGTGGCGGTCGTGGCGCAGGCTGGCGTTGACCAGCACGCGCTCGCCCAGCCGCATCTCGTCCTCGACGAACACGCCGCGCTTGTCGGCCGAGCGGCGCTCGTCGAGCAGCAAGGCGTAGGGCCGGGCGTTGTAGTTGAACAGGTCGCGCCGCGCGTCGTGCTCCAGGTCGGCCCCCAGCAGGATCTTGTGGCCGGGGAGGCGGGTCAGCGTGGCGTGCAGGTTCAGGCCCGACCAGCGCGCATGGGCGCCGTCGACGTTGTCCAGCAGGCCGCGGCCGGCATCGCCGGGATAATAATAGTGGCCGAGGTAGTCGGCCTTGCCCCACAGCGCCTGGGCCGACAGGGCCAGTCCGGGCGCCAGGCTGCGCGTGTAGGCCAGCCGGGCCACGCTGTGCGTATCCATGGTCCGGTTCGGCGCGCCGAACACGGTGCCGAAGGACGCGGTGGGGGTGCCCTTGCTGCGGTGGACGTGGTTGGCCGAGAGCGTGAAGCCGCCGTAGCCGGCCTTGAACAGGAACTGGCGCGCCTGCTCGCCGTCGCCCCCGCGCGCGATGCCCTTGTGCGTGTCGGGCGCGTCGAATTCCGGGTAATACAGGGTATCGCCGTCGCGCGTGAGGACGCTGGCCGCGAGCAGCAGGTCGGCGCCCTGCTGGCCGTGCCAGCCGTGGCTGGTGCGCAGGCGCCGTTCGCCGTGGCTGCCCGCCGCCAGGGCCACGCGCGGCCCGGCGAGCGCATTGCCGTCGCGGGTGACCACGTTGATCACGCCGAACAGCGCGTTCGACCCGGCCATGGCCGAACCGGCGCCGGGAATGAACTCGACGCGCTGCACCATGTCCATGTCGACCAGGCCTTCGTTGCCCAGCATGGCCTGGTCGTAGACGGCGTCGTTGGTGCGCGCGCCGTCGATCAGGAGCACGAAGCGGCTGTTGTAGTCGCCCGGGCGCAGGAAGCCGCGCGCGCCCAGGTAGCTGTAGCTGCGGTCGTCGGTGGTGTACAGCCCGGGCAGGGAGGCCAGCGCATCGGCCAGGGTGCGCCAGCCATGGGCGCGGATGTCGTCGGACGTCAGGACGCTGGCGGCGGCAGGGGCTTCGCTGATCAGCTGCTCGAACTTGGACGCGGCCTGGACCATCTTCATGCCCATCAGCGCCTCGAGCGGCACGTCGGCCAGCGCGGGCGCATCGCCAGGCGCGGCCGCCGCCGGAACCGATTCCAACATGCCGGTCAGGAGGAGCGCGGCGGACAGTCGACCTGCTGGAAAACGGAGAGGGCGGACAAGTAAGCGCATACCACGTCAGCGGCCTGGGAAGGCGCGCTGCCCGATTTGGTTAGAATTGGTGATATTTCCTTATGTCAGCGGATGATAACAGAAGGAAATAAAATGGCATCCGAATTACCGCTTTTGTCAATATAAAACAACAAGCCGGTGGCCGGCTTCATGCGCCGCGGGTAAGGCGGGTTCAGGAGGGGACGCCTGCTTCAGCCTCGACGCCGGCGGCGCCGCGCAGCGCCGGCGCCACGTGGCGCGGCAGGTAGATGGTGACGGTGGTGCCCTGGCCCGGGGTGCTGGCCAGGCGGATGTGGCCGCCGCTCTGGCGCACGAAGCCGTGCGCCATCGACAGGCCCAGGCCGGTGCCCTTGCCCTCGGGCTTGGTGGTGAAGAAGGGTTCGAAGGCGCGCTCCATGACCTCGCGCGGCATGCCCTGGCCGGTGTCGCTGACGGCCACTTGCACGTAGTCGCCCGGCGTCAATTCCGGATCGGCCAGCGCGGGGCCGGCCTGGGCCGCCTCGCTGTCGACCGTCACGTTGGCCAGGCGCAGGGCGATGGTGCCGGCGCCGTCCATGGCGTCGCGCGCATTGATGACCAGGTTGAGCAGCACGTTCTCGAGCTGGTTGGGATCGACCAGGGTCGGCCACAGGTCGGGCGGCGCGCTGCGCTCGACCGTGACGCTGTCGCCGGCCGCGCGCAGCAGCAGGCTGTCGACCCGTTCCAGCAGCTGCGACACGTCGACCACGGTCGGATGCAGCGGCTGGCGCCGCGCGAAGGCCAGCAGCTGGCCGGCCAGCTTGGCGCCGCGGTCGACCGCGTCGAGGATGCTGTGCAGGCGCTTCTTGTTCATCGGCCCTTCGGCGCGCAGCATCAGCTGCACGTTGGCGCTGATGATGTGCAGGATGTTGTTGAAGTCGTGGGCCACGCCGCCGGTGAGCTTGCCGACCGCTTCCAGCTTCTGGGCCCGCGCCAGGCCTTCGCGCGCCTCGTCCAGGCGCTGCTGGCGCTGCTGTTCGCGCGCCTCGGCCTCGCGCCGCGGCGTGATGTCGCGCACGAAAACGCTGGCCCCGTCCACCTTGCCGTTCGGCGGCAGGGCCACCGCCAGCTCGGCCGGCACCAGGCGCCCGCCGGCGTGCAGCACCTCGACCTCGGCCGGGGCGCCCAGCAGCGAGCAGGGGCCGCCGCGCTTGAAGGACTCGAAGGCCGCGCGGAAGGCCGCGCGGCGCGGCTCCGGCAGCAGCGTCTCGACCGGGCGCCCGACCGCTTCATTGGCGGCCAGGCCGAAGATGCGCGTGGCCTGGGCGTTCCAGTCGGTGATGCGGCCGTCCTCGTCGACGGCCACGAAGCCGTCGTAGGCGTTTTCCAGGATCACGCGGATGCGCTGCTGCTCGGCCGCGATGCGGTCGTGCGATGCGCGCAGCTCGTGGGTCATGCCCTGGGCCAGCTGCAGCGCGCGGCGGCGCTCGGTGGCCAGCAGCCAGACCACCAGGGCCAGCAGGAAACCGAGGGTGGTGCCGGTGAGCGCGATCAGGAGCGGGCGCGTGGCGTCCAGGGTCGCCAGCAGCGAGGCGTCCGGCCGCATCGTGACCAGCCAGGTGCGTCCGCCCAGGTCCAGGCGCCGCACGCTCTGGAAGGGCGCGGGCCCGCCGCGCGTGACGGGGGACCGGTACAGCAGGGCATCCGGCGCGGCCTGCGGCCCGTCGTAGACCGCAATCTCGAGCTGGGGCACGGCGATCCCGCTCACCCCGCTCATCAGGTCGTTCATGCGGAAAGGCGCGTACACCCAGCCGGCCAGGGCGGCGCGGCGCTGCTCGACGGTGGCCGCCGGCATGCCGCTGCGGTAGACGGGCAGGTACATCAGCACGCCGGACTGGACACCGCCCTTGCCTTCCTGCACCAGCACCACCTTGCCGCTCAGGGCGGCCTGGCCGCTGTCGCGGGCGGCGATCATGGCCGCGCGCCGCACCGGTTCGCTGAACATGTCGTAGCCGAAGGCGCGCAGGTTGCGGCCCGAGAAAGGTTCGATGTGGGCGATGGCGGTATAGGTGTCGCGCGGCGTGTCGGGGCTGACGGCGTAGTGCGGAAAGCCTTCGGCGCGCACGCCGCGCTCGTGCGCCGCCAGCCCGCCCGGCGGAATGGCGGTGGCGATCCCGATCGCTTCCAGGCCGGGGAAATACTGGTCCAGGCGCAGCGTGCGGTAGTACTCGGCGAATTCGGCGCGGCTGAGCGCGACCGAGCCGCGCAGGTAGCCGCGCGCGCCGCGCAGCACCTGTTCGTAGACCGCCATGCGGCGCTCGATGCTGTAGGCCATGTCGCGGGTGCGGTAATCGAAGGTCTCGCGCAGCTGCTCCTGCGCGCTGCGGCGCGCGCTGTCCCAGGCGCTGTAGGTCGCCACCAGGGTCACCAGGAAGACGATCATCGCCAGCAGCAGGGGCGCGTGGCCGGAGCCCGGCAGGGGAAGCCGCCGGGCTGGGGAGTGCGGATCGGCTTGCGGATCGGCTTGCTGCATCGGTCAGGCGCGCGAGGAATGGCCACGCGGCGGAAGAGTTGGTCGGAAAGGCCGGGATTTGGTTAGCATACGCAAGCTTGTGCCGACAGGGCGCACGCAACTTTCGTGTTTGACAATGAAGTATTATGACAGCATGTTTACGTGATGCAACTTTTTGAATTGAAACGATGTTATTCGCATGGCGCGCCGGCATGATGGCGGCCCTTCCTCCCGGCGTGCGGCGCCACTGGCCGCTGGCCGGCCTGGCGGCCGGGCTCGTGCTGGGCCTGCTGTGGGGCGCGCTGGCCCCGCTCGGCGGCGGCAGCCACGAGCTGCTGCTCGAGGTGCCGCGCGGCGCAGTGCGCGGCGCCGGCCTGCAGGTGCCGGACGAGATCCGCCTGACGCGCGGGGTGCGCGACGTGCTGCTGCTGCGCAACCGCGACAGCGCGCCGCTGGCCTTCGGCCCGGTCGACGTCGCACCCGGGCGCGAGTTCCGCCTGCCTTTCGAGGAAGAGGGCGAGTTCGTGTTCGCCTGTCCGGCGGTGGCCGGCGGCAGCGTGCGGGTGCGGGTGCTGGCCTCGCCCGATCCGGGCTGGGAGCGCCTGCGCTGGCGCCTCGACAACCTGGCCCAGGCGGTGCGCTACCTGCCGCTGCGGGCCCCCGAAACCTGAGGACAGGGGCGGGCGGAAAGCAGCATGCGGGGGCTGCGCCGGACCCCGCGGCGCGCCCCATGGCGCAGGCTCGCGCCGCCCCGCAATCGTGCTCCCGTTCCGCTCTCGATTCTGTCATCATGGGAGTATGTCGACGATTTCCATGCCACTGTTCCCGCTCAGTACGGTACTGTTTCCGGACGGGGTGCTGCCGCTGCAGGTGTTCGAGGTCCGCTACCTCGACATGATCAGCCGCTGCCTGCTCGACGAGACGCCGTTCGGGGTGGTGCTGCTGACCCAGGGCCACGAAGTGCGCCGGCCCGGGGCGGAACAGGAGCGCTTCGTTGCCGCCGGCACCGTGGCCTCGGTCACCGAGACCACGGCCACCACGCCGGGCCTGCTGCAGGTGCTGTGCCGCGGCGGCTCGCGCTTTTCCGTCGTCACCGCCGAACAGCGCATCAATGGCCTGTGGATGGCCGAGGCCGAGCTGGTCGAGGACGACCACGAGGTGCCCGTGCCCTCCGAACTGCAGGGCGCGGCCGACGCGCTCGACCGCGTGCTCGCTTCCCTGCACGACGTGCCCCAGCACCGCTGGCCGGTGCAGCCGCCGTTCCGGCTCGAGGATTGCGGCTGGGTGGCGAACCGCTGGTGCGAACTGCTGCCGCTGCCCAACCAGCAGAAGCACCAGATGCTCATGCTCGACAACCCCGTCATCCGGCTGGAGCTGCTGCATGACGTGCTCGACGAGCATGGATTGATCACTTCCTAGAACGCATCAACCACGGGTAGCGCGCTGGCATGAAATTCTCGGACGATCTTCTCATCGCGTACATCAATGGTGAACTTGCCGAACCGGCGCGCGCCGCGGTCGAACGCGCCATGGGCGCCGATCCCGTGCTGGCGGCGCGCGTCGCCCAGCACCGGGCGCGGCACAGCCGGATGATCGGGGTCTCGGCCAACGGCCACGACGGCTCCAGCCAGCCGCAGCGGCAGCTGCCGCCCGGCGGGGCCAAGGTGGTGCACCTGGACGCCCTGCGCCCGGGCCGGGCCGTGCCGCATCCGCCGCCGGGCCAGGGAGCCTGGACCCGCAGGCACTGGGCGGCCGTGGTGGGCGCCCTGGCCGCCGGCATCCTGATCGGCGGCCTCGGCTGGCGCACCCTGGGCGACGATCCGGGCATGGTGACCCTGGTCGACAGCGAGGGCGCGCTGGTGGCGCGCGGCAAGCTGCTGGACGCCCTGGGCCAGCAGCTGGCCAGCCCGGGGCCTTCCGAGAACGGGGTGCGCATCGGCGTGACGTTCGTCGCCCGCGACGGGGCGTATTGCCGCAGCTTCGTGGTCGACACCACCGCCGGCCTGGCCTGCCGCAGCCGCGGGCGCTGGACCATTCCCGTGCTGGCCGAAGGACAGGCCGGCGCCGCCTACCTGGACGGCAGCGTGCTGCCGCAGGCGGTGCAGGACGCCATCGAGCAGCGCAGCACCGGCTCCACCCTCGATCCGGTGGCCGAGCGCGCGGCCCAGCAGCGCGGCTGGAAGCCATGAGCAGGCAAGCGCGCCATGATTGCTTTCCATTGACAAACTGTTCAGAAAACAGGACGGCATATACAGGGGACACGATTTCAGGTATCGTGTCACCCGCTAAAAGTGCCTCTACGTGCGTGTATCTGGCGTGTTGTCCGGCAAATGCCGCCAGATGACGCTGCCCTTGCCGTGCGCCATCCGGCGGCGCGCCGCCCAGCGGCCATCGCCGTTTCCCATCAGGAGCTTGTATCGCGCGCGCCGGCTGCCAGCAGCCGGGGCCGTAGAGCTGAACCAATGAATGCCCGAAAAGAACATGTCTGACACACCGAACAATAATGAAGTCGCAGCGGCTCCCGTGAGCGCCGCCGCGGCCGAGCAGCCGGCCGTGCGCTTCGCCGACTTCGGCCTGGCGCCGGACATCCTGCGCGCGCTCTCGGACCAGGGCTATGTCCATCCGACCCCGATCCAGGCCCAGGCGATCCCCGTGGTGCTGAAGGGCCGCGACGTCATGGGCGCGGCCCAGACCGGCACCGGCAAGACCGCCGGCTTCTCGCTCCCGATCATCCAGCTGCTGATGGCCCACGCCAACGCCAGCATGTCGCCGGCGCGCCATCCGGTGCGCGCCCTGGTGCTGACCCCGACCCGCGAACTGGCGGTCCAGGTGGCCGACAACGTCGCGGCCTATTCGCGCCACACGCCGCTGCGCTCGACCGTGGTGTTCGGCGGCATGGACATGAAGCCGCAGACCGAGACCTTGCGCCGCGGCGTCGAGATCGTGATCGCCACCCCCGGCCGCCTGCTCGACCACGTCGAGCAGAAGAACATCAGCCTGGCCCAGGTGCAGATGCTGGTCATGGACGAAGCCGACCGCATGCTCGACATGGGCTTCCTGCCGGACCTGCAGCGCATCATCAACCTGCTGCCCAAGAAGCGCCAGAACCTGATGTTCTCGGCCACCTTCTCGCCCGAGATCAAGAAGCTGGCCAACACCTTCCTGACCGACCCGGTCACGATCGAGGTCGCGCGCAGCAACGCCACCGCCGACAAGGTCAGCCAGGTGGTCTACAAGGTCGACGAAGAGCTCAAGCGCGACGTGGTCGAGCACCTGATCCGCCAGCGCGAGCTGAAGCAGGTGATCGTGTTCTCGAACACCAAGATCGGCGCCTCGCGCCTGTCGCGCCACCTGGAGCAGCGCGGCATCAAGGCCTCGGCCATCCATGGCGACAAGACCCAGCAGGAGCGCATGGCCGCCCTCGACGCCTTCAAGAAGGGCGAGGTCGAGGTGCTGGTGGCGACCGACGTCGCCGCGCGCGGCCTGGACATTTCCGACCTGCCTTGCGTGATCAACTTCGACCTGCCGTACAACGCCGAGGACTACGTGCACCGTATCGGCCGTACCGGCCGCGCCGGCGCCTCGGGCGACGCGCTGTCGGTGTATTCGGACAAGGACGAGCGCCTGCTGAGCGACATCGAGAAGCTGATCAAGCAGACCATCCCGCGCGGCGAGCTGAGCGGCTTCGCGCCGCCGTCGGCGCGTCCGCGCGACAGCGAGCGCCGCGGCCGCCGCAGCGACGAGTTCACGCCGGCCTCGGCAGCGCCTGGCGCCGGCTACGGCGCACGGCCGCCGCGCACCGGCATGGGCGGCCCGGGCCCGCGCCGCGAGAAGGTCGATCCCTGGTTCCTCAAACCCTACGAGCCAAGCAGCGCGCCGCGCAAGGACGCCGCAACGGCGCCGGTGGGCCAGGCCAAGCCGGCCAAGCAGAAGCTGGCTTTCCTGCTGGGCGGCGTGCCGAAGCAGTAAGCGCCGCGCAATGAATCAAAGGGCCGGGGTGCGATGCATCCCGGCCCTTTGTGTTTGCGGCGGGCAGGGGCGGCGGCTGCGGCAGCTCAGGGCGCCCGCTTCAGCGCCGTCTTGATCCGGTCCAGCAGTTCCTGGTGGTGATAGGGCTTGGCCAGCACGTCCAGGCCTTCGCCGCGCGCACCGCGTCCGGGCAGCTCATCCATGTAGCCGGTGGTCGCCAGCACCGGCAGGCCCGGCCGCATCTGGCGCGCCTTGTCGATCAGCTGCAGTCCGTTCATGCCGCCCGGCATGATCACGTCGGTGAACAGCAGGTCCACCTGCACGCCGCTGTCGAGCAGGGCCAGGGCGCGCTCGCCGCTGGGGGCGCACAGCACCCGGTAGCCGGCCATGGCCAGCATGCTCTCCGCCAGTTCGCGCACGTCGTCGTTGTCCTCGACCACCAGGATGTGGCAAGCGCTGCCCTGCGGCCGCACCGGGGACTGCGCGGCATCGCTTTCGTCCGCGCCGGCCCGGGCCTGCTCGCTGACCGGAAACACCATGCGCACCTGGGTGCCCTTGCCGGGCTCGCTTTCGATGTCGAGCTTGCCGCGCGACTGCTGCACGAAGCCGTGCACCATCGCCAGCCCCAGGCCGGTGCCTGGTCCCTTGGTGGTGAAGAAGGGCTCGGTGGCGCGGCGCCGCACGTCTTCGGTCATGCCTTCGCCCTCGTCGAGCACGCAGATGCAGACATACTCGCCGTCCGGCAGCTTGAGGAGGCGGCGCCCCTCGGGCGCCAGCACGGCGGTGCCGACCGTGACCGTGCCGCCGCGCGGCATGGCGTCGCGCGCATTGATCACCACGTTGAGCAGGGCCATCTCGAGGTAGGTCGGATCGACCGTGCAGGAGGGCAGGCCCGGCCGCAGGTCGAGACGCAGTTCGAGCGTATCGCCCAGGGTGCGCACCAGCATGTCCGAGAATTCGACCACCAGGCTGTTCAGGCTCAGGCTGCGCGGCTCCAGGCGCTGCTTGCGTGCAAAGCTCAGCAGCTGCTGGGTGAGCTTACCGGCCTGCATGGTGGCGCGCTGGGCGCGCCGGATCGGTTCCAGCGCGCGGCTGCCCGGCCCCGCGCCGATCACGGCCACCTCGAGGTTGCCGTTGATGACCTGCAGCAGGTTGTTGAAATCGTGCGCCATGCCGGCCGAGAGCTGGCCGATCGCTTCCATCTTCTGCGATTGCAGGTAGGACTCCTGGTGGGAGCGGCGCTCGGTGATGTCCATCTGCGAGGCGAAGAAATGCAGCAGGGTGCCGTCCTGGTCGAAGATCGGCCCCAGGAACAGCGCGTTCCAGAAAGGCGTGCCGTCGGCCTTGTAGTTCAGGATGTCGACCGCGACCGCGCGCTGTTCCGCCACCGCCTGGCGCACTTCGGCCACGGTGGCGGGATCGGTGTCGGGACCCTGCAGGAAGCGGCAATTGCGGCCCAGGACGTCCTTCTCTTCGTAGCCGGTGAGGTCGAAGAAGGCGTTGTTGGCGAAGACAACCGGATTGTCTTCCCTGCGCGGGTCGGTCACCACCATCGGCATGCGGGTCATCTCGACCGCGGCGAAGAAGATGTTGCCGCGCTCTTCCAGGCCGCCATGGTCGATGTAGCTGGCCTGCCAGTGCCTGACGCCCGGATTGCCCAGCGGATGGACCGCATTGCCCTCGATGTCGCCGGCGGCCGGCACGCCCATGCTCTGGCCGCTGCCCTGCACGTCGAGCGGTTTTTTGAGCGTATCGTCTTTTTCGGGTCCGAGTACCATGGGCGCAATCCTTGCAGGCTTTGGCCTCCACTCTAGAGCTTCGCCACGCGCGCCTCCGTTCGTGAGCGCACACAGGCCACGCCCGGCCGGGGCGCGCCTCGGCGCCTCGCCGCTTACACCGGCCGTGACGCTTACTCGCCCGCGCCGATGCTGACTTCCGCGATGCCGATGCCCAGCGCGCGGTCGTCCGGCCACTGGCCGAGGCTGCGCGGCGAGGTCGGGCGCGGCACCTCGATGCTCAGGCTGCGCTGCTCGCCGTCGGTGTGCACGCGCAGCTTCACTTCCTGCAGGCTGGGACCGAGGCGGAAGGGAATGCTGAAGCCGCCCACGCGCAAGGTGAAGGGCAGCATGGTGTTGTCGGCGTAGGCCTGGGCCTTGAGCAGGACGTCGGCCACCTTCGGCAGCGGCCGGTCGAAATGCAGGACCACCTGTTTCCCGGTCGACCAGCGTCCCCAGGGCTCGGCGATCGACAGGCCGTCCGCGCCGCTCACCAGGCCGCCGTAGGGCTGGGACAGGTGGCGCGACCCGATCGGCCGGAACGCCCCCGGCAGGCGCACCAGCGCATACTCCGGGGTCGTCACGACCGGCGTCGTCTGGCCCGGCGGCAGCGCATGGGCGCCGATCACCAGCAGCCACTTGTGGCGCGCCGGCAGCTGGTAGGCGTCGATCGGCGCGTCCTTCGGCAGCTCCAGCATGCCGCTGTCCTTGTGGTCGATGTGGAACTGGGCGCGCATGATGTTCATGATGCCGTGGGCGGCCACGGTGATCTGGCCATGCTCGGCCTTGGGCACGCGCTGGTAGGCCATCTTGCCGGCCGCATCCGGCGGCCAGTCCTTGCGCACCTGGTTCAGGTAGAGGTCGTTTTCGATGGCGCCCAGGCCCAGGGTGAAGGGCAGCGCCGCGAACAGGAACAGCGGCGCGGCCAGGCGCTGGCCGGCCGCCCACAGCAGCAGCACCGCCAGGTCGAGGGCCGCCAGGGTCCAGCCCTGCCAGGTTTGCAGCTGGAGCGAGGCGATTTCCGGGCCGTCGATGGGCGTCGGCGAGTAGCGCGGCAGCAGCACCAGCGCGGCCAGCACGGCGGCCCCCACCAGGCCGGCCGCCAGCCAGGCCAGGCGCGGCTGGCGCGCCTGGTAGCCGGCGCCGAGCGGCGCGGCGGCGACCAGCAGCAGCAGCGGGAACACGAAGCTGTAGTAGCGCAGGTGCAGGCGGACGACTTCCAGCGGGCCCAGGCCGGCAATCGAGGCGGTGTACATCACGGCCAGGCCGGCGGCCGAGCCCAGCATCAGGAAGCTGTACAGGCTCAGTCGGTTGAGGGCGGCGCCGGCCTGGCGCCGGGCGGCGCCGCTGATGAGGGCCAGGGCCAGCATCGCCATCGGCAGCGGCATCAGCAGCGCCAGCACCATCAGGTGGCCGCGGCCGTTGACGAAGACGGGTTGCGCCAGGTACAGCAGCGAGCGCCCGCTGCCCGAGCCGGCGGCGCTGGCGTAGAAGCTGCCGAACAGGCTCAGCGCCGGTGCGCCGGCCAGCAGGTAGCCGATGGCGAACTTGGTTAGCAGGGTAGTGGACGCCGCCAGCACGGCCGCGGCCAGGGCGCCGGCCATCCATGCCGCGCGCCGCTTGCCAGCCTCGCGGGTCATCCAGGCATTGCAGGCCAGGTAGACGCACAGGGCCGGCAGCAGGAACAGGGCATGCACCTTCACCAGGCTCATCAGGCCGAGCACGGCGCCGCTGGCCAGGCCCAGGCGCGCCGCGCTCCAGGACGGATGGTTCAGGGCCAGCCAGCTCAGGACCAGGAAGCCGAAGTAATACGTGGCTTCCGGCATGAACAGGGCCGTGTACAGGTTGAACGGCAGGAGCAGGGCCAGCAGGGCAACGGCCGCGGCCACCGCCGGACGCGTCACGCGGCGCCCGATCAGGTAGATGAAGGGGCCGGCGCCGACGAAGAGCAGCGCGTTGCCGATGCGCACGCAATCGAGGAAGCCGCTGCCGCAGGCCGAGCTGGCGCCGAACAGCCACAGGTAGAGGTAGGAAGGCACGATCGCTTCGCCCAGCGGCATCAGGCGCGCCATCTTGCTGTAGTACCACTCGTCGGCGAAGATCACCGGGTTCAGGCCGAGATGGCGCTGCAGCAGCCAGGCGAACACGGCGGCCAGGCCGGCGGCCAGGCACAGCCAGGCGAGGCGCTCGCCGGCGGCGCGCGGGGCCTGCGG
>CAMPHU010000066.1 GCA_946886065.1 uncultured Massilia sp. | reverse complement strand
TGATTACGTTAACGTTTTTCGACCAGCGCCGAAGCGGACGCGAACTATAGCAAACTGACAGCGGTCAGCGCAAGTGCCCTTTCCCGGTGTTGTGTTTTCGCTGCCAGGCGCCATCGATGGCTGCAGACCGTAAATACAATCCTGAGTTCCCCTTACTCGGCTTCTTTTGGACGCAGATGTATCTTCTGCGCCGCTGATCGTTTCCCCGACTAAAGTATCGGGACAATGTCAAACTTAAAGGTGTATTCTCCCGTATATAAGAGTTAACGTTGCCAAGCTCATATAACAGTCCATAAAGCAACGGCAGCCCTGCCCCGGCACGGCGTCAGTTGCGGACCCAGGAGACAGCATGTCGAAGTTTGCCGTGGAACACGTCAAGCGCGTCCGTTCGGTCGTCCAGGGCCGGATTGGTACCGATCTTAGTGGCAACAGCGGGAGCCGTATCACACGCTCCTGGATACGATGTCTCAACGAATACCAGCTCGATCCCGGCACCTGCGCGGAGCCGGAAGTGGTCGCGCACGTCGAACTGCAGGAACGCCAGGAGCGCCTCGCCGGCGTCCAGTCCGTGGCGCGAATCGAGATGGAGAACCTGTACCAGCAGCTCGCCGGCTCCGGCTACGCAATCATGCTGACCGACCGTGACGGCGTCCTGCTCAACTACTTCGGCGACCCTGCCTTTACCCACGCGGCGTCGAAGACGGGACTGACCCAGGGCGCCATCTGGAGCGAGCGCGTGCAAGGCACCAACGGCATGGGCACCTGCCTGATCGAGCGCCGTCCGCTGACCGTGCACCAGGACGAGCACTACCTGTCGCGCAATATCGGCCTGAGCTGCGCCGCGGCGCCGATCTTCGACCACGAAGGCGAACTGGTCGGCGTGCTCGACGCCTCCGGCGAGTCGCACCGGGCCCAGCAGCACACCCTGGCCCTGGTCTGCATGTCGGTGCAGATGATCGAGAACCGGGTCTTCCTGAACCACTTCCGCCACGACTACATCCTGCGCTTCCATAACCGTCCCGAGTTCGTCGGCACCCTGAACGAGGGCGCGATCGCCATGAGCGTCACGGGGACGGTACTGGCCGCCAGCCGCGGCGCCCTGCTGCAGCTCGGGTTCACGAGCCCGGCCGAGATCGTGGGACGCGATATCGCAGAACTGTTCAACGTGAGCTTCGCGGGCCTGGTCGACAGCAGTGTCCGCGGCGCCTACCATCCTGTCCCGATCTTCGAAGTGCGCAACAGCGCGCGCTTCTTCGCCGTCATGTACCAACCCGTGACCACGCCGGCGATGCGGCGCGCTCCACGCGCCCTGCCGAGCGCCGCGCCGCAAACGATCAACGCGCTGGACAGCGTGGAATTCGGCGACCCGCTCATGGCCGCCCACGTGGCGACCGCCAAGCGCATCGCCGACCGCAACGTGGCCGCCATCCTGCTGGGCGAAACCGGCACCGGCAAGGAAGTGTTCGCGCGCGCCATGCACTTGTCCGGCCCCCGGGCCGACCGTCCTTTCGTGGCAATCAATTGTGCTTCGATACCTGAGTCCCTGATCGAGAGCGAACTCTTCGGTTACCGCGCCGGCGCTTTCACCGGGGCCGGCAAGGATGGCCAGCGCGGCAAGCTGCTGCAGGCCAATGGCGGCACCCTGTTCCTGGACGAGATCGGCGACATGCCTTTCTCCCTCCAGGCGCGCTTGCTGAGGGTGCTGGAGGAGCGCGAGGTGGTCCCGCTCGGCGGCGAGACACCCGTCAAGCTCGACATCCGCCTGATCAGCGCCACCCACTGCAACCTGGCGAAAAAGATCGAGGCAGGCGAGTTCCGCGAAGACCTGTATTACCGGCTGCAAGGCGTCACGATGTGCATGCCGCCCTTGCGCGAGCGCGCCGACCGGCGCGCGCTGATTGTCCATATCCTCGCGCAGGAAAGCGACGAAGGCAGCCACATCGACATCGACGAACCGCTGCTGGATGCGCTGGACCGGCAGCGCTGGCCCGGCAACGTGCGCCAGCTGCGCCACCTGCTGCGCACGATGCTAGCGCTGCGCGCGACGGACCGCCTTGGCCTGCGCGACCTGCCGCCGGAATTCCGGCTGGACTGCCCACCGGATGCCGCCGCCCCCATCGTCCCTGCCTCAAGCGCCGCATCCATGCCGCTCCCGGCGACGGCCGGCCTGCCCGATACCGTGCTGACCCCGCTCGAGCACGCGGAACGCGAAGTGCTGCTCCAGGAACTGCGGCGTCACCAGTGGAACATGAGCTGCGTCGCCCGCGAGCTCAACATCAGCCGCAACACCCTCTACCGCAAGCTGCAACGCCTGAACATCCAGCATCCCGACAAGTCGCCCTTCCACTGACCTTGGAGACTGCATGACCAATCCGCCTCTTCGCCGCTTTTCCGCCATCATGCTGGCCCTCGCCGCGAGCCTGCCCGCGAGCTTGCTGGCCGCGCCGTTCGCCTATGTGCCCAATGAGGGCACGGGCACGATTTCCGTGATCGATACCGCGAACGACGAAGTGGTCGCCGACATGCCGGGCGGCGCCAAGCCGCGCGGCCTTGCCGTCGGCGGAGACGGACGCTGGCTGTACGTGAGCGACCAGCCGAACAACCGCCTGCAGCTGGTCGACCTCGGCGCACGCAAGCTGGGCGCCGCGGTGGCCTTGGGCGAGTCGCCCGAAGGGGTGTCGATTTCGCCGGACGGGCGCTGGGTGGTCGCCGCCATCGAAGGCAAGAACGAAATCGCGGTGACCGACACCCGCACCAACACGCTGGCGTTTTCGATTCCCGTCCACGGCAAGAACCCGGAGCACGCCGTGTTCAGCCCCAACGGACGCCTGCTGTTCGTCAGCGCGGAAGAAGGCGACGCCGTCGACATCATCGATTTCCCCGGCCGCAAGCAGGTGGCCCAGGTGGCGGTCGGCGCCCGTCCGCGCGGCATCGGCTTCCTGCCCGACGGCAGCCGCGCCTATGTCGCGGCCGAGAACGCCAACGAAGTGTTCGTCATCGATACCGGCAGCTTCGCCATCGTCGCGCGCATCAAGGCCGGCCTGCGCGCCAACGGCATCGCGGTGCATCCGAACGGCCGCCAGGTCTATGTGTCGAATGGCGGCGACGCCAACGTGTCGGTGATCGACACCGCCACCAACCAGGTCGTCACCACCATCCCGGTCGGCCAGCGGCCCTGGAACATGGCCCTGACGCCCGACGGCAGGAAGCTCTACGTCGCCAACGGACGCAGCCACAACGTGTCGGTGATCGACACGGCCACCCGGACCAAGCTGCGCGACGTCGCCGTCGGCAAGCTGCCCTGGGGGGTCGTGATCAGGTAGCCGGTCAGCTGAGCGGCCAGGGCTGGCCGAAGCTGGCCACGTCGACGCACACCGCGCGGCGGGCCAGCGGCGCCGACAGCGCGGCCGTCCCTTGCAGGAGATCGATGACCAGCCCCGCCGGATTGCAGCCGATCGACGCATTCAGCCCGGCGTAGGCGGCCGTCAGCCGGGGATTCACGTCGAGCACGAGCACCCCGGCGGCGCTGCGGATGAAGTCCACCCCCACATAGCCCCACAGCGTGGGCAGCGCCGCCGCCACCTGCCGCGCCAGGTCCGCCAGCGTGCCGTCCGCGTCGTCGAGCCCGTTCACCATACTGCCCAGGAAATGAAAGCGGTTGTCGCGTACCGCCACGCGCTCGCGGTTGCAGGCCAATACCCGGGCCTTGCCGTCGCAGCAGACCAGGGACAGGCTGCCCAGCTCGCCCGCCACGAAGGGTTGCAGCACATAGTCTTGCGCGGCGCTGGCGCGGACATGGGCCAGCGCCGCCGCACGGTCGCTGAACAGGCGGGTGTCGAGGCAGCCAGCGCCGTCGTCCGGCTTGACGACCCAGGCGCCTTCCCCGTCCGGCAAGGAGGCATGCGGGCTAAAGGTGGGCACTGCCGGCACGCCGCCGTCGGCCAGCGCGCGCGCCATCGTGAGCTTGCTGGCCGTGAGGCGCACGGCGCCCGGCGCGCTGCCCAGCAGGATCCGCTTTCCGCGCAGGATGTCGCGCGACAGGTCTTCCAGCAGGCCGGTGTCGAGGACCAGGGGCCAGACGGCGTCCGCCGCCTGCACGCATGCGTCGAAACACTGGTCGAAGGCCTGGCCGGAGAACGCCGCGCCGGCTGGCCCCGGCGCGTCGGCGGCCGCAGGCATGGTGTGCAGCTCGACGTCCGGCAAGGCCGCCAGGTCGGCCAGCAAGGCATGCAGCAGCATGGCGCCCTGCTGCGTGAGCGCGTTCGGCACGGCGCGCGCCCTTGGTCCGCCGGCCATGGCGTAATCGAATGCAAATACTTTCAACCGCGCCATTGCGTCCTCCGGCTGATTGCATGTCAGGCGTCCGGCCTCGCCAACTCAGCGCCGGTCGACCGCCTTGACCAGGGTGAGCGTTTCGTCGATGGCCGGCGCTTCGCCTCCCTGGCCGGCGCCGGCCGCTGTGCGGATCACCCGTCCGCCATCGTTCGCCAGGGAAGTCGTTACCCGGTACACCCCGCCCGGCACCTCGTCGCTCAGGACGAAGGTATAGGTCTTGCGCACGTACTGTTCGAAGCGCGCATGCATCGGATCGTCCAGGTAGGGCTGGATCCGCACCACCTTGGCCTCATGGGTTTTTCCCTGGAAGGTGATCGGCTGCCGCGTGATCTGGGGCCCCTGGGCCAGCGCCAACCGGATGCGCTTGCGAAAGTAGGTGGTCGAGCCGCCCGTCAGGCGTTTCATCTCGGCGATGTCGCGCTCCAGGAAGCCGAGCAGCACCGGGTTGCCGTGCACATCGTCGATGTCCGGCACCTCGCGCTGCCGCTCGCCGGACAGAAAGCGCAGGCGGGCGTGCAGGCGTCCGCCCTCCTTCGTCAGGCCGAGTTCGACCGTATCGGTGAATCCTGCCTCGACGTTGCTGACCTTGCGGAAGTCGTAGGTCAGGGTCGCCGGGGCCCTGGTGCGCGCCAGGTGGTCGGTCTCGAACAGCAGCACCTCGGCGGGCGATACCGGCTGGGCGCCGGCCGTACCCGCGCCGGCCGCCAGCGCCAGCAGGGCCGTGCAGGCAAGGAGCGCACGCCGCCGCGCCGCGATGCTCCGGACAGTTTCCGTGAAGCGGATCATGGCGTCCTCAAGGTTTGGAAGGCTGAGGTTGCGGCAGCTCCAGCAGCGGGACGCCGTATTGTTCGAGGATCGCCTGGATCTGCCCCTGGTTGGCGTCGAGCAGCTTGTCGATCAGCGCACGGAACTCCTTGTCGCCATGCCGCACTGCCATCGCGATCTCGAAATCGAAGCGCATGCCCGGACGCGACGCGAGCGGCAGCGCGACGATCGGCTCCGCGCGCGCATTCCTGGCGAAGTAGCCGGCGATCGGTCCCCAGGCGAAGGCCAGGTCGATCTTGCCGCCGGCCAGGTCTTTCTCGATCACCTCGCCGGGGTATTGGCCGGCATCGCCGGTCTGGCTCTGGTACCAGGTCACCTGCTCCATCAGGCCGTTCTGCAGCAGCCATTCGGTGAGCGGCGAGCCGGCGAACGCGCCGATGCGCAGCTTCCTGCGCTGGCCGGCGTCCAGCGCCATCAGGTCCTCCAGCGTGCGCACCCCGTCCAGGCCGTGCCCTTTGACGTAAGCCATGGCGTAGCTGGAACGGTAGTAGGAATGCGTGGTGGCGCCCATGTCGAAACCCTTGGCGACGCCGGTGACCAGGTCGCACTTGAAGCGGTCCGTATGCGCCTCCTTGGCGCGCAGGGTATTGCGGATGAAGCCCATCCGCTGCGGATACCAAGTGTGCTCGAGCTTCCAGCCCAGCTGCTGCGCGAGCAGCGCGGCGATCTTGTTTTCAAAGCCTTCCCCTGCCCGGTTCGACAAGGGCAGGTTGTTGGGATCCTGGCAGACCCGCAGTACCTTGTCCTGTCCCGGTTCGGACTGGGCGGTCGCCGGCGCGCCCGCGCAGGCGAGGACGCAAGCCAGGCCGGCCAGCGGGGAGCGCCACCTCATTTACCGATCTCCTGCAGGCGTCCCGGCTCGATCGCGCCGTCCGACCGTCCTTTCAGGTAGCCGTAGAGGTTGTCGATGTTCTCGGTCACCATCTTGCTGCCGTCGAAATTCGGCATGCCCTTCTCGATCCGCCCCTTCAACACGACCATCTTGAACTGGTCCTTGCTGAGCACCTTCAGGCTGTCCACCAGCGAGGGCCCGACCATGCCTTCCTGGGCCGCGCCGTGGCAGCGTTCGCAGGCCATCGCGCGCCAGGTCTTCCAGCCGCTCAAGGTCTGGGCATCCACCTTGTTACCCTCCGCCACCGTATAAGGCAGGTTGCCTCCCGCCTGGGCGGGGCCGGCCGCCATCGCGGGCAGCGCTGCCAGGACGCAGCACATGGCTGCGCTCCAGGCCCGGTTCATCAGTTTGTTCATAGGTTTCCTGGTAAAGCTGGGGGCGCCGCCGCCGGACTCCAGGGGCCGCCGGCCGCGCCCGATTTCTGTCGAATCGCGCCGCGCCACATCACACCGGCGCGGCGCGGAGGAACGCTCACTTGTTGTCAGGCAGTGCGAACACCGTCAGCACGCCACCCAGTTCGGTGTACTTGGCCAGGTCCTTGTAGCCGCCCACCGCGCCCAGGCCTTCGGTGCCCTTGCTCAGGCCGGCCGCCAGGCCGATGCCCGCCCAGCCGCCGATCCCCGACAGCACGCCGATGTATTGCTTGCCCTTGTACTCCCAGGTGTGGACGTTGCCGATGATCCCGGACGGGGTCTTGAACTTCCACAGCTCCTTGCCGTTGTGGTCGACCGCCTTGATGTGGCCTTCCAGGGTGCCGTAGAAGATCACGTCGCCGGCTGTGGACAGCGCCCCGCTCCACACCGAGAATTTCTCCGGCTTGGACCAGACGATCTTGCCGGTGCCGGCATCCCAGGCGATGAAGTTGCCCAGGCCGCCGTGGCTTTCCGGCGCGGCATACATCGACAGGGTCGAGCCCACATAAGGCTGGCCGGCCGTGTACTCGATCTGGAAGGGCTCGTAGTCCATGCACACGTGGTTGGTCGGCACATAGAACAGGCCGGTCCTGCGCGAATAGGTGGCCGGCTGCTGGTCCTTGGTGCCCAGGGCCGAGGGGCAGATGCCCTTGGTGTTGAAATCGGGGCCGTTCTTGTCGGTGCTGTACTTGGCCACCACCTGCGGACGGCCGCTCTTCATGTCGACGTGGGTCGCCCAGTTCACCTTGGGATCGAATTTTTCCGCCACCAGCAGTTCGCCGGTCACGCGGTCCATGGTGTAGGCGAAGCCGTTGCGGTCGAAGTGCACCAGCGCCTTGCGCGGCTGGCCCTTGACCTTGATGTCGGCCAGGATCATCTCGTTGACGCCGTCATAGTCCCACTCGTCGTGCGGGGTCATCTGGTAGACCCATTTCGCCTGACCGCTGTCGAGGTCGCGGGCGAAGATGGTCATCGACCACTTGTTGTCGCCGGGGCGCTGGCGCGGGTTCCAGGTGCTCGGGTTGCCGGTGCCGTAATAGACCAGGTTGGTCTCCGGATCGTAGCTGTACCAGCCCCAGGTGGTGCCGCCGCCCAGCTTCCACTGGTCGCCCTGCCAGCTCTTGAGCGAGGAATCGGGGCCAATCGGCGCCATCTTGCCGTCGGTCCAGGTCATGGTCTTGGCCGGGTCGACCAGCAATTCGTTGTCCGGGCCGGTGCTGTAGGCGCGCCACAGCACCTTGCCGGTATTTATGTCGTGCGCCGTCACACGGCCGCGCACGCCGAACTCGCCGCCGCTGATGCCGGTCAGGAGCTTGTCCTTGAAGATGTGCGGGGTGTTGGTGGTGGTTTCGCCGAGCTTCGGATCGCCCACCTTGGTCTTCCACAGCTCGGCGCCGGTCTTGGCGTCGAGCGCCACCAGCGTGGTGTCGGCCTGCTGCAGGAAGATCTTGCCGTTGGCGTAGGCCACGCCGCGGTTGACCGTGTCGCAGCACATCACCGGGATGACGGTCGGGTCCTGCTTGGGCTCGTATTTCCAGCGGATCGACTGGTCTTCCAGCGACACCGCGAACACCTTGTTCGGGAAGGGGCTGTGGATGTAGAGCGTGTCGCCGATCACCAGGGGGCCGCCTTCGTGGCCGCGCAGCACGCCGGTGGAGAAGGTCCAGGCCACCTGCAGGTTCTTGGCGTTCTTGCTGGTGATTTGCTTGAGTTCGCTGTAGCGGTGGTTCGCCATGTTACCGGACTGCATCGCCCAGTTCTTCGGGTCCTTGGTCAGTTTCTCGACATCCGAGTCGGCGGCGAGCGCCGGGCCGGCAGCCAGTGCCAGGCACGGCCACCAGCGGATGAATCTTATTGGGAATGACATGGTTGAGTCTCCTATGGTTTTTATCAGCGGTCCGACCTGTGTAGCCATGCAAACATCGATGTGGGGATGTCCCACCCTTCCCACAGCACAGAATGTGCCAGTGTCCTTGCCCTGCAGTTCGTGCCTTGCCGCTTGCCTGCCGCGCGGCGCATGTTCAGATTCGGGACAGTCGCGCGGCGCGCTGCGCCATCCGCGATACAGCCTTTAGCGCTGCGTCACATAGCAGGCCTTGTTGGCGCTGGTCTGGAGCGCCTTGTACTTGTTGGCCATGTCCTTGACCGGAGGCGGATCGCGGAACAGCGCGCCGCGCTCGCCACCCATGGTCTGGTTGCGCAGGGCGGTCGACATCGTCACGTAGTCGTCGTAAGTCATCTCCTTGGCGATGTGATCGATGACGCAGGAGCACTTGTAGAGGTATTCGTACTTGCCGTCGTGCTTCTGCATGCATTCGAGCACGTACTCGACGCGGCCGCTGGTCGGGAAGTCGTCGGCGCGCGCGCCCAGCGGGACGGCCAGCGCTAAGGACAGCAGCAGGAAGGATCGCTTCATTCTTGTCTCCGGTGAGTGTAGAAGCAGGCGGCTGCCAGACACTTGCCGGCAGCCGTCCTTCTTACGCGTCCTTGAGCACGCCGCGCTGCTTGGCCACGTGGGTCGAGATGGCGTCCATCAGCGCCGGCGACAGCGCGTCGTAGGGCGGCAGGCCCAGCTCGTTGAGGCGGGCGCGCACCGCGCCCATGTTTTCCGGGCGCGCGCCCGACTCGATGATCGAGGAAACGAAGGCGGCGAATCCCGGCGGCGACCAGCCGCGTTCCTTCGACAGCTCGGTGTGCACGAAGTCCAGGCCATAGAAGGCGTGGCCGGCGTTGTCGATCCGCCCATACATATGCACCCCGCAGTCGCGGCAGGCGTGACGCTTGATCGTGGCGTCCTGGTCCACGACCTGGAGCTTGTCTTCGTTGGCCGTCACCTTGACGTGGTCGCGCCCGACCACGGCGATCTGCGAGAACAGCGAGCCGTTCGGCTTCCAGCACTTGGTGCAGCCGCACACGTGGTTGTGCGCCACCTGGCTCCCGATCTCGACCGTCACCGGGTTGGTGGCGCAGCGGCAGCTCAGCATGCCGCCGGAAAAGCCGGGTTCCGCGGGGGGTATGCCGTTGTCGACGGCCGGATGGATCTTGACTGCCTCGTTCATGTTCGTCTCCCTGTTCGTTGGTTGGAATCGGACTGCGGCTTGCTCAGTACAGCACCACCGAGCGGATCGACTGCCCGCTCTTCATCAGCTCGAAGCCCTCGTTGATGCGATCGAGCGGCAAGGTGTGCGTGATCAGGTCGTCGATGTTGATCTTGTTTTCCATGTACCAGTCGACGATTTTCGGCACGTCGGTGCGGCCGCGCGCGCCGCCGAAGGCGGAGCCCTTCCATTGGCGCCCCGTGACAAGCTGGAAGGGACGCGTGCTGATTTCCTGGCCGGCGGCGGCGACGCCGATGATGAAGGACTGGCCCCAGCCCTTGTGCGTGCATTCGAGCGCCTGGCGCATCACGGTCGTGTTGCCGATGCATTCGAAGGAGAAGTCGGCGCCGCCGTCGGTCAGCTGCACGATGTGGTCGACGATGTTGCCGACCTCGTTCGGGTTGACGAAGTGCGTCATGCCGAACTTGCGGGCGATCTCGACCCGGGCGGGGTTGATGTCGACGCCGATGATCTTGTCGGCGCCCACCATGCGCGCGCCCTGGATCACGTTCAGGCCGATGCCGCCCAGGCCGAACACCACCACGTTGGCGCCCGCCTCCACCTTGGCCGAGAACACCACCGCGCCCACGCCGGTGGTGACGCCGCAGCCGATGTAGCAGGCCTTGTCGAAGGGCGCGTCCTCGCGGATTTTTGCCAGCGCGATCTCCGGCACCACGATGTAGTTGGAGAAGGTCGAAGTGCCCATGTAGTGGAACAGCGGCTTGCCCTCGAAGGAGAAGCGCGAGGTGGCGTCCGGCATCAGGCCGCGGCCTTGCGTGGCGCGGATCGACTGGCACAGGTTGGTCTTGCGCGACAGGCAGAATTTGCATTGCCGGCATTCCGGCGTGTACAGCGGGATCACATGGTCGCCGCTCCTGACCGAGGTGACGCCGGGCCCGGTCTCCAGCACCACGCCGGCGCCCTCGTGGCCGAGGATGGCCGGGAAGATCCCTTCCGGATCGGCGCCGGACAGGGTGTAGTAATCGGTGTGGCAGATCCCGGTCGCCTTGATCTCGACCAGGACTTCGCCGGCGCGCGGCCCTTCCAGGTCGACTTCGGCGATGCCCAGGGGTTCCCCGGCTTTCCACGCAATGGCTGCTCTCGTTTTCATGGCGTCTTTCTTGTCAAAGTGGTCCGCCGCTGGGCGGACGCGTTGCAAAATCGGTTGGCGCCCCTGTCGCGGGCGGGGGCAGGAGCTGCAATTCCTCGTCGCTGAACAGGCGCGAGCGGGTCAGGAAACGTTGCCCGGTCCCGTTGTCGAGCGAGAACATGCCGCCGTTGCCGGCGACGACGTCGATGATCAGCTGGGTATGCGCCCAGTAGGCGAACTGCTCGGCGCCGATGTAGAACGGCGCGCCATCCAGCTCCCCCAGGCGGACGTCGCTGTCGCTGACGGCGAACTCGCCGTCCGGGTAGCACATCGGCGCGCTGCCGTCGCAGCAGCCGCCGGACTGGAAGAACATGACCGGGCCGTGCCGCTCGCGCAGCCGCTTGACCAGGCCAAGCGCGGCGGCGGTGGCGACCACGCGGGCGGGCGCGCTGTTCATCGCAGTTTTCCCGGCCTCAGAAGAAGCCCAGCGCATTGGGGCTGTAGCTGACCAGGAGGTTCTTGGTCTGCTGGTAGTGGTCGAGCATCATCTTGTGGTTCTCGCGCCCGATGCCCGACTGCTTGTAGCCGCCGAATGCCGCATGCGCCGGGTACAGGTGGTAGCAGTTGGTCCACACCCGGCCGGCCTGGATCGCGCGGCCGACGCGGAAGGCGCGCGAGCTGTCGCGCGTCCACAGCCCGGCGCCCAGCCCGTACAGGGTGTCGTTGGCGATGCGCAGCGCGTCCTCCTCGTCCTTGAAGGTGGTGACCGAGACCACCGGCCCGAAGATCTCTTCCTGGAAGATGCGCATCGCGTTGTCGCCCTTGAACACGGTCGGGCGCACGTAGTAGCCGCCGGCCAGCTCGCCCTGCTGCAGATGGCGCTCGCCGCCCGCCAGCACCTGGGCGCCTTCCTGGCGGCCGATGTCGAGGTAGGACAGGATCTTCTCCAGCTGCTCCTGCGAGGCCTGGGCGCCGATCATGGTCGCGCTGTCGAGCGGATTGCCCTGCCTGATGGCCGCTACCCGTGCCAGCGCGCGCTCCATGAAGGCGTCGTAGATCGATTCCTGCACCAGCACGCGCGAGGGACATGTACAGACCTCGCCCTGGTTCAGCGCGAACATGGCGAAGCCTTCCAGGCATTTGTCGAAGAAAGCGTCGTCGTGGTCCATCACGTCGGCGAAGAAGATGTTGGGCGACTTGCCGCCCAGTTCCAGGGTGACGGGGATGAGGTTCTGGGCTGCGTACTGCATGATCAGGCGGCCGGTGCCGGTTTCGCCGGTGAAGGCGATCTTGGCGATGCGCTTGCTGGAGGCGAGCGGCTTGCCGGCTTCCAGGCCGAAGCCGTTGACGACGTTGACCACGCCCGCCGGCAACAGGTCGCCGACCAGCTCCATCAGCACCATGATCGAGGCCGGGGTCTGCTCGGCGGGTTTCAGCACCACGCAGTTGCCGGCGGCCAGGGCCGGGGCCAGCTTCCAGACCGCCATCAGGATCGGGAAGTTCCAGGGAATGATCTGGCCGACCACGCCCAGCGGCTCGTGGAAGTGGTAAGCGTAGGTTTCATGGTCGATCTGGGCGATCGAGCCTTCCTGGGCGCGGATGGCGCCCGCGAAGTAGCGGAAGTGGTCGATCGCCAGCGGGATGTCGGCCGCCGTGGTCTCGCGGATCGGCTTGCCGTTGTCGATGGTCTCGGCGGTGGCCAGCATGGTCAGGTTCTCTTCCATGCGGTCGGCGATCTTGTTCAGGATGCGTGCCCGCTCGGCCGGCGAGGTCTTGCCCCAGGCCTCCTTGGCGGCATGGGCGGCGTCCAGCGCCAGCTCCACGTCCTCGGCGGTGGAGCGCGCGACTTCGCAGAAGGGCTGGCCGGTAATCGGCGTGATGTTGGCGAAGTATTCGCCCTTGCTCGGTGCCACGAAGCGGCCGCCGATGTAGTTGTCATAGCGCTGCTTGAACGGGTTGGCGACGCCCAGCTTGTTGATGTCCGCGAGATTCATGTCATCCCCTAGGGTTGGTTGATCTGTCCGTTGGCCGCCACGGACTCCATGGCATCCCATCCTTTCGCAAGGGGCGTGCCAGCCGACAGCCCGGCCCCCCTTCTCCCTCTGTAAACCGTTCCGTCATGTCGCACACGGAACAGCCGCTGCTGCAACACCTGTTCAAAAGTTGAACAAGCCGCCTCCCTGGCTGTCCTGAAAACGCAGCATGGCGCATCACGTTTTCTCGATGGCAGGTATATTGCTTGACGGGATAACACGGCCCGCCTGCGGGAGGCGGGACACCGAACGACTGGAGACCGGATGAAGCAAGCTGTTTTACGCCTGAACCTGATTGCCGCCGTATGCGCATGCTGGCCGCTGCTTGCAGCCGCCGATGAGCCGGACGGCCCTCTGAACGTGGTCGTGGTCAGCGGCACCCGCGCCGAGCACACGAGTTTCGACCTCCCCGCCGCCATCGACGTGGTCGACGCCGCCCAGATCCGCGACACCCAGCCGCGCGTGAACGCTTCCGAAGCCCTGGCCGCGGTGCCGGGCCTGGTGGCGCGCGACCGCCAGAACTATGCGCAGGACCTGCAGATCTCCTCGCGCGGCTTCGGCGCGCGTTCCGCCTTCGGCGTGCGCGGCGTGCGCCTGGTAGCGGACGGCATTCCGGCCTCCATGCCGGACGGCCAGGGCCAGGCCGCGACCTTCAACCTCGACATGGCGGAACGCATCGAAGTGCTGCGCGGCCCCTTCTCCGCCCTGTACGGCAACCATTCGGGCGGCGTGGTCCAGCTGTTCACCCGCGATCCCAAGGGCCGGCCCGCGGTCGAGACCAACTTCGCCGCCGGCAGCAACGGCCTGCGCAAGACCGACGTCAACGCCGAGGGCAGCAGCGGCGCCTTCGGCTACCTGCTCGACGCCTCGCGTTTCGAGACCGACGGCTACCGCGACCACAGCGCCGCCACCCGCGATCAGGCCTACGCGAAGTTCACCTTCACCCCGTCGGAAAGCAGCCGGCTCGTCATGACGGCCAGCGGCCTGCGCCAGGACGATACGCAGGACCCGCTGGGCGTGACCTGGGCGACGTACCAGCGCGACCCGCGCGCCGGCGAAATCGACACCACCGACACGGTCTCCCCCCAGCGTACGCTGGCCGAGCGCTACAACACGCGCAAGAGCATCGACCACAAGCAGTTCGGCCTGTCCTGGGAAAGCCGCTTCGGGCCGGACCGCCTGCAGCTGACGGCCTACGGCGGCAACCGCCGCGTGATCCAGTACCAGTCGTTCTCGCGCGGCTTCCAGGCGCCCGCCAGCCATTCGGGCGGCGTGGTCGACTTCGACCGCGACTTCCACGGCATCGACGCCAACTGGCGCATGGTGCGCGAGCTGGCCGGCGGCAGCCTTCGCGCGACCCTGGGCCTGGAGCTGGCGCGCTCGCGCGACGCACGCCAGGGCTTCGAGAACTTTGTCGGCGCGACCTTCGGCGTGAAGGGTGCGTTGCGGCGCGACGAAACGAACGAGGTGACCAGCACCGATCCCTACGCCCAGCTGGAGTGGGAACGCGGCCAGTGGGTACTCACCGGCGGAGTACGGCGCAGCCGCCTGAAGTTCGACGTCGAGGACAAGTTCCTGGCCAACGGCAACGACAGCGGCGGCGTCGACTACCGCCACACCACGCCGCTGCTGGGCGTGCTGTACAAGGTGTCGCCTGCGCTGAACGTGTACGCCAGCGCGGCGCGCGGCTTCGAGGCGCCGACCCTGAATGAGCTGTTCTACTCCGGCAGCGGCGCCGGTTTCAACTTCCGGCTCGATCCGGCGGTGGGCACCCACCTCGAGACGGGTTTCAAGGCCATGCTGGGAGAGCATGCGCGCGTCAACGCCGCGCTGTTCCAGGTGCGCACCAAGGGCGAACTGGTGGTGGACAGTTCCTCGGGCGGCCGCACCAGCTACCGCAACGCCAGCGCCACCCTGCGCCAGGGCGGCGAACTGTCGCTCGACGCCGAACTGGGCGCCGGCTTCAATGCCCGCCTTGCGCTCACGGTGCTGCGCGCGATTTATGACGAGGGATTCGGCGCGGTGCCCGAAGGCAGCCGCCTGCCCGGCATCCCGAAGACCAGCCTGTACGGCGAAGTGGGCTGGAAAGAGCGCGAAGGCCGATTCGGCGCGGCGCTCGAGACCATCGCCAACGGCCGCGTCTACGCGGAAGACAGCAATACGATGACGCCGGCGCCGGGCTACGCGATCGTCAACGCCCGGGTGCAGGCCAGCCAGCAGCTGGGCGGCTGGCGCTTCAAGCAGTTCGCGCGGCTGAACAACCTGTTCGACCGGACCTATGTCGGCTCGGTGATCGTCGGCGACACCAACCGCCGCTATTACGAAGCGGCGCCGGGGCGCAACTGGATCATGGGCGTGAGCGCCCGGTATCAGTTTTAAAAGCGCAGTTCTAGAACCGGTAGCGTAATCCGGCCGTCAAGGTACGCGGCGCGCCGGGTGCGACGAAGCGGGTGATCGCGGGCTCCACGGGACCGGCGTGCGGCTGCAGCAGGCGGCCGTCCGGGAACAGGTCGACGGCCAGGGCGCCGAAGCTTTCATGGCGGCGGTCCAGAACGTTCGCGATCCTGGCGAACAGCTGCCAGCCCGGCGCCGGGGTCCAGTTGGCATGCAGGTTCAGCAGCGCGTGGCCGCCGATGCTCCAGTCGGCGCGCGCATCCTCCTCCCCGTCCTCGACCAGGCCGTCTTCGTTGCCCTGGCTTGCCATGCGCGAGACCGCGCGCAGTTCCGCCCCCAACACCAGATCCGGCCTCGCCTTCCAGCCGAGGTCCAGCTTGAGCGTATGGCGCGGGAGGCCGGCGATGCGGGTGCCGTGGTCCACCTGCACCGAACGCGCGCCGGTGAACAGCGTGCCGGGGGCGCCATAGGTGGCGTCCAGGAAGCTGTAGCCCGCTTGCGCTTCCACGGCGCCCCGGCGCCGGGACCAGCTGAGCTCCACGCCCTGGTGCACGGTGCGGGCGAAATTCGAGAAATAGCCGGCCCGTGTGAGCCCGGCCCGGCCGAACAGGATGTCGTCGCGGTTCACGGTGCGGAACACGCTGGCGCCGACAGCCCCACCTTCTCCGCCCCGCCGCAGGCCTGCCTCGACGGTGCGGGACACGACCTGCTTCAGGTAGGGATCGGACTGCAGCCCGACCGGCAGGCGGCAGGGTTCCGCAGGGTCGGCGCATCCGAGCTCGATCACCGTGGGCACGCGGTTGCTTTGCGCGGCGTTGGCGAACCAGGTCAGTCCTGCATACCGGTGGGTGAAGCCGAGCGCCGGGTTGAAGCGCGAATACGTGAAGGTTTCAGGCGGCTTGGGGCCATCCTCGGTCACCAGGGTGTTGCCGACGCGGGCGCGGTTGAAGCGGGCGGACAGGCTGATGCTGGTGTCGCGCGAGACTGCCAGCGTGGCGGCGCCGTACAGGCTGGCCGCGCGCGCCCTGCCCGATACCGACGATGCCGGCTCGCGCTCCTCTTCCGGGTCGCCCTCCACGCCGCGCGTCGGAGTAAAGAAGGCTTCCTGCTCGAACTGGGCGAAGCGCACCCGGCTGCGGTCCCAGGTGAGGCCGGCGTCGAAGGCGTTGGCGCCGTCGCGCCGGTGCAGGTTCAGGCTGGCGCCGCTGCTGCGCTGGCGGGTGGCGGTGGTGTTCAGGCTGGCGGGATGCAGCGCCGCGCCCTCGTCGCGGGTGAACGCGCATTCGCCGGGATCGTTCGCCTGGCCGGCGGCGTCGAAGCCATCGGCGCAGTCCTCGACATAATCGGCGTATTCATCGCCCACATCGCCGCCGACGGTATCGCGGCGGCTGTTGCGCGCATAAGCCGAGACGGTTGCTTCGATGCCGCTGTCCATGCGGTGCTTGATCCGCAAGCCAGCCTGCAGCAGGCGGTTTTCGGTACGGTCGGGATAGGTGTAGACCGTGCGCCTGTCCTGCCGGTACAGGGCTTCCGGCAGCAGCCCGTTGCCGAGCATGCGGCTGCGGCCGCCGAGCAGCGTGGCGTTCCAGTCGGTCCTTGCGCCCTGGCGTCCCAGCTTGTAGAACAGGTTCGCCAGGCGGCCGGCGGAGTGGGCGCGCCAGCCGTCCTCCTCGAACAGCGTGGCCGCGACGAACTGGTGCCAGCCATCGGCATTGACGCCGTAGGTGAAATCGGCGCGGCGGCGCTGGTGCTCTCCGATGGACAGGGCCAGCTCCGCCCCGGGATCGGACAGTCCCGAGCGGGTCTCGAGGACGAGCGCGCCGCCGAGGGTGTTCAGGCCGTACAGCGGGTTCGAGCCGGGGACCACGGACAGGCGCGACAGCGCGGCTTCGGGCAGCAGGTCCCAGTTGACCACGTCGCCGAAGGCTTCGTTGACGCGCACGCCGTCGAGGTAGACCGACAGGCCCTGCGAGGTGCCGAGCAAGGGCGATGCGCGCATGCCGCGGTAGCTGAGGTCCACCTGGAAGGGACTGCCGATGATCTCGTTGACGGCGATGCCGACCAGCTTGCGCGTCATCGTTTCCGCCAGGTTGCCGCCCTGGGCGTCGCGCAGGGCGTCCCGGTCAAGCGATTGGAGCGCGTAGGGCAGCCGGTCCGCCTGGATACCCGCGTCCGCGAACGGCAGCGCACCCACGACTTCGACCCGCGCGATCCGCTCGCCGTCGGGCGCCATCGAATCCGGCAGGGCCGGCGCGGCCTGGGCAGATGAAACCAGCCCAAGCGCCGAGAGCAGGAGCGTGCGCCTCATGCGGCGGCTACCTGTGCACCGTCCTTTGCATGCGGGATCGAATGGCTGGAATGGGTCATGCTCGTCTCCTGTCGTTATCGGTCTTATGCTTTTGGAGCAAATGGCGTGCCATGAGACGGCGCCTTGACGTGTTCCTGCAATGCGGCGCCTGGATACAGGGTCGCCAGCGTCGCATGCACGGCGGGGACCATTACGGACTCGACCAGTCCTGCCGCGGCGCCGAGATCCGGCGCGCTGCGCACCGCCTCCCACAGCCTCGGTTGGGCGGCGGCGCTTGCGGCGAGCGCCCGTTCGGCTTCGGCCTGCCAGAACGGCGGCGCCTCGCTTTCGACGTAGTTGCCGCGGCCGCGGCCGAAGTGCGCCACCGCCAGGTAGCGCAGGACGGCGCCGGTCAGCAGCGTTTGCAGGAAGGGATCGGCGAACTGCACGCTGGCCTTGTCGCGGTCCAGGCGCTGGTTGAAGCCCCAGGCGGCGCCGGCCATGGTCAGGCCGCCGACGATGGCGCCCAGCAGCGCGCCGGCGCCCATGGTCAGGCCGCCCGCCATGACGTCCGCCGACAGCCCGGTCGCCGCGCCCGACACGACCGCGCCGAGCAGGCCGGCCTGGGCCTTGTCGACCGGCGCGCGCACGGCGAAGTTCTCGCTCACGCGCGCATTGATGGTAAGCGCCTGGCCAGGGTCGATGCGGTACAGCGAGAGCATGCGCGCGGTGGCGTGGTTGATGCCGTTCTCCAGGCGCGCGACCAGGGCGGCCATCGCCAGCTCCTGGCGCCGCTGTTCGTCCTTGCCGATGCCGACCGCCTTGAGGGCGCTGCGCAGGACGCCGCGCTCCGCCTCCGGCAAGGGCTCGCTGTCGCGCGCGGCGGCGGCCAGCTGTTCGGCGCTGGTGCGCAGCGCATTGCTGAAGCGCTCGCGGTTGCGCGCGGACCAGGCTGCGACCAGGCGCGCGTAGCCCGGCTGCTTTTCCGGCGCGATCAGCGGCGTGATCGCTTCATAGAACACGTGCTCGTGCACCCAGCAGCGCGCGAAGGCGTCGAGGGGCAGCACTTCCTTCACGATCGGGTACTGGGCCAGGTGCTGCTTCCAGCGCTGCTGCTCGCCCTGTTCCTGCGTGCCCGGACGGGGCGGTCCCATCTGGTTGAGGAGCACGGCGACCGGCTTGCCGAGCCAGTCGAGGATCTTCATCTCGGCCGGAAGGTAGCCGGCATCCTGGGGCGACTCGGACGAATTGACGAGATAGAGCACCACGTCCGCCTCGTCCCTGGCGGCGCGCAAGGCCTGCTGGCTGAGCCAGAACGGACGGTCGCGGTAGCGGTCGAAGACTTCACGCAGCAGCCAGCCGATCGGATTGCCTGCGATGGACAGGCGCTTGAGCAGGCGTACCGAGTCGCCGAAGCCGGGGGTATCCCAGAGCACCAGGGTGTCGCCGGCGCCGCTTTCGACCAGCGGGTGGGCCTCGGCGAATTCGGTGACGTGGGCAGCGTCGCGCACCTCGCCGACGTCCATGCCGACAAGGGTGCGCGCCAGCGTGGTCTTGCCGTTGTTGGTGTGCGAGACGAGCGCGAACTGGATCTTCACCGGGTCCATCAGCGCAGCTCCGGCAATCTCAGGCCCGCACCGAATTCGAGCGGGTATTTGTCCGGCTGGAGCAGGTTGACGACGTGGGCGGGCGCGCCGTGGAAGCTGCAGAACTGGCGCCACAACGCGCTGCGCTCGGTAACGCGCGTGTCGCTGCCGGGCTGCTCGCCGATGCGTTCGACGAAGGAAGATTCGTCGAGCAGGACGGCGACGCCGCGCGGGACGCGCTTGGCCACGTAATCGAGGAAGGCGCCGTGGTTTTCCTTTTCGGGTGTCGCCGCGAGGCTGAACAGGACGGCGGTGACGGTCACGCCCGCCTCGTCCAGCACGGTGTCGCGCAGGGCGTCCTTCGGTTCCACGCCATAGCCGGCCGTGGGGCGCAGCTGGACCCGCGCTTGTCCGCCCAGTGTCGCGGCTGCGAGAGTCCAGAGGCCTCGGTCGCGTGGCTCGTCGAGCGTATAGCTGTAGGGGATCACGCGCAGCAGTGCGGGCGCGCCGGCGCCGATGCTGTCGGCCAGCTTGCGGAAGTAAGGCTGGTCCAGGTCGATCGGGAAGCGGCGCTTGAGACGTCCGGCGCGCAGGCCGGCGAAGGTCGCAAGGATGAGGCGTGGGAGCACGACGAGCAACAGCAAGGTGGCGGCGTACAGGTGTACCCAGCGCTCCCCTCCCCCCGTCACCACGGCGCCGCGGCCGAAGCGCAGCAGCTCGATCTCGTTCAGCGAGAAGCCCTGGAGGAAGGGGAAGACGGCCATGGCCGGCATGAAGAGCCAGGACAGCAGGGTGTGCACCTGGCGCCCGTCGAGGAAGGTGCTTTCCCAGCCGGTGACGTACTCGGTGAGCATGCCGCGCGCGTAGAGCGAGGCGATGGCGCCGAGCGCGAACCCGGCGGCGGCCAGGTGGAAGCTGCGGGCCAGGCGTGCGCGGGTCAGCGGTTCGCTCAGCACGGCCCAATCGGCGAGGTAGTGGGCGACGCCATCGCTCAGCGCGGACGGGAGCTTGCGCGGCACGGCCGCCTTGCCGACACTGAGACGGTGCAGCAGCGGGCTGCCGGTCTTGCGCTTGCGGGGAACGAGCGCCCACACCAGCATGCCCAGGTAGACGAGCAGGTTCCAGGCGATGATCAGGAGCAGAGGCGCGGACAGCAGGTCCACGCGGTGCGGATCGGCGATGCGGTCGAGGGCGGCGCCGGCGATGAAAGCGATGAAGGGAAGCGCGGTCCAGATGCCGGTCATGCCGGGGCGCCTGCGGACGAAGGCGGCAAAGGCGGGCGTGCGTTCGCTCAGGCGCTTGATGATCTGTTCGGAACGCTGTTGCAGGAAGTGGTGCTGGGTCACCGCCATCTTGCTGTCGGATGCCTGCCAGGCCGCCAGCTCGCGGGCGCTGCGGGTCGCGTACTTGCGGTCATCCTCGCTCAGCACGGTATGGCCTACGTCGGCGGTTTCGATGGCGCGCACCAGCACGACATTGCGTGCGACCTGTTCGTTCATGCTCTTCCTGTATGGATGAATTGACAATGTTGTAGCTGCATTGTGCCTCAGTTTTCACTGGATGACAGGTCGGAATGTGCGCGCTCTTGCGATGGCGCGGCGGCGGCGGACGTAAAAAAACCCGGGTGGGCCCGGGTCAGGATCGGTCAGGGCGGCAAGCGCTCAGCCGCGTGGCTGCTTGCGGCTGCGCTTGCTGCCGGAGTCGGAGGCTTTCTGGTCGACCTTGGTCTGCGGCGTCGGTTCCGGAGCGGACTGGCGCGAGCCGGAATTGCCGACCGAAGACTGCTGGGAGCCTGCGGCCTGGTTCTGTTCGATGCCGGTGGATTGCTGGAGTTGGCCAATGCGATCCTGTTCGCCACGTTCCTGCATGCGCTGCGCCTGCTGGCGCGCACTCCATGCACCGTGTTGCGTGCCGACGCCGTTGCGAGGACTGCTGTTCAGGTCGGACTGCATCGAACCCAGGCTGGCTTTCGGGAACGGCGTATCGGGGCCACCGGGCATGACATATCCCGGCGCCCTGCTTTGCAGGCTGCCTTCGGCGACAGTCACGACTTTCGGTTTGTGGATGCCACGGGCACGGTTATCGCCGCCTTTGACCTTCTCTTTCGATTTCATGATCGCTCCTCTGCTTGCTGAACCAATGGATCGATCATGCGCGCAGCCGGGTCAGGTCTGTATAGGATAAGGCTTCGCGGAGTTGTAGGAATGTCCGCACGCTCTGCTTGAGTGAACGGGACGGTAAGGGAAGGTTTTGTTGTCGATGTATCGGTGGTCGGGGTGCGCTAGCTACTTTTAGTTAGCGTTGTGCCGTGCTTACGTTGGTTGAACTTGGGTTCCCAGCAAGGGGGACGCCGAGTCCGGGAAGTCATAGGCGCCAGTGGCACGTATGACGTGCTGAGGAAGCGTGCGCTATACGC
>CAMPHU010000065.1 GCA_946886065.1 uncultured Massilia sp. | reverse complement strand
CCTGACCCATGTGCTGGAAACCCATGCCCACGCCGACCACGTGACCTCGGCCGGCAAGCTGCGCGCCCTCACCGGCGCCAAGGCCTGCGTGCCGAGCGGCTGCGGGATCCCGCCGGCCGAAGTCCAGCTCAACGACGGCGACCGCATCCCCTTCGCCGGGGGCGAACAGATCGACGTGATCCACACGCCCGGCCACACGGCGGGCAGCATGTGCTACCTGTGGCGCGGCAACCTGTTCAGCGGCGACACCCTCCTGATCGACGGCTGCGGCCGCACCGACTTCCAGAGCGGCAGCGCCGAGGCGCTCTACGACAGCGTCACGCGCAAGCTGTTCGCCCTGGATGACGCCACCCGCGTCTGGCCCGGTCACGACTACAAGGGCCAGTCGGTCTCGACCATCGGCTGGGAGCGGCTGCACAACGCGCGCCTGGCGAACCGCACGCGCGAGGACTTCGTCGCCCTGATGGCGGCGCTCGACCTGCCGCGTCCCCGCTTGATCGACATTGCCGTGCCGGCCAACCAGAACCTGGGCCTGAATCACGGCGCCTGAACCACTGCGCCCGGCTGGGCCCGCCGCTGCGTTCGTTACGCCGCGCACATTCCTGCTTCCTTGCCCCGACCGCGCTATGATTGCCGCGTAGGCTAGCTGCGCCCACCTTCCGGCGCAGGGGAGAGGAGGAGTTGTGAAGCGCGCACCCATTCCGCTGGCGGCCTTCGTCGTCGACCCGCACGGCACCATTCTCCGGTGGAGCCGCGCGTGCGAGCAGCTCACCGGCTACTCGGCGGAGCAGGTGCGCGGCCGCACCGCGGAACACCTGCTCGCCTTCGAGTCTCCCCGCCACGAGCAACTGCCCATTCCCTCGCGCGCCGACACCGCCGCGCTCGCCAAGCTCGCGCGCGCCGACGGCAGCACGCTGCCGGTGCGCGTCACGGTCTCGCCGGAAACCCTGGAACAAGGGCCGAATCCAAGCTTCAGCCTGGTCATGCTGCCGGTCGAACCGCTGCCGCCGCACCCGGCGGTGATCCGCGAGCTGCCCATCGGCGACATCATCGAGGACCTTCCCTGCGTCTTCTACGTCGTCGACGAGTGCGGATGCCTGGTCTTCTGGAACCACCAGCTGGAAGAAGCGCTCCAGCGCACGCCCGAGGAGCTGCGCACCACGGAGGTCAAGTATTTCTACCCCGAAGAGGTGCGCGCCGAGATCGGGCAATACCTGACCGCCGCCTTCGAACAGGGCGAATCCACCCACGAGGCCGACCTGGTGGGCAAGTACGGGCGGCGCGCCACCTACATGTTCCATTGCTGCCGCACCCACCTTGCCGGCAAGCCCTGCGTGTTTGGCACCGGCCTCGACATCTCCGCGCGCAAGCAGGTCGAGCACGGCTTGCGGGTGCGCGAGCGGGCCCTGTATTCGAGCGTCAACGCGATCGTCATCACCGTCTGCGACAACGACGAAAACCTGATCGAATACGTCAACCCCGCCTTCGAGCAGATCACCGGCTACACCCTGGCCGAGATCAAGGGCCGCGATCCGCGCTTCATGCGCGTGGAAGGCTGCGACGAACACGAGCACAAGCGCATCCACGACGCCATCAGGCGCAAGGAAAGCGTGCGCTCCATCCTGCGCAACGCCCGCAAGAACGGCGAGATCTTCTGGAACGACCTGCGCATCGACCCGGTCACCACCGTCGACGGCGATGTCACCCATTTCGTGGCCGTGATCAGCGATATCACCGAAGCGCGCCACTACGAGCGCCGCCTGCACCACCTGGCCCACCACGATCCGCTGACCGGCCTGGCCAACCGCACCCTGCTGCTCGATCGGCTCAAGTTCGCGGTCGACTTCTCGGTGCGCCACGACGTGCTGGGCGCGCTGGCCTTCCTCGACCTCGACAACTTCAAGCACATCAACGACAACTTCGGCCACGACGCGGGCGACGCGGTGCTGCGCGAGATCTCCGAGCGCCTGCGCGTCAACATGCGCGAGGACGACCTGGTGGCGCGCATCGGCGGCGACGAATTCGTCCTGCTGATCCACGACCAGCCCAGCGTCAACCATGTGACCGACCTGCTCGAGCGGGTCCGGCGCAGCGTCAGCACCCCGGTGCTGGTCGGCGGGCGCGAGATCGTTCCCGGGACCAGCATCGGCGTCAGCCTGTTCCCCAACGACGGCAATACGGCCGACCGCGTCATGCGCGCCGCCGATGCGGCCATGTACCACGCCAAGGCCCTGGGCAAGAACAACATCCAGTTTTACTCGGGCGAGATGGCCCAGGCCATGCACCAGCACCTGATGCTGCAGGCCAGCCTCAGCCGCGCCATCCGCAACGACGAAATGGTGCTCGGCTTCCAGCCCAAGGTCGACTTGCGGACCGGCAAGGTGATCGGCGCCGAGGCCCTGGTACGCTGGCAGCGCCCGGAGCATGGGCTGGTGCAGCCGGACAGCTTCATCCCGGTGGCCGAGGAAACCGGCCTGATCGTACCGCTGGGCGAATGGGTGCTCCAGGAAGCCTGCCGCACCCTGCGCACGCTCGGCGCCGCCGGCATCAGCGATTTCGTCATCTCGGTCAACCTGTCGGCGCGCCAGCTGCGCCAGCGCCAGTTCGCCAAGCGCCTGGCCGCCACCCTGGCGCGCTACCAGGTCAACCCCAACCACCTCGAGCTGGAGGTCACGGAGAGCCAGCTGATGGACAACCCGGCCGACGCCAAGGACGCCCTGGTGCAGCTCAAGGAGCTGGGCGTGCGCCTGTCGATCGACGATTTCGGTACCGGCTACTCGAGCCTGAGCCACCTGCGCAAGTTCCCGGTCGACTACATCAAGATCGACCGCTCCTTCCTGACCGACCTGCACACCAACGGCCACGACGTCATTCCGCGCGCCATCATCGCGCTCGGACACAGCCTCAAGCTGCAGGTGGTGGCCGAAGGCGTCGAGACCCACGAGCAGCTGGCCTTCCTGCGCGACCACGATTGCGACCAGATGCAGGGCTACTACTTCAGCCCGGCCGTGCCCTCGGCCGAGCTGCAGGACATGCTCCGCTGCGATACCCGCCTGGTCGCCTAATCCGCGGCGTGCGCCTGCCCAAGGAACAGGCCGCTATACTCGGTGTTCCTTGACAAAGGCTGACCATGTTCCTGTTCTTCTCGAATAAGCTCGGCTGCCTGGGATCGATCCTGGTCTCGGTGGTGCTGACCTTGCTGGTGCTGTTGTTCTTCGGCGTGCTGTAAGCCGGCGGCACGAAGCCGCGGCATGGACGAGCGGCAGCCGCGACGCTCGTATCGATGAGTCCGTTTGACCGCCCCTGGCTGCTTTCTCCACCGCAAGACAGAGAAATCGCTGCCCTCGCCTGCATTTCCGCCCCACTTCAGTTACATTGAACGGCCAGATCCGATTTTCTCATTCAGGAGATTGTGATGAGCCGCAAGACCCCCATTGAGCGCTACCGCAACATCGGCATCAGCGCCCACATCGATGCCGGCAAGACCACCACGACCGAACGCATCCTGTTCTACACCGGCGTCAATCACAAGATCGGCGAAGTGCATAATGGCGCGGCCACCATGGACTGGATGGAACAGGAACAGGAACGCGGCATCACGATCACCTCGGCCGCGACCACCGCCTTCTGGCGCGGCATGGGCAACACCTTCCCCGAGCACCGCATCAACATCATCGACACGCCGGGCCACGTCGACTTCACTATCGAGGTCGAGCGCTCCATGCGCGTGCTGGACGGCGCGGTGATGGTCTACGACTCGGTGGGCGGGGTGCAGCCCCAGTCCGAGACCGTGTGGCGCCAGGCGAACAAGTACAAGGTGCCGCGCATCGCCTTCGTGAACAAGATGGACCGCGTGGGCGCCGACTTCTTCCGCGTGCATCGCCAGATCAAGGAACGCCTGAAAGGCGTGCCGGTGCCGATCCAGATCCCGCTCGGCGCCGAGGACCACTTCGAGGGCGTGATCGACCTGGTCAAGATGTGCGCCATCAAGTGGGACGACGCCAGCCAGGGCGTCCAGTTCAGCTACGAGGAGATCCCGGCCGGCCTCCAGGAGCTGGCCCGGGAGTGGCACGAGCACCTGGTCGAGGCCGCGGCCGACGCCACCCCCGAGCTGCTGGAGAAATATCTGGGCGGCGATACCTTCAGCGAGGAAGAGATCAAGTCCGCCCTGCGCCAGCGCACCATCCGCAACGAGATCGTGCCGATGCTGGCCGGCAGCGCGTTCAAGAACAAGGGGGTGCAGGCGATGCTCGACGCGGTGATCGAGTACCTGCCCTCGCCGGTGGACGTGCCCGCCATCGCCGGCCACGACGAACACGACAAGGAAATCGAGCGCCATCCGTCCGACGACGAGCCCTTCTCGGCCCTGGCCTTCAAGATCATGTCGGATCCTTTCGTGGGCCAGCTGACCTTCTTCCGCGTGTATTCGGGCGTGGTCAATTCCGGCGACACCGTCTACAACCCGACCAAGTCGCAGAAGGAGCGCCTGGGCCGCATCCTGCAGATGCACGCCAACGAGCGCAAGGAAATCAAGGAAGTCTTCGCCGGCGACATCGCCGCCGCGGTCGGCCTCAAGGCCGTCACCACCGGCGATACCTTGTGCAGCCCGGAACACGTGATCGTGCTGGAAAAGATGGTGTTCCCGGAACCGGTGATCTCGCAGGCGGTGGAGCCCAAGACCAAGGCCGACCAGGAGAAGATGGGCGTCGCCCTCAACCGCCTGGCCCAGGAGGACCCGTCCTTCCGTGTCCACACCGACGAGGAATCGGGCCAGACCATCATGTCCGGCATGGGCGAGCTGCATCTGGAGATCCTGGTGGACCGCATGAAACGCGAGTTCGGGGTCGAGGCCACGGTCGGCAAGCCGCAGGTGGCCTACCGCGAGACCATCCGCAAGCCGGTCGAGGACGTCGAAGGCAAGTTCGTCAAGCAGTCCGGCGGCAAGGGGCAATACGGCCACGTGGTGCTGAAGCTCGAGCCGCTGGATGCCGGCAAGGGCTACGAATTCGTCGACGCCATCAAGGGCGGCGTGGTGCCGCGCGAGTACATCCCGGCCGTGGACAAGGGCATCCGCGAGACCCTTCAGGCCGGGGTGCTGGCCGGCTACCCGGTGGTGGACGTGCGCGCCACCCTCACCTTCGGCTCCTACCACGACGTCGACTCCAACGAGAACGCCTTCCGGGTCGCCGCCTCGATGGCCTTCAAGGACGGCATGCGCCGCGCCGCGCCGGAGCTGCTGGAGCCGATGATGCAGGTCGAGGTGGAGACGCCCGAGGAGTTCACGGGCAATGTGATGGGCGACCTGTCGACCCGGCGCGGCATGGTCCAGGGCATGGACGAAATGCCGGGCGGCGGCGGCAAGCTGGTCAAGGCGCTGGTGCCGCTGGCCGAGATGTTCGGCTACTCGACCAGCCTGCGCTCGCTGACCCAGGGGCGCGCGACCTATACGATGGAGTTCAGGCAGTATTCGCCGGTCCCGAAGCACGTGCTGGACCAGATCGCGACCACGCGCACCGTCCGCTAGCACGCGCCGTGGTTCGCGCAGGCGAGGTATGGTGGGCGTTGACTAACACATCCAGGTCGAGGAGTTTCTCATGCGGAAAATGATCATGATGGCCGTGGCCGGCTTCGTGTGGCGGCAGATCCAGCGCCGCGTGTTCAAGCAGACCTATTCCGTGAAGCCGACGCGGCGCTTTTTCTGACCGGCCTCAATCGATGTAGATCGCGCGGAAATCGTTGACGTTGGTCAGCGTCGGGCCGGTGACGACTGCGTCACCCAGGGCGCCGAAGAAGCCGTGCCCGTCATTGTCGTCCAGGCTGGCCGCCGGGTTGATCCCTTGCGCCCAGGCGCGCGCCAGGGTGTCGGGCGTGACGATGGCCCCGGCGATCTCCTCGATGCCGTCGACGCCGTCGGTGTCGCCGGCCAGCGCGTGGATGCGGGGGTGGCCGCGCAGGGCCAGGGCCAGGGCCAGCAGGAATTCCACGTTGCGCCCGCCGCGTCCCCCTCCCCGTACCGTCACCGTAGTCTCGCCGCCCGAGAGCAGGATGCAGGGCGGGCGGAAGGGCTGCCCCCTGTCCGCCACGTGGCGCGCGATTCCTGCCAGCAGCGAGCCGGCGCTGCGCGCCTCGCCCTCCAGGCTGTCGCCCAGCAGGTGGACGGCGACGCCGGCGCGTTCGGCCACCCTGGCCGCCGCCTCGAGCGCCATCCGGGGCGTGGCGATCAGGTGGGTTTCGGCGCGCGCCAGGCGCGGGTCGCCCGGCTTCACGCTCTCGCCTTCCCCGCTTTCCAGCAGCCGGCGCGCCGCGGGCGGCAGCGCGATGGCGTAGCGCTTCACCACCGCCAGCGCATCGGCGCAGGTGCTGGGGTCGGCCACGGTCGGCCCGGAAGCGATGTCGATGGGGTCGTCGCCCGGCACGTCGGAGATCAGGAGCGTCAGCACCCGCGCCGGATGGCAGGCGGCGGCCAGTCGCCCACCCTTGATGCCGGAGAGGTGGCGGCGCACGCAGTTCATCTCCGAAATCGTCGCGCCCGAAGCGAGCAGCGCCTTGTTGATGGCCTGCTTGTCCCCGATGCCGATGCCGGGCGCGGGCAGCGGCAGCAAGGACGAGCCGCCGCCCGAGATCAGGCAGATTACCAGGTCGTCCTCGCCCAGCCCTCGGACCATGTCCAGCATGCGCCTGGCGGCGGCGAGCCCGGCGGCGTCGGGTACCGGGTGGGCGGCTTCCACAACCTCGATGGCGCGGGTGGGGACGGCATAGCCGTAGCGGGTCACCACCATGCCCGCCAGCGGCCCGGTCCAGTGGTTTTCCAGGGCCTGGGCCATGCTGGCGGCGGCCTTGCCGGCGCCGATGACCAGCGTGCGGCCCTTGGGAGGGTGCGGCAGGAAGCGCGCCATGGAACAGCGCGGCGCCGCCGCATCGATGGCCGCCTGGAACATTTCCGTCAAAAGGGCCCGGATGGCGGGCGGCTGCAAAGCACTCATGTGATCATTCCGCTGGATGGTCTACGCTTACCATATCGTAAATTCTTCCAGGCCGTAAGGATGCAGTAGAATTCCTGTCTTTCAGGCAATCCCACAGGGCCGACGATGCAAGACGCGCAGCACGAACTCAAACGCGGACTGAAGAACCGCCATATCCAGCTGATCGCCCTGGGCGGCGCCATCGGCACCGGACTCTTCCTCGGCATCGCCCAGACCATCCGGATGGCCGGCCCTTCGGTCCTGCTCGGCTACGCCATCGCCGGCGCGGTCGCCTTCCTGATCATCCGCCAGCTGGGCGAGATGATCGTCGACGAACCCGTGGCCGGCTCCTTCAGCCACTTCGCCGACAAGTACTGCGGCCGCATGGCCGGCTTCGTCTCGGGCTGGAACTACTGGGTGATGTACATCCTCGTCAGCCTGGCCGAGCTCTCGGCCCTGGGCATCTACATGCAGTACTGGTTCCCCGAGATCCCGACCTGGGTCACGGCGCTCGGCTTCTTCTTCCTGGTGAATGGCCTGAACCTGATGAACGTGAAGGCCTTCGGCGAGATGGAATTCTGGTTCGCGCTGATCAAGGTGGTGGCCGTGGTCGGCATGATCGTGTTCGGCGTCTGGCTGCTCGCCAGCGGCGGCGCCGGCCCGGAGGCGGGCGTGTCGAACCTGTGGCGCCACGGCGGCTTCTTCCCCAACGGCGCGGTCGGCCTGGCGATGTCGATGGCGGTCATCATGTTCTCCTTCGGCGGCCTGGAATTCATCGGCATGACCGCCGCCGAGGCGGACGACCCCAGCCGCACCATCCCGCGCGCCACCAACACCGCCCTGTACCGCATCCTGATCTTCTACATCGGCGCCCTGGCCGTGCTGCTCTCGCTCTACCCGTGGCAGAAGGTCGTCGCCGGCGGCAGCCCCTTCGTGCTGATCTTCAAGGAGCTCGACAGCGGCCTGGTGGCCAATGTGCTGAACTTCGTGGTGCTGACGGCCGCCCTGTCGGTCTACAACGGCTGCGTCTATGCCAACAGCCGCATGCTGTTCGGCCTGGCCCAGCAGGGCAACGCGCCACGCTTCCTGCTGCGCGTCTCGCGGCGCGGCGTGCCGCTGGCGGCGCTCGGCGTCTCGGCCCTGGCGACCTTCGCCGCCATCGCCGTCAACTACTTCCTGCCGGGTGAGGCGCTGGGCACGATGATGCTGCTGGCCGTGGCGGCCCTGATCATCAACTGGGCGATGATTTCGTGGAGCCACCTGCGCTTCCGCCGCCAGAAAGACAAGCTGGGCCAGGCCACCCTGTTCCGCAGCCCCTTCTACCCGCTGTCGAACTACCTGTGCCTGGGCTTCGTGGCCGCGCTGCTGGTGGTGATGCTGCTGAGCCCCGGCCTGAACATCGCGGTCTACCTGATCCCGGTGTGGCTGGGCGCGCTGTGCATCGGCTACCTGGTGCGCCAGCGCCGCGCGGCCGCGGCCGCCGTGGAGACCGCCTAACCTGCTCCGGCGGCGACCGCCGCCGGCTCCTCCTGGCGCCGCAGGTGCTCCCTCACCTCGGCAAAGGGTATCGACTTTCCGAACAGCCAGCCCTGGGCGAACTGCACCCCGCGTGCGCGCAGGAAGTCCGCCTGGGCCTGGCTCTCCACCCCTTCCGCGATCATGCACAACTGGAGGTCGCGCGCCATGGCGATGATGTGCTGGACCACCTGGCTGGTCGGCGCGTCGGTGCCGATCGCCTCGATGAAGCTGCGGTCGATCTTGAGGTAGTCGAGTTCCAGCGATTCCAGGTAGGACAGGCTCGAATAGCCGGTGCCGAAATCGTCGATGGCCACCGCGAAGCCGCTGGTGCGCAAGGCGCCCGTGGTGGTCCGGGCGACTTCCGGGTCGAGCAGGCCGCGCTCGGTGACTTCCAGGATGATGTTGCTCGGCGCACCGTCCATGCTGCGCAACAAGCTGCGCAAGTTCTCCAGGAAACCCGGATCGTGGAAGTCGGCCGGCGCTACGTTGATGCCGATGTGGAAGCTTGGATGCCGGGTCAGGAAATCGCCGACGTCGCGCCGGATCAGCTCGAGCACGCGCTGGGTCAGGCGCACGATCAGCCCGTGCTCCTCGGCGATCGGAATGAAGAGTTCCGGATGGACCATCTCCCCGGTCGGGCGGCGCCATCGCAGCAACGCTTCGACGCCGATCCACTTCCCGCTGCGCAGGTCGACCACCGGCTGGTACTCCAGGAACAGCTCGTCGCGCCGCAGCGCATTCCTGACCGCGGCGGGCAGCGCCATCTGCTGGCGCGCGAGATAGAAGATCGCCCACGCCAGCGCCACCCCGGCCGCGAGCCCGAGCGGCACCAGGAACATGGCCACGTCCTGCGAGCGGTCGCTGACGTAGCGCAGCGGCACCGCCGCCACCGCCGCCGTCGGGAACTGCGAGGAACGCACCAGGGCGACGAGATAGCCGCCATCGGTGAACACCGTTTCGTCGGCGCCGCCCAGATGCGCCAGCCAGCGCCGGTCGATATGGCCGCGGGCGCTGGCCGGGACCGGATGGCTGAGCGAAAACACGGCGAGCGAGATTTCCGGCTCGCTGTTGGCCGTGTCGATCGGCAATTCCTTGTGGATGATGGCGGCATAATCGCCGATCTGCACGACCATGAAGGACTGCTCCGGCGCGAAGCGAAAGCCGACGTCGCCGCGCACCTTGACTCCCGGTTCGGACTCGTAATCGACCTCGCCCAGCTCATGGAGCCCGCCGATCGAGGAACACACGAGCCGGTCGCCCACCATGTAGCCAACCGCCTGGATGTAGCTGGAACCGAGGTCGATCTGGCGCATGAGGTCGATACTCGCCGGCGAACACGGCGCTTCCCCCCGCTCCGCCCTCAGCCGGGCGATACCCGCGCGAATCTGCCTGCTGGTGTCGTCGGCGCGGAAGATCACGTCGCCTGCATAGCTGAGCGCTTTGGCGGACGCCATTTCGACACCCTGGCGCTGGGACTGGGCAATGGCGAACCAGATCGGCGCACCGATGGCGGTGCAGGCGATCAGCAAGGTCAGCAACATGACGGCCGGCTTCCTCATGGGGCTCCCGGGTCCACCGCGGAAAGGCGGACGTGAGCCTCCATACTAGCTTCGCCGCGGCCGGCCCGCAAACGCGCGGCCTTGCGTGCGCTGGACAGGACCGTTCAGCGATTGGTGAGCGTGACGCCGGCCGCCACCAGGACGCCGCCCGCGACCATCGAAGCCAGCACCTGCTCGCCCAGCAGCAAGGCCGCCAGCGACACGCCGAAGACCGGCACCAGGTTGTTGAACACGGCCGTGCGCGAGGCGCCGATGGCCTTCACGCCCTCGTAGTACCAGATGAAGCCGAGCACGGTGCCGAAGGCGCCCAGGTAGAGCAGGCTGGCCCAGACCTGCCAGCCGATCGCGCTCCAGTCCTGGCTGGCCAGGTCGGGGCCGGCGCCCAGGGCCAGGAACAGCAGGCCCCACAGCGCGGCATAGGTGGTGGCGGCGATCGGGCTCAGGCCCTTGAGCGCGGCGCGGCCGATCAGGGTGTAGGCGGCCCAGCTGCTGATGGCGCACAGCATCAGCAGCTCGCCGGTGCCGAGCGAGGCGCGCAGGTCGTGCACGGCCGTCCAGGGATCGCCGCGGGTGATCACGATGGCCGCGCCGGCGAAGGCGACCGCGATGCCGATCCATTTGGCGGCATGCAGGCGCTCGCGCAGCAGCGCCGCCGCGGCCAGCGCGGTGACGATGGGGTTGAGCGCGATGAACAGCGCCGCGCGTCCGGCCGGCATGGTGCCGAGGGCGCCGAAGAAGCACAGGTTGTACAGGAAGATCCCGGTCAGGCCGAGCGCGGCGGTGGCGCCGACCTGCTTGCCGGACAGGCGCGGCAGGCCGCCTTCCATCTTCCAGGCCACCAGCAGCAGCAGGACGGCCGCCACGGCGAAGCGCAGGGTGGCCGCGGTCATCACAGGCAGCGCGTGGGCGGCGATGCGGCCGGCGATGAAGGTGCCGCCCCAGAACAGGGTGACGAGGACGAGCTTGGCATAGACGAGCTGGTTTTTCATGATGGGCTTGCATTCGGGGTCGCGGAAGCCATACATTAATGCTTATCCAAATTCATGCGCAAATGAGGAATTACTCATGACCTTCACCCAGCTGGAAATCTTCGTCATGGTGGCCGAGATGCGCGGCTTCACACTCGCCGCGCTGCGCCTGGGCATCAGCCAGTCCGCCGTCTCGCACGCGATCCGCGCCCTCGAGAGCGAATTGAGCGCGCAGCTGGTCGAGCGCCAGCAATCCTCGGTCGAGGTGACCGAACTGGGACGGCGGCTGCTGGTGCGGGCGCGCGAGATCCTCGGGCTGGCCGAGGCCATGCGCCAGGAGGCGGCGGTGGCGCGCGGCCTCAACCAGGGCCTGATCCGGATCGGTTCCTTCGGCCCCACCGCCTCGCTCAAGCTGCTGCCGGCGATCCTGCGCGCCTACCGCGCGCGCTATCCGGGCATCGAGGTCCAGATCGACGAGGGGCCGGACGCCGCCGTCATCCAATGGGTGGCGGACCGCCGCGTGGACGTCGGCTTCGCCGTGCTGCCGGACGAGCGCTTCGACACCGTGCCGCTGGTCGAGGACCAGCTGGTCGCCCTGCTGCAGCACGATCATCCGCTGGCGGGCAAGCGCTCGGTGACCCTGCAGGAGCTGGTGGACCAGCCCTTCATCATGCCGGAACAGGGCTGCTCGGCGCTGGTGGAGCCGCTGTTCGCCCAGGCCGGCCTGGCGCCCAAGGTGCGCTACCGGATGTCGCAAATGATCACGGTGCTGGGAATGGTCGACGCGGGCGACGGCATCACGGTGATGCCGGAGCTGGCGCTGCCGGCGGCGATGAATGAAACCCACCCGCGCATCGCCGTGCGGCCCCTGCGGCCGATGGCGCGGCGCCGCGTGGGACTGGTCTTGCGCAACCTGGCCCAGGCCTCGCCGGCGGTCCAGGCCTTCGCCGAGATCGCCCGCCAGGCCGCCGGAGAGGTGGGCGCGGCGCCCTTGCGGGCCGCATAGGCCTGCCGTAAGCGGAGCGCATATTCCCGGCAGCGCACCCTTGCTGCACCGCAGGAGCGCCCGTCCGGCCCCATGCCAGCATGGCGGTTCCGGGCCTGCGCCCCGCGGCCGTATGCTGCGCAGCACAACGCAAATAGTTCGCCGACGCAAACGCGCGATGCGCTGGCGGATTTATCATACCGTTGCCGCACATCACCTCAAAAGGGAAAGCGAATATGAGCCAGAGTCAACCTCTGTCGCTGCACGTACCGGAGCCTACCGGCCGCCCGGGCTGCAAGACCGATTTTTCGTATCTGCAAGTTAGTCCCGCCGGCTCCGTCCGGCGTCCGCCCGTCGACGTGGCGCCGCTCGACACGAGCGACATCGCATCGGGCCTGATCCGGGTGCTCGACGAGCAAGGCAATGCCGTCGGCCCCTGGGCCGAGGAACCCGACCCCGAGCTGCTGCGCTTCGGCCTGCGCACCATGATGAAGACCCGTATCTTCGACGCCCGCATGGTCATCGCCCAGCGCCAGAAGAAAATGTCCTTCTACATGACCTCGCTCGGCGAGGAAGCGATCGGCACCGCCCATGCGCTGGCCCTGCAGGACGGCGACATGAACTTCCCCACCTACCGCCAGCAAAGCCTGCTGATGGCGCGCGAGGTGCCGCTGGTGGAGATGATCTGCCAGCTGCTGTCCAACGAAAAGGACCCGATCAAGGGCCGCCAGCTGCCGGTGATGTACTCGGTGCGCCGCGCCGGCTTCTTCACGATTTCCGGCAACCTCGCCACCCAGTACCCGCAGGCCGTGGGCTGGGCGATGGCTTCGGCGATCAAGGGCGATACCAAGATCGCTTCGGCCTGGATCGGCGACGGCGCCACCGCCGAGTCCGACTTCTCGACCGCCCTCACCTTCGCCCACGTCTACCGCGCGCCGGTGATCCTGAATGTCGTCAACAACCAGTGGGCGATCTCGACCTTCCAGGCCATCGCCGGGGGCGAGGCGGTCACCTTCGCCACCCGCGGCATCGGCAGCGGCATCGCCTCGCTGCGCGTGGACGGCAACGACTTCCTGGCCGTGCTGGCCGCCTCGCGCTGGGCGGCCGAAAGGGCGCGCAGCAACCTGGGCCCGGCCCTGATCGAATGGGTCACCTACCGCGCCGGTCCGCACTCCACCTCCGACGACCCGAACCGCTACCGTCCCGCCGACGACTGGAGCCGCTTCCCGCTGGGCGACCCGATCCAGCGCCTGCGCCAGTACCTGAGCAATCATGGATGGTGGTCGGATGCCGAGCACGAGGCCGTGCAGGCGGAACTGGAGGCCGAAGTGGTGGCCGCGCAAAAGGAAGCCGAGCAGTTCGGCACGCTCGGCGACGGCCGCTCGTGGAGCGCCGCGACGATGTTCGAGGATGTGTACAAGGACATGCCGGAGCATCTGCGCCGTCAGCGTCAGGAACTGGGGGTATGAGGATGGCACGCGACGACCAACCCAAGGAAACGGCGACTACGCCGATGACCATGATCCAGGCGCTGCGCTCGGCCATGGATGTCATGATGGAGCGCGACAGCAACGTCGTGGTGTACGGCCAGGATGTCGGCTATTTCGGCGGCGTGTTCCGCGTCACCGACGGCCTGCAGGCCAAGTACGGCGCCTCGCGCGTGTTCGACGCCCCGATCTCGGAAGGCGGCATCGTGGGCACGGCGGTCGGCATGGCCGCCTATGGCCTGCGGCCCGTGGTCGAGATCCAGTTCGCCGACTATTTTTATCCGGCCACCGACCAGATCGTGTCGGAAGCGGCGCGCCTGCGCTACCGTTCGGCCGGCGAATTCACCTCGTCGATGGTGATCCGCATGCCCTGCGGCGGCGGCATCTACGGCGGCCAGACCCACAGCCAGAGCCCGGAAGCCTTCTTCACCCACGTGTGCGGCCTGCGCACGGTGATGCCCTCCAATCCGTATGACGCCAAGGGACTGCTGATCGCGTCCATCGAGAACGACGACCCGGTGATCTTCCTGGAGCCCAAGCGCCTGTACAACGGTCCCTTCGACGGCCACCACGACCGCCCCGTGGTGCCCTGGTCCGGTCATCCGATGGGCGAGGTCCCGACCGGCTACTACACGGTGCCGCTCGACACGGCCTCCATCGTCCGGCCCGGCAACGCCGTGACGGTGCTGGCCTACGGCACCATGGTCTGGGTCGCCGAGGCCGCCGCGCGCGAATCCGGCGTCGACGCCGAGGTCATCGACCTGCGCAGCCTGTGGCCGCTCGACCTGGACACCATCGTCCGCTCGGTGCAGAAGACCGGGCGCTGCGTGATCGTCCACGAGGCGACCAGGACCAGCGGCTTCGGCGCCGAACTGGCCGCGCTGGTGCAGGAACACTGCTTCTACCACCTGGAAGCGCCGATCGGGCGCGTGGCCGGGTGGGACACCCCGTATCCGCACGCGCAGGAATGGGCGTATTTCCCGGGGCCGGACCGCGTGGGCGCGGCCCTCAAACGTGCGATGGAGGGTTGAGATGGGCATTCATGTGATTAAGATGCCGGACCTCGGCGAAGGCATCGCGGAAGTCGAAGTGGTCGCCTGGCATGTGCAGCCGGGCGACGAGGTGAAGGAAGACCAGGTGCTGGCCGACGTCATGACCGACAAGGCCACCGTCGAAATCCCCTCGCCGGTGCACGGCAAGGTGAGCAGCCTGGGCGGCGCGGTCGGGCAATCGCTGGCCGTGGGCGCGGAACTGATCCGCCTGGAAGTCGAAGGCGCGGGGAACATCTCGGCCACGCAGTCGGCACATGCGGCGAGGCAGGAGCCGGTGAAATCGGCGGCGCCGGAAGCGCCGGCCGAAGAAGTGGCCGAGCCCCAGCTGGAAGCGGTCGCCGCCGGCGCCGAGGCCCGGAAGGCTCCCCAGCACGCGCCCCGGAAACCAGCGCAGAAGACGCCGCCGGCGCGCCAGGCTCCGGCGCCCGCCCCGGTCATGCGCGCCGAAGGCGACAAGCCGCTGGCCCCGCCCGCCGTGCGCCAGCGCGCCTGGGACATGGGCATCGAGCTGCAGTTCGTGGCCGGCAGCGGCCCGGCGGGACGCATCACCCACGCCGACCTCGACGCCTACATCGCCGGGCGCCGCACCGGGCTTCCGGTGGGACGGGGCGACAACCGCTACGCCCAGCTGCACGGCGAGCACGCGACCCCGATCATCGGCCTGCGCCGCAAGATCGCCGAGAAGATGCAGGAAGCGAAACGCCAGATCCCGCACTTCACCTATGTCGAGGAGATCGACGTCACCGAGCTCGAACTGCTGCGCGCACAGCTGAACGCGCGCTACGGTGCCGAGCGCGGCAAGCTGACCCTGCTGCCGCTGCTGATGCGCGCGGTGGTGCTGGCGATCCGGAGCTTCCCGCAAATGAACGCGCGCTTCGACGACGAGGCCAACGTGCTGACCCAGTACGACCCGGTCCACCTCGGCATCGCCACCCAGACCGACACCGGGCTGATGGTGCCCGTGGTGCGCCATGCCGAGTCGCGCGATCCCTGGTCGAGCGCGGCCGAGCTGCTGCGCCTGGCCGAGGCGGCGCGCTCGGCCAAGGCCACGCGCGAAGAGCTCACCGGCTCCACCATCACCATCACCAGCCTGGGCCCGCTGGGCGGCATCGTCACCACGCCGGTGATCAACCGTCCGGAAGTGGCGATCGTGGGCGTGAACCGCATCGTCGACCGTCCGGTGGTGCTGAACGGGGCCATGGTGGCGCGCAAGATGATGAACCTGTCCTCGTCCTTCGACCACCGCGTGATCGACGGCATGGTGGCGGCCCAGTTCGTGCAGACCATCCGCGGCTACCTCGAGTGCCCGGCAACCCTGTTCGTGGAGTGAGCGGATGGAGACCATCAATACCACTCTCCTCATCATCGGCGGCGGCCCTGGCGGCTATGTGGCCGGCATTCGCGCCGGCCAGCTCAAGATCCCCACCATCGTGGTCGAGGGCGCCCAGCCGGGCGGCACCTGCCTGAACATCGGCTGCATCCCTTCCAAGGCCCTGATCCACGCGGCCGAGGAGTTCAGCAAGGCCAATACCTACGCGGCCCAGGAATCGCCGCTCGGGATCACGGTCGAGAGCCCGCGCATCGACCTGGCGCGCACCGTGGCCTGGAAGGACGGCATCGTCAAGCGCCTGACGGGCGGCGTCGGCAGCCTGCTCAAGAAGCACGGCGTGCGCCTCGTGAACGGCTGGGCGCGCATTGTCGACGGCAAGACGGTCGAGGTGCAGCCGCAGGACGGCGACGGCGCGCCGCTGCGCATCCGTTGCGAGCACCTGCTGCTGGCCAGCGGCTCCGAGCCGGTCGAACTGCCCTTCATGCCTTTCGGCGGCGCCGTGGTGTCCTCGACCGAGGCCTTGTCGCCGGAATCGATCCCGCGCCGCCTGGTGGTGGTCGGCGGCGGCTACATCGGGCTGGAACTGGGCACGGCCTACCGCAAGCTGGGCAGCCAGGTGACGGTGGTCGAAGCGGCGGAGCGCATCCTGCCTTCCTATGACGCCGACCTGGTCAAGCCGGTGGCCGCCTCGCTGGCGCGCCTGGGCGTGGAACTGCGCCTCGGCACCACGGTGCTGGGCTTCGAACCAGGGGAAATGAGCGGCCTGGTGCGGGTGCGCGACGCATCCAACGTGGAAGCGCACCTGGAGGCGGACCGCGTGCTGGTGGCGGTCGGCCGCAAGCCGCGCACCACGGGCTGGGGACTCGAAAGCCTGATGCTGGACATGAACGGGCGCGCGGTCAAGGTCGACGGCCAGTGCCGCACCTCGATGCGCAACGTGTGGGCGATCGGCGACCTGACGGGCGAACCGATGCTGGCGCACCGCGCCATGGCCCAGGGCGAGATGGTGGCCGAGATCATCGCGGGCAAGTTCCGCGAGTTCATGCCGGCGGCGATCCCGGCGGTCTGCTACACCGATCCGGAAATCGTGGTGGCCGGCATGTCGCCGATGGATTGCGACCGCGAGGGCGTGGAATTCGTCAGCGCCGTGTTCCCCTTCAGCGCCAACGGCCGCGCCATGACCATCGAGGGCACGGACGGTTTCGTGCGCGTGGTCGCGCGCAAGGACAACCACCTGATCCTGGGCTGGCAGGCGGTCGGCGCCGGGGTGTCGGAACTGGCGGCGGCATTTTCCCAGTCGCTCGAGATGGGCGCGCTGCTGGAAGACGTGGGCCGCACCATCCACGCCCATCCGACCCTCGGCGAAGCCGTCCAGGAAGCCGCGCTGCGCGCGCTCGGCCACGCACTGCACATCTGAACCCTCCGGATGCCGCCCCGGCGGGCGGCATCCTTCTTCCCTGCCATCGCCACATTCGTCGGCCGGACGCCGTGCCAACCCCAGGCTCTACGGGCAAGTCCGACCTGCGCCGGGCGTCCACTCACTTAAAGACAATTCGTTTGCAGAGAGCGCAGTTATCCATATGTTATATGCATTGTGATCCGCGTATGCAAATAATATTAGAATATGTATAGACGAAACCGAATTTGCAATTTGTAATAATGCGGTGTAACATGCGCGGCCTACGGGTTTCTCCGTAGCAACACAACAAGGTAGAAAAACATGTTCAAGAAAATCGCAGCTGTCGCGGCCCTGATCGTCGCCTCCTCCTCCGCTTTCGCCGTCGAACCGGGCGCTCTGTACGCAGGCTTTGACCTCGGCAAGACCAAGATCGACGACGTGTCCGGCCGTGAAACCAGCGCCGGCGCCTTCGTCGGCTACAAGTTCCACCCGAACTTCTCCGCCGAATTCGGCTACCGCCGCCTGTTCGACGCCACCTACGAAGGCGCGGACGTGAAGGCCGACCAGGTCGCCCTGTCGCTGATCGGCACCTACCCGCTGGGTAACAACTTCGACGTCTACGGCCGCCTGGGCTACAACCGCATCGAACTGGACGCATCGGCAGGCGGCTTCTCGGCCAGCGATTCGACCTCGCGCGCCGTGTACGGCATCGGCCTGGGCTACGCCTTCACCCCGGCCATCTCGGGCCGCATCGAAGTGCAGAAGCCGACCAGCGACAGCACCAACCTGAGCGCAGGCGTCGTCTTCAAGTTCTGATTGAGCCGACAGAAAATGGCGCGCTCGCGCGCCATCGAAGTAGCGCAAGGAGCCCGGTCTACCGGGCTCTTTTTATTGGCGTGGCACCTGTGGGCGCAAGGAAGGCGGACCTGCGCGCAATCGATCAGGATGCGCGCGCCGCGCGCGGACCGGTCGCCAGCACCGCCCCCAGCCGCAACGCCGAATCCACGGCGGTGTCGATCGGCGGCTGGTAGCCGTTGGAAATCCAGCGCAGGGCAATGCTGATCACGCCGCCCACCACGCCCGCCTGCAGCAGTTCGTCGTGTTCCGCCGCGCCGGGCGCAACCATGCGCGCCACTTCGCGACCGATCGCGCGCAGGGCGTCGTCGAAGGCGCGGTCCACCGCCGGGCTCACGCCGCGGATCTCGACCAGGAACACGCGCGCCGCGTTCGGCCCGCGCTGCAGCGCCGAGAAGTAGGCGTGCAGCATGGCGCGCGAGCGCACCAGCTTGCCGCGCCCGGCCGCTTCGGCCGCCCGCAGCACTTCGCCCAGCACCGAGTAGGTCACCGCATTGAAGGAGTCGATCAGCAGCGCTTCGCTGTTGGCGAAGGATTCGTAGAAGTAGCGTTCGGTCAGGCCGGCGGATTCGCACACGGCCTTGACCGTGGCCTGGTGGTAGCCGCGCTCGCCGTACACATCGAGCGCGGCGGCGATCAGGCGGCTGCGCCGCTCGGCGCGCCGCTGTTCCTGCGACTGGCCACGGTAAGAGCGGGTGGATATGGAGAGCTCAGCTGTCATCCTGCTATTCTGACACATTCTTGCAACAGACATTCTGACAATGTAGAGTGTCAAGCTTAGAGCAAACCAGGGACACCATGAGCACCACCGCAGAGGAGACCGGCCCGCTGGACGTGCTGATCGTCGGCGCCGGCCTGTCCGGCATCGGCGCCGCCGCCATGCTGAGCCGGCGCTGCAAGGACCGGCGTTACCTGATCCTTGAGGCGCGCTCCGCCATCGGCGGCACCTGGGACCTGTTCCGCTATCCCGGCATCCGTTCCGACTCCGACATGTACACCCTCGGCTACGCCTTCCGTCCCTGGACCGATCCGCAAGCCATCGCCGACGGCCCTGCGATCCGGGCCTACGTTGCCGACACGGCGCGCGAATACGGCATCGAGCCGCACATCCGCTTCGGCCACAAGGTGGTCAAGGCCAGCTGGTCCAGCGAGCAAGCCCTGTGGACCGTGAGCGCCGCGCTCGCCGGCGGCGGCGAAGCCGTCCTGCGCGCGCGCTTCCTCTACCTGTGCAGCGGCTACTACAGCTACGACCAGGCCTACCGCCCCAGCTTCGAGGGCGAGGACGGCTACCGCGGCCGCATCGTGCATCCGCAGTTCTGGCCCGGGGACCTCGACTACCGCGGCAAGCGCGTGGTGGTGGTCGGCAGCGGCGCCACCGCCGTGACCCTGGTGCCGGCCATGGCCGCGGACGCCGCCCACGTGACCATGCTGCAGCGCTCGCCCTCCTACGTGGTCGCGCGCCCCGCCCAGGACCGCTTCGCCCGGCGCATGCAGCGCTGGCTGCCGCCGCGCCTGGCCTATGCGCTTACCCGCTGGCGCCTGATCGCCGAATCGATCGCCCTGTACCGCCTGGCGCGCGGCCAGCCGGAGCTGGTCAAGCGCCATCTGCTGGCCCGGGCCCAGCGAGAGACCGGCCCCGGCGTGGACGTCCGGACCCACTTCTCGCCCGGCTACAAGCCCTGGGACCAGCGCGTCTGCCTGGTGCCGGACGGCGACCTGTTCCGCGTCCTGCGCGAGCGAAGCGCCACGATCGTCACCGACCACATCGCCCGCTTCACCGCGAACGGCATCCTGCTGGCCTCCGGCCGGGAACTGGAAGCCGACGTGGTGGTGCTGGCCACCGGCCTTTCGCTCAAGCTGCTGGGCGGCGCCGCCATCGACGTGGACGGCCGGGTGCTCGATCCCCACCAGGCCATGGCCTACAAGGGGATGATGCTGAGCGACGTGCCCAATTGCGCCATGAGCTTCGGCTACACCAACGCCTCCTGGACCCTGAAGGCGGACCTGACCGCCGGCTACGTCTGCCGCCTGCTGACCTGGATGGACCGGCGAGGGATTGCCATCGCGGTGCCGCGCCGCGATCCTTCGGTGGCGAGTGTACCCTTCCTGAGCTTCACCTCGGGCTATGTCGAGCGCGCCAGGTACCTGCTGCCCAGCCAGGGCGCGCGCAAGCCCTGGCAGGTCTACCAGAACTACCTGCTGGACCTGCTCACCATCCGCTATGGCCGCATCGACGACGGCGTGATGCGCTTCGGTCCGCAAGGAGCGCTGCCATGAAGCTCGGGAACCGCGTGGCCGTGGTCACCGGCGCCGGCGGCGGCATCGGCCGCGCCATCGCGCTGTCGCTGGCGCGCCGCTCCTGCCACCTGGCCTTGTGCGACATCGACGCCGCCGCGGCCGATGCCACCGCCAGGGAAGCGCGCGCACTGGGCGTGCGCACCAGCCTGCACCAGATCGACGTCGCCAACCGCGCCGCGGTGCGCGCCCTGCCCGCCGCCGTGGGCCTGATCCACGGCCGGGTCGACCTGCTGGTCAACAACGCCGGCGTGGCCCTGGGCGGCAGCTTCGAGCAGGTGGCCGAGGACGATTTCGACTGGCTCATGGAGGTCAACTTCCATGCCGTGGTGCGCCTGACGCGCGCCTTCCTGCCGCTGCTGCGCGAGACCGACGAGGCGCGCATCGTCAACCTGTCGAGCATCTACGGCATCGTGGCCCCGCCGGGCCAGACCGCCTATGCCGCCAGCAAGTTCGCGGTGCGCGGCTTCTCCAATGCGCTTCGGCACGAACTGGAAGGCAGCAAGGTCGGCGTCACCGTGGTCCATCCGGGCGGCGTCGCCACCAATATTGCAAAGCGTGCGCGCGTGCCCGCGGACGTCCCGGCGCATGAGGTCGAGCGGGGACGGGCCCAGGCCCAGCGTCTGCTGCGCCTCGATCCGGCACTGGCAGGCGAAGCCGTCGTGCGCGGCATCGAGCGGCGCCAGGCCCGCCTGCTGGTCGGCGGCGATGCGAAACTGGCCGCCCTGCTCGAACGCCTCAGCCCCGTCAACTGCTGGAACTACCTGAAACTCCTCGCCCTGCGAGTCAACACATGATGATCCTGTTCACCACCTGTTGCGCCGCCCTGGCCGCGCTGCCGGAGCACCTGGCCGTACAGGAGCAGCGCTACGGCGAATTGCGTGCCGCTCGCGATCCTGTTCGGGCGCGACGATCGTTTGCCCGCCTGAAAGTGGTCGAAGGCGGCCACATGCCGCCCGTGACCCGTGCCGAGCTGACCGCCAGCTTCATCGCCC
>CAMPHU010000064.1 GCA_946886065.1 uncultured Massilia sp. | reverse complement strand
CGTCGCCGCTGCGGATGCGCAGGATGTCCAGGCCGGTGCGGATCGGCGCCAGCGGATTGCGCAGCTCGTGCGCCAGGGTGGCCAGGAATTCGTCCTTGCGGCGGTCGGCGACGATCAGGGCCTGCTCGGCGCGCTGGCGCACTTCCATTTCGTGTTCGAGCGTGCGGTTGGCGGTTTGCAGCGCCTCCGAGCGCCGTCCGATCTCGGCCAGCATGTCGTTGAAGGCGCCCACCAGCACCCCGATCTCGCCCTTGTCGTTGCCGGGCACGCGCAGGCTGAAGTCGCGCCGCAGCATCACCTGGCGCGCGACATTGGTCACCGCTTCCAGCGGCCGCGTGATCGAGGCCTGCAGGCGCGAGGCCACCAGCGCCGCGATCACCAGGGCGCCCAGCAGCACGCCGCCCAGGATCGCGCCATAGCTCAGCATGCGGTCCATCAGGCCGTAGCGCGAGCGCACGTAGTCGCTGCCGATCACCTCGCCGTTCTCCACGATGTTGCGGAACATGTGCAGCTCGTCCTGCCCGATGCGGTAGCCCGGGGCCTCCGGCCTGGCCGGGAACACCGCCTCCACGCCCGGCTGGGCATAGGTGGCGAAGCGCGTGCCGTTCGCGGTGTACACCGCGGCGGAGACGATCTGCGGGCGCAGGCGCAGCAGGCGCAGGTTCTGGGTAGCGCCGGTGACGTCGTTGAAGGACACGGCCGGCGCGGTCACACTGGCGACGATGTCGGCCTGGGTGCTGAGGTCGTCGATCCAGTAGCGCTGGAAGGTGCGCAGGTCGAGCAGCAGCATGGCCACGCCCGCCGACAGCAGCGCCACCACGGTGGTCGCCACCGCCATCAGGATCAGTTTGCTGCGGACGGAGCCGGTATCGTGCATGGGCATCACGGGGCTCCCTTCTGTACCCGGTTCGCCACCGTCAGCAGGCGCGAACTCAGTTTCACGTTGTTCTTCTCGGCGGCGTCGAGCGAGACGTCGAAGCGTACCCGCTCGTCGACGATCCGGAAATTGATCACGCTGCCGCAATGCTGGGGATTGGCGCATTCGGTGACGGTCAGGAAGACCGCCGGCGCCGCGCGCATCAGGCGCCCCACCCGCGCCGGGTCGGAACCGGCGATGAACAGCAGGTGCACCGGCGCCTGGATCTCCTGGTCGCGGAACTGGCGCACCACGATCGTGCGCCCGCCGATCATGCGGCCGGCCGCGATGCGCGCCAGTTCCGCGGCCATCTCCTCCGAACCCACGACACCGATGGTCAGGGGCGCCGCCCCGTCGACGAAGGCCTGGGGCGGAAACTCGGCGTAACCGAGGAATTTATACAGGAAGGCGGCCTTGACGCGCCGTTCGAGCACACCCGCGGGCGCCGTATCCGCGCTGGCTGGCGGCGCCGGCAACAGGGTCAGCAACGGCAGCGCGAGCAGCGCGCAAGCCAGCCGCCGCGCCGCGCGTGTGCGCACGGGACCGGCCTGCCCGCCCTGCTTCAATGCATCGTCGAAGGTGGAAAAAATCATGAACTCCATTGACCAGTCACACGCGGCATACCGCCCCGGGCCGGACGGAACCCGGCCGATTGTTGGGCGGCGCCCGTCTCGACCGCATGATAGCCCGGCATGGCCGGTTTTGGCGTTTGCGCGGCGTAACGCGCGCCCCGGCCCGCCGGCGGCAAGGGCCAGGCGCGGCTGGACAGGCAAAGCGGCGGCCCTGGGCGCGAGGGCCGGGCGCGGAACAGCGGCGCGACTCCGGCGCAGTTGGGCAGCGTGTGGTTAGGCATAGTTGCCATCGTAGAACATTTTCGCATGCACACCAAGCGTGCACTGCTATCGTGCATGGCTTCCCTACCACACCGGCGGCGCTTGACAAGCACCCTGCTTCGCTCCCTTATTATTTGATTTATTGATGACTGTCATTGGAAAGATAAATTGGACTGATTTGCGGCAATGCAGCATCATCCTTCCTGTCTCCTCTATTCTCCTCCTAGGGAAATAGATTCAGCCCGCTTCCCTGAAGCGGGCTTTTTTTTGCCCCGGCGGCAGCCGCAAGGCGCACGCTTCGGCGCACCGGGCGCCGGGCATTTGGTGTAGGATTCATCATTGTTTTCATTCCTACAACACACCGCCCATGTTTGAGACCGACAAGACCGCTCGCAGCGCCGCGTCCTATGACTGGTCCGCGAGCGCCCTGGGCGAAGCCGCGCGCTGGCCGCTGGCCCTGCGCGTCAGCGCCGACCTCCTCCTGAATGCGCCGCTCCCCGCCCTGCTGGTGTGGGAACGCGACATGGTCCTGCTGTTCAATGAAGCCTATGGCGCGCTCGCCGGCCCCGGCTACGGGCGGGTCCCGGGCGGCAACGTGCCGCCGGTGATGCCCCCGCCGCTGGCGGCGGCCGGCGATGCCCTCGAGCGCGCCTGGAACGGCGAACCGGCCGTGCTGCCCGGCCTGAGCCTGTCCTTCCGTCATCCGCAGGGCACGCGCGAAGCACATTGCGACCTGCGCCTGACGCCCGTGCGCGACGAATCGGGCGAGGTGCGCGGCGTCCTGCTGATGCTGGCGGAGGCCAGCCCCGCCGCCGCCGAAGAGCCGGCCGCGGGAGGCGCGCTGCGCATCCTGGTGGTGGAAGACAATGTCGATTCCCAGTACCTGGTGTGCGAGATGCTCCGGGCCTTCGGCCACGAGGCGGACGGCGTCGGCCACCCCGACGACGCCCTGGCCCTGCTCGGGCGCCAGCGCTACGACCTGCTGTTCACGGACGTCAGCCTGCCCGGCATGTCCGGCGTCGACCTGGCGCGCCGCGCCATCGGGGACCAGCCGGGCCTGCGCGTGATCTTCGCTTCCGGCTACGGCGACACCCTGCTGCGCCATCTGGATTTCCCCTACCTGTCGCTCCAGAAGCCTTACGAACTGGACCAGTTGCAGGACGCGCTCGCCAAGGTGGCGGGCATGCCGGCGGCGCGCGCGTGACAAGCGTGTGGGCCGGCCAGGCTCGGCTGGACTACAATGGCCGGCGGACCCTGCCCGGCCGCCTGCGGCCCGGCTCCGCACCAGGTATTCGATGATGATTCCCACTGAGCCCATCGGCAGCATCCCCCGTCCGCCCGCGCTGGTCGCGGCGCTGGCCGCGGCCCTGCACGACCCTGCCGGCAGGTCGCGGCTGGCGGACCAGATCGACGAGGCCGTGCGCGCCACGGTCGCCGAGTTCGAAGCCACCGGCTCGCCGGTGATCAGCGACGGCGAGCAGGCCAAGATCGAGAATTTCTGGAGCTACCCGGTGCACGGTGCGCCCAATACGGCGCCCGACGGCTTCCGCATCCCGCTCCCGAACGGGCATGGGCAGCGCATGCCGCGCCTGGTGCGCGGCCCCTTCCGCTACCAGCGCTACGCCGACGACTACCTGCGCGCGGCGCGCCGCCACGCCACCCAGCCGGTCAAGCAGGCGGTGATCTCGCCCTCGGCCCTGTCGCTGATGTACCCGGCCGAAGGCATCCCCGACTACCCGCGCGAGCAGTTCCTCGACGACCTGGTGCGCGAACACGAGACCGAGCTGCGGCGCTGCCTGGAGGCCGGCGCGCACAAGGTGCAGATCGACTTCGCCGAAGCCCACCTGGCCATGCAGCTCGACCCGGGCGGCGCGCTGCTGGCCAGCTTCATCGACCTGAACAACCTGGCTCTGGGGCGCTTCTCTCCGGAAGAACGCGCCCTGATCGGGGTGCACATGTCGGCCACGGGGTGGAGCGACCGCCCATCCGGCGCCATCAAGGCCGCCGCTTCCATGGCCGGCTATGCCGAACTGCTCCCGGCCGTGCTCGAACTGCGCGCCGGGAACTTCTACCTGGCCCTGGCCGGCAGTTCCGAGCCCGAGCGCATCCTGCGCACCGTGCGCGAACACGCGCGCGCCGACCAGCGCATCTTCGTCGGCGTCACCGACCCGCACGATCCGCGCATCGAGACCCCGGAACTGGTGCGCGACCGCATCCTGCGCGCCGCCGAATACATCGCTCCGGAACGCCTCGGGAGCACCGACGACGCGGGCTTCGCGCCCTTCTTCGACGACGCCAGCATCAGCCGCGCCACGGCCTTCGCCAAGATCCGCGCGCGGGTCGAGGGCACGCGCCTGGCCTGCGCGATCCTGGCTCCGGCCACCACGGAAGCGGCGGCGGGAGGAACAGCGTGAGCGACGAGCGCGACGAACTCGACGCGATGCGCGCCGTCGCCCTGGCCAACGCCAGCAGCGTGCTGGCGGCGCGCCAGCGCGCCGAGGAAGAACTGATCGCGGCCAAGGAAGCCCTGCGCCAGGCCAACGAGCGCATGGAGAACATGCTGGAAAGCCTGACCGACGGCTTCTGCGCGGTCGACCGCGACTGGCGCATCACCTATATCAATGGCCGTGCGCTGGAGATGGCGGCCCCCTTGAACAAGAGCCGCGGCGGCCTGCTGGGGCGAAACTTGTGGGACGAATTCGAGGACCTGCACGGCACCTCGGTCGCCGCCGACTGCCGCCGCGCGATGGACGAGCGCCAGACCATCACCCGCGAGTTCTACTACAAGCGCCTGCAATGCTGGCTCGACATGCGCATCTATCCCTCTCCGGACGGGTTGACGCTCTATTTCCAGGACATTACCCAGCGCAAGCAGGACCAGCAGGCCCTGGTCGAGAACAACACCCGCCTGCAGGTGGCGCTGGCCGCCGGGCGCCTGGGCGACTGGCGCTGGGACGCGGCCCAGGACCGCATCAGCTTCGGCGCGCGCGCCGCCGAGATCCTGGGCCTGCCGGCCGAAGTGGCCCTCGACTGGCCCGCCCTGCGCACCCGGCTCGAACGCGACGACCGCGCGCGCCTGCGCCATGCGGTGCTGGACGCCTTCGCGGCGCACACGGACCTGGACATCGAATGCCGGGTGCGCGGCGCCGGCGGGGATGAACGCAGCGAGCGCTGGATCGCCCTGGTCGGCCGCCCGGATGCCGCCGGCGGCGCCGGGGGCATGCGCGGCATGAGCGGCGTGGTGCAGGACATCAGCACCCGCAAGCAGGCCGAGGACACGCTGCGCCAGAGCGAGGAAATGCTGCGCGCCCTGGCCAACACCATTCCCCAGCTGGCCTGGATGGCGGATGCCGACGGCGCCATCGTCTGGTTCAACGAGCGCTGGTACGACTACACCGGCAGCACCCCCGAGGAAGCGCGCGGCTGGGGCTGGCAAAGGATGGTCGACCCGGCGGTGCTGGAGGCGATGCTGGAGCACTGGCAGGAATCGGTGCGCACCGGCTCGCCCTTCGAGATGGAATTCCCGCTGCGCGGAGCGGACGGCAACTACCGCTGGTTCCTGAGCCGGGTGGAAGCGGTGCGCGACCGCGAAGGCCGCGTGGTGCGCTGGTTCGGCACCAACACCGACGTCGACCAGGTCAAGCGCGCCGAGCAGGCCCTGCGCGAGGAATCGCACGTGCTCGAACTGCTCAACAGCACCGGCAGCGTCCTCGCATCCACCCGCGACCTGCGCTCGCTGCTGCGCGCCGCCACCGACGCCGCCAACGGCGTGTGCGGCGCGCGCTTCGGCGCCTTCTTCTACCATGGCGGCGATGGCGGGCGCGAGGACGGCACCCTGTTCTCGCTCGCGACCCTGGCCGGTTCCACCACGGCCGAGTTCCAGACCCTCGGCGAGCCGCACGCGGCCGCCCTGTTCGGACCGGGCATGCGCAGCCAGGACCTGGTGCGCGTGGCCGACATCGCGAACGACCCACGCTACGCCGCCGACGCGCCGCACTTCGGCCTGCCGCCAGGGCATCCGGCGGTGCGCAGCTACATGGCGGTGCCGGTGGTGGCGCGCTCGGGCGAGCTGCTCGGCACCATGTTCTTCGGCCATCCGGAACCTGACGTGTTCGGGGAGCGCAGCGAGCGCATCGTGCGCGGCATCGCGGCCCAGGCCGCGATCGCCCTCGACAACGCGCGCCTGTACGACGCCACCCGCCGCGCCGCCGAGGAACGCAAGGTGCTGCTCGAGAACGAGCGCGAGGCGCGCGAGGAAGCCGAGCGCACCAGCCAGATGAAGGACGAATTCCTGGCCACCCTGTCGCACGAGCTGCGCACGCCGCTGTCGGCGATCCTTGGCTGGTCGCAGGTGCTGCGGCGCGGCAGCCGCGACCAGGCCGACCTGCAGCGCGGCCTCTCGACCATCGAGCGCAATGCGCGCGCCCAGGCCCAGCTGATCGAAGACCTGCTCGACATGAGCCGCATCACCTCCGGCCAGGTGCTGCTCGACATGCAGGTGCTGGCGCCGGGCTCCTTCATCGACGCCGCCATCGACACCGTGCGTCCGGCCCTCGAGGCCAAGCGCATCCACCTGGAGCGGCGCTACGATCCCGATGCCGGCATGGTGGCGGGCGATCCGGGGCGCCTGCAGCAGGTGATCTGGAACCTGCTGTCGAACGCGATCAAGTTCACGCCGCGCGACGGCATCGTCACGGTGGAGATCGGCCGGCGCGACGACCAGGTGGCGATCACGGTGCGCGACAACGGCGCCGGCATCCGCCCGGAATTCATCACCCACGTGTTCGAGCGCTTCCGCCAGGCCGACGCCTCGATGACGCGCCGCCACGGCGGCCTGGGACTGGGGCTCGCGATCGTCAAGCACCTGGTCGAACAGCACGGCGGCACGGTGCGCGCCGAGAGCGCCGGCGAAGGCATGGGCGCCAGCTTCACGGTGGAGCTGCCGGTGGCCCGGCAGGCGCGCACCGGGGCCCGCCAGACGCGCGCCTCCGCGATCCCGGCGGCGGCGCCGCTCCCCGAGACGGCGCCGGCCGAAGCCATGGTGCGCGACCTGAGCGGCCTGTCGGTGCTGGTGGTGGACGATGACCGCGATGCGCGCGAACTGATCGCCCGCATCCTGGGCGACTGCCACGCCAGCGTGCGCGTCGCCCCGAGCGCGCGCGAGGCCTTCGCGATGCTGCGCGAGCAGCCGCCCGACCTCCTGATCAGCGACCTGGGCATGCCGGAGGTCGACGGCCTGGAACTCCTGACCTGGGTGCGCCAGCTGCCGCGCGACGCCGGCGGCCTGACCCCGGCCATCGCCCTGACCGCCTTCGCCCGTTCGGAAGACCGCCTGAAGGCGCTGGAAGCGGGATTTTCGGCCCATATTTCGAAACCCGTAGAGCCCAGCGAGTTGATTTCCGCCATCGGAATCGTGGTCGGCCCGAGCGCGCCAATGGTGGCGGCCTCGGCCCGTGGACAAGGTCGCTGACCTTCCTACCGCGACACGCGGCGCTGTCCTACAAGAAATTTTGGGAGCTTTGCTAGACTATATAGAGATGGGTAAAGCCCGATTCCAGTAAGAAAGGAATTGCTTTCCAGTATCGCAGGAAGAGAAAAGCATGCCGAGTAGACAAGACATTTTGAACGCCAAGATTCTCGTGGTAGACGACTCGCCCGACAATATCGAACTCATGGAAGAGATATTGCGCGAGGAAGGCTACACCTGCGTCAGTTCGACCATGCTGCCGGAACAGGTCTGCCCGCTGCACCGCGAGCACAACTACGACCTGATCCTGCTGGACCTGCAGATGCCGGGACTGAACGGCTTCCAGGTCATGAAGGGGCTGAAGGAAATCGAGCAGGGCGGCTACCTGCCGGTCCTGGCCCTGACCGCCCAGCCGAGCTTCAAGATCGCCGCCCTCGAGGCGGGCGCGCGCGACTTCATCAGCAAACCCTTCGACCTGCTCGAAGTGCACAAGCGCATCCACAACATGCTCGAAGTGCGCCTGCTCTATAAGGAGCTGGCCCAGTACAGCCGCGCCCAGCAGGAGCTGGCGCTGCACGATGCCCTCACCGGCCTGCCCAACCGCCGCCTGCTGGAAGACCGCATCGAAACGGCCCTCCAGCACGCCAACCGGGGCCATGCCAAGGCGGCCGTCATGTACCTGGACCTGGACGGCTTCAAGGCGATCAACGACACCTATGGCCACGCCTATGGCGACGAGATCCTCAAGATGGTGTCGCAGCGCCTGCTGTCCAACTCGCGCAAGGAAGACACCGTGGCGCGCCTGGGTGGCGACGAATTCATGGTGGTGCTGGGCGACATCCACAGCCTGGCCGACGCCCAGGGGCCGGCCGCCAAGCTGGTCGAGGCGCTGTCCGAGCCCTTCTTCATCAACGACCTGACGCTGCGCCTGTCGACCTCGATCGGCATCAGCATCTATCCGGACGACGCCGAATCGGTGGACGCCCTGATCAGCATCGCCGACTACGCGCTCTACGAAGCCAAGCGCGCCGGCAAGAACCGCTTCTGCTCGCCGGCCGCCAACCGCGAGAAGGCTGCGGCGGTCAAGCCGCCCGTGCCGGCCGCGCCCGCCGCGGAGTTGGCGCCGCACCGGTAAACGCCGCGGGCGCCGGGCCTCGGCCGCGGCGCCTTCCCGCCCCCCTCACGCATTGCCCCGCCGGGGGACGGAAACGCCTTTTTTGCTGTGTAAACACAACAAGGGCCACGAAGTGTTGCTTCGCGGCCCTCATCCAAAAAGCATAGAAAACCGCCGTGTCAGCGATTTCCCTCCCCTTCGCCGCGCTGCAGATAGCCGGTGCGGATCGCGTTGTTGCCCAGGGCTTCCTGATTGTGGGCCTCGATCGCGCTGGCGCCCTGGTGGTCGGTGCTGGCCTCGACCTTGTCCGGCGGCACCTCGATGCGGGTGATGCCCGCGTCGACCGAGATCGGATCGCTGGCCGGGAAGGTCATTTCGACGGCGTCGTCGAGCAGGGTTTCCTCGGCCGCTTCCTTGCTGGACAGGCCCTCGCAGCCGGCCAGCGCCTTGATCGCGATGGCGTAGTTGACGAGCTTCGATCCGGCCAGGTCGCCGATGGTCTTGATACCCAGCGCTGCGAGCGCCGAGGCTTCCTTGTCGCTGATGCCCTGCAGGGCGGTGAGCGGCGCATCCACCAGCGCGCGGAACGACTGGCCATGGAATGCTTGATTGACGATGGTGTCGATATTCATGTCTTGTCCTCTCTAGTAGGCGCCCCTGTCCCCATCGATTGCGGTTGAACTGGACACGCCTTGACTATCGCATACACCCCTCGGCCACGTATGTGCGGCAGCGTACACGTACCCCCGCGCACGATTGATTCTTTTGCTTTTTTGCATTTTATGCCGCGTGATATCATGGCTCATTTCATCACGAATTTTTCTTCGGCGAAACAGAGCGCTCTGCTATGCTTGGCCGAAAGCACTACATTAGAGACTTAGGCATCAGGAACCATCGTGGCCACCACCGACAAACCCAAGATTCTGGTCGTGAACGACGACGCCGCCAGCCTGCTTGCGCTGACGAGTCTTCTCGACCAATGGGCTGAAGAAAGCAATTACTCGGTGCTGTCCGCGCGTTCCGGCCAGGAAGCCTTGCGCCAGGTGCTGCTGCACGATTTCGCCGTCATCCTGCTGGACGTGAACATGCCGGGCATGGACGGTTTCGAGACCGCCGAGGCGATCCACCAGCGCCCGCGCTCGGCCGACATCCCGATCATCTTCGTCACCGCCTTCCTGGCCGACGAAATCGACCGCCTCAAGGCCTACCAGCGCGGCGCCGCGGACTTCCTGTTTACACCGGTGATTCCGCAGATCCTGCACGCCAAGGTCTCGGTCTTCGTGACCCTGGCAATGAAGAACGAGCAGCTCAAGCGCCAGGCGGAAAAGCTGTCCCAGCGCACCACCGAACTGACCGCCACCAACCGCCGCCTCGTGCGCGAGATGGAAGAACGGCGCGACGCCGAGCGCAAGAGCCACGCCAAGGACGAATTCCTGGCCATGCTGGGCCACGAGCTGCGCAATCCGCTGTCGGCCATCAGCAGCGCCTCCGCCCTGATCGGTTTGCCGGGCGCGAGCGGCGAAACCGTCGGCCGCGCCAAGCAGATCATCCAGCGCCAGAGCCAGCACCTGTCGCGCATCGTCGACGACCTGCTCGACCTGTCACGCGCCATGTCGGGCAAGATCCTGCTGGCGCGCCAGCCGACCGACCTGGCCAACCTGGTGGGCTCCTGCCTGGAGACCTTCCGCGCCACCGGCCGCACCGCGGGCTACCGCATCACGGTCGACCTCAGCCCGGGCTGGGTGGACGGCGATCCGACCCGGCTGGAGCAGATCATCTCCAACCTGCTCGACAACGCCCTCAAGTACACGCCCAGCGGCGGCAACATCGATATCGGCCTGGGACGCGAGGGCGAGGACGTGGTGCTGAGCGTGCGCGATTCCGGCGTGGGCATTCCGTCCGAGCTGTTGCCGCACGTGTTCGACGTGTTCGTGCAGGGCGCCATCTCGATCGACCGCTCGCAGGGCGGCCTGGGCATCGGCCTGTCGCTGGTGCGGCGCCTGATCGAACTGCACGGCGGCAGCGTCAGCGCGGACAGCGCCGGCGCCGGCAACGGCAGCACCTTCGTGATCCGCCTGCCGCGCACCGAGCCGGTGCTGCAGGGCGGGCCGCAGGAGGAAAGCAGCGGCGACGGCACCGGCAAGCCCTCGGTGCTGCTCATCGAAGACAACGAAGACGGCCGCGAGATGATGGCGACCATGCTGGCGGCCCACGGCTATCCGGTGTTCCAGGCCGGCGACGGTCTGGCGGGCGTGGCCGCGGCCGCGGCCCACCGGCCGGATGCGGCCCTGGTCGACATCGGCCTCCCAGGCATCGACGGCTACGAAGTGGCGCGGCGCCTGCGCGCCGACCCGGCCACCCGCTCGATCAAGCTGATCGCGCTGACCGGCTACGGCCTGGCCGAAGACCAGCGCCGCGTGTTCGAAGCGGGCTTCGACCTGCACCTGGTCAAGCCGGTCAACATCGAGCGCCTGCTCGACGCCCTGGGCGTGCGCAGCGAACAGTCGGCCGCGGCCTGAGCCGCCGCCGCTGAGCGACCCGGCGCGCCCGCGCCGGGTGCACGGCTTCAGCTCGACGCCATGATCTCGTCGCCGCGCGCCTTCATCTCCTGGCCCAGCGTCGCCAGGTCCAGATCCATCTTGCGGACCTTCGGGAACATCTCCTTCTCTTCTTCCTCGACATGGTGCTCGATCATTTCGCCGAGCACCTTGACCTTGGCGTCGTACAGCTCTTCGTCCGGGTCCATTTCCTGGATCTGGGCGATCAGGTCCTTGGCCGAAGCGTGTTCGACGATGGCTTCCTCGACCATTTCCTCGGCTTCCTTCGAGTTCCCGCGCACGGCCGGGTAGAAAATCTCTTCCTCGATCATGGTATGCATGACCAGGTTCTGGCAGATCTTGTCGGCGATTTTCTTTTTGCCGGCCTTGGCGCGGTCGCCCAGCTCCTCGAATTCCTTGAACATGGCGGTGACCTCCTTGTGCTGCGAGGTCAGGAGCGCGATCGCGTCTTGCTGTTGTTTGCTCGTCATTAAAACCCCCGATGATGTTGTCTGTTTACACTACGCTTGGTCTGGCGGCGCTGCGGCCACGGGTTCCAGCTTCGCCCACAACAGCGCAACAGTATGTGCGGAGCCGCACGCTGCCGCCGCTCCGGCGCGCATCCCCGCCGCGCGCCGTCGCTCCGCCAACTGTTGTATGATTTGGGAAATATTCAACCGAGCCAACGATGACCGAACCGGCCCATCCGCACTCCGACCGGGAACTCGAACACCTGGTCGCGGCGCGCACCGCTGACCTGACAGAAATGCTGGCTTACCTCGCCGCCTGCTGGGACGAGGAAAAGCGCCTGCTGGCGCGCCGGCTGCACGACAGCCTGGGCTCGTCGATGACGGCCCTGACCATGCACCTGGCCCTGCTGAGCCAGCATATCCCGCCGGAGAACAAGGCGATGCGCGACCGCAGCGCCCAGATGAAGCAGCTGCTGGCGAGCATCATCGAAACCAACCGCAAGATGCAGCTGGAGCTGTGGAACGACAAGCTCGAGTTCCTGGGCCTGCACGCCGCCCTGGCCGAGCTGGTGCCGGCCTTCGGCGCCGAGCACGGGCTGGCGGCGCGCACCAGCCTGCCGGACGAGGACTGCCACTACAGCCGCACCCAGGGCGTGGTGCTGCTGCGCTGCGCCGAGGAAGGCTTGCGCAACGCGCGCACGCACGGCAAGGCGAGCGAAGTGGAGGTGATTCTCGACGACGATGGCGAGCAGGTGATGCTCACCGTGCGCGACAACGGCGTCGGCCCGCACGACTGCGCCGGCGCCATGGACTCCCTGGATTGCCACGGCCTGCGCCTGCTGCGCGAGCGCGCCCGCTACCTGGGCGGAGAGCTGGTGCTGGCGCGCGCCGAATCCGGCGGCGCCCTGCTGCGCATGACCTTGCCGCGCGAAGCCCACGCCGCCTGAGGCGGCCTTTCCCAGGCCTGCCTGGCCTATCGGCGACTAGTGCAGCTTGACCAAGGGCGTACTGCGCCGGATGAGGAAGCGCGCCACCGCCAGCAATCCCGTGCGCAGCGATCCGAGCACGGCGCGGTGGTGCATCAGGTGCAGGCTGGCATACATGGCGCGCGCCAGGGTGCCCTGCACGAACCAGCTGGCCCCGCGCAGCGATCCCATCAGGCTGCCCACGCTGGTGCTCTGCCCCACCGACACCAGCGAGCCATAGTCCTTGTAGATATAGGGTTTCTCTTGCGGCGCCTGCCCCCTGGCCAGGCGCAGGAAGGCCGCGACCAGGTAGTCGGCCTGCTGGTGCGCGGCCTGGGCGCGCGGCGGCACCGCCTGCCCGTTGCCGTCCACGCAGGCGGCGCAGTCGCCCAGCGCATACACGCCCGGCACGCCTTTCACCCGCAACTGGGCGTCCACCTCGAGCTGTCCGCCCTTGGCGGTCGGCAGGCCCAGTGAACCGAGCAGTTCCGGCGCGCGGATGCCGGCCGCCCACACGCACAGGTCGGACGGGTAGACATTGCCGTCCTTGTCCATCACGCGGTCGCGCTCGATCGCGGTGACGCGGCAATCCGGCACCACCCTGATGCCACGCTTGTGCAGCAGGTCGGCGGCCGCGCTGGACACCTTCTCCGGCAAGGGCGCCAGGATGCGCGGCGCGCCTTCGAGGATGGTGATGCGCACGTCGCGCCGCCCGTCCAGCGCATTGAAGCCGTAGTTGGCGTAGGCCCCGGAAGCCTCGCGCAGTTCCGCCGCCAGCTCCACGCCGGTGGCGCCGCCGCCGATGATCACCACGTCCAGGCCGGCGTCCTTGCCCTCCTCGCGCTGCTGCTCGACGGCCAGCATCAGGCGCAGCATGCGCAGGCGGAAATGCTCGGCGTCCTCGGTGGCGTTCAGGGAAATGGTGTGCTCGCGCGCGCCCGGCACGCCGAAGTAATTCGAGGTGCTGCCCACCGCGATCACCACTGAATCATAGGACAGGCGCCGGTCAGGCAGGATCTCCGCGTTGTCGGTGGCGGAACGCACGGCGCCGATCGAGATGGTCCGGGACGCGGCGTCCATGCCGGTCATCGGGCCGAACACGAAATTGAAGCCGTTGTCGTGCGCCAGCATCGGGTAGGACAGGCCTTCCTGGTGGATGTCGAGGGTGCCCGCCGCCACTTCGTGCAGTGAAGGTTTCCAGATATGGTACAGGCGGCTGTCGACCAGCGTCACCTTGGACGGCCCCAGTTTGCGCCCCAGTTTGCAGGCGAGCTCCAGCCCCCCGGCCCCGCCTCCCACGATCACGATCTCGCTGCGCAAGCTTGCCTCCGTCATGGCGCCCGGTCCGGCCGGGCGCCGGAGGTGGGCAATATGGCAATCTTACTATGCTTGCAAAAAACGGCGCGGCGGATTGAACCGCGCCGCGCAGGACTCAGTCGTGGCCGCGGCCGTGGCCCTTGCCGTTGCCATGGCCCTTGCCGTGGCCGCCGCCGTTGCCGTGACCATGGCCTCCGCCATGCTGCTCATGGCGCGGTTCCTCGTAGCGCACCTGGGGCGGCGCGGCGTAGACACGGGTCTCGCGGTAGCGCGGCACCACCTCGCGGTTGTACCACTCGTCGCGCACGAACATCACCGGCTGGCCGCAGGCGCCGTAGTGCCTGCAGTGCTTCTTCCAGTTCTTGCGGTGGCCCGGCGGCACGCGCAGGTAGATCGGCTCGGCGCGGTAGTGGCGGTGCTCTTCCACGATCACCGGCTGGGCGTACACCACCTGCGGGCGGGCGAAGTCGCCGATGTCGATGCGGCCGTAGAAGCCGGGCTGGCCGATGCTGACGCTGACGCCGGTCTGGGCCATCGCAGGGAGGGCGGCGGCCAGCAGGGCCGCGCCGATGATCAGTTGTTTCATGCTGGTCTCACAAAAAATGTTGTAAGACGAACTTTACCATCTGCAACGTTCTTGTCTGTGTTCGTTAGGCCACATTCTTACAGTCTGTCGAGCTTGTCACACTCGCTTACATCTGTCCCTTGTTTTGCCCTTTACATGTGGCGGAACAGCGCCATGAAGGGCTGGCTGACGGACAGCGTCTCCGGCCGGTTCTTCAGGCGGATGGTGCCGCGCCCGGTGTCGTCGCGGGTCACCGCCGCCACCGCGCGCAGGTTGACGATGGTCGAGCGGTGCACCTGCTTGAACATGGTCGGGTCGAGCACCTCCAGCAAATCGCGGATCGGCTTCCTCAGCAGCGCCTCGCCGTCAGCCGTCATCACCACGGTGTACTTGGAATCGGCCTGGAAGTAGGCGACGTCGTCGACCAGGATCAGGCGCGTCTCCACCCCGCGGCTGGCGGTCAGCCAGACCAGCGGTTCGGCGCGCGGCGCCGGTGTCGCCACCGAGGCCACGCCGGCCAGGCGCTCCAGCAGCGCCGCCAGCTGGCCCTTGTCCTGGCTGCCCCGCGCCAGGCGCTCGCGCACCCGGCCCACGGTCGCCGCCAGGCGCTCGCGCGCCACCGGCTTGAGCAGGTAGTCGACCGCGCCGCGCTCGAAGGCGTCGATGGCGTACTGGTCGTAGGCCGTGACGAACACCACTTCGGTGCGCAGGCCCGCGTCCACCAGGGCGGTGGCCACCTCCAGCCCGGACAGGCCCGGCATGCGGATGTCCAGGAAGGCCAGGTCGGGCTTGTGGGCCGCGATCGCCTCCAGGGCGCTGCCGCCGTCCTCGCAGGCGGCGACGATCTCGAGCTCGGGCCAGACCGAAGCCAGTTGCGCCACCAGCGATTCGCGCAGCAGGGCTTCGTCTTCGGCGATCACGCATCGGATGGGGGAATTAAGCATGCTGGGCACCTCCACCCTGCATCGCCAGCGGCACCGTGATGGTGGCCGCCACGCCGCTCGGGAAATTCGACACGATCGAGAACGAGGCCGCCGAACCGTAGGCCAGGCGCAGGCGCTCGCGCACATTGCGCAGGCCGATGCCGGTGCCGCCGCCTTCGGCCGTGAAGCCGCGTCCGTCGTCGGCCACCGTCACCGCCACCGTGCTGTCGACGGCGCGCGCCAGGACCCAGACGGTGCCGCCGCCGGGCTTGGGCTCGATGCCGTGCTTGATCGCGTTCTCCACCAGGGTCTGCAGCATCATGGTCGGGAACAGCACGTTCTTCAGCGCGTCCGGCACGTCGAGCTGGAGGTTCAGGCGCGAGCCCATGCGGATCTTGAGGATGTCGAGGTAGGCGCGCACCCGTTCCAGTTCCTCGCCCAGGGTCGAGGGCAGGTCCTCGGTGCGCGGCAGCGAGTGGCGCAGGTAGGAGATCAGGTTGCCCAGCATCTCGTCGGCGCGCGCCGGGTCGCTGCGGGTCAGCACCTGGGCGCTGGCCAGGGTGTTGTACAGGAAGTGGGGCTCGACCTGGGCGTGCAGCAGGTTCAGGCGCGCCACCGTCAATTCCTTCTCGGTCGCGGTCTGGCGCACCTTGGCCTGCTCGCTGCGGCGGCGCTCGGCCACGCGGCGGGTGATGGCGCGCACGATGGCTTCCGCATTCTCCAGGTTGGTGCCGTGGTCGACCAGGAACCAGTCGGTCCAGGCAGGGCCTTCCGGTTCGCAGATCAGGGTCACGCTGCCGGCGTCGTCGCCGTTGGGAGTGACGGTGGCCAGGATCTGGTTGTGGCGGGTCGACAGGTGTTCCAGCGCCCAGCCGTAGGGCGACTGGCCGCCGTAGGGGTCGATGCGCTGTACCTTGGCGCGCACCTGCAGGCTGTCGCGCGCGCTGTCGGCGATCACGGAACCGGGCAGCTCGCGGATGGCGGCGTCGATCATGTCGAAGGCTTCGCCGGCCTCGAAGGGGATCTCGATCTGGCGGCGCTGGCGATTGGACAGGGTGCTGCGGTTCAGCTGTCCCGCCACCAGGCGCACCCGGCGCACGTGGGAAAAGGCAACCGACACCACCCATCCGCCCAGCAGGAAGCCGAACAGTACGATATAGCCTTCCATGTGGATGCCGACCTGCTCCAGCAAGGTTTCGTGCATCGTAATGAAGATGGCCATGTAGGCCAGGATCCAGGCCAGCAGCAGCCGGCCGAGGTGAAATGTACTTGAGAGCATGGTAGTCCTTCCATCGTGATTGGCATGGCCAGCATAGCCAGAACAATCATTGCCAAGTGACATTATGCGACGGAGTCGGATATGGGCCGACGAAACCACCCCGTCCGGCGATAAAAAAAGTGGCATCCACCGTTGCGCGCCGGCCCCATCCGGTCTCGTGCGCGCCGTCCCGGCGGCTACAATGCCGGGTTTTGCCACAAGAAAACCCGCCATGTTCCTCGCTCTCCCGCTCCGCGCAGCCCTCGGCTGCACCGCCCTGCTCGGTCTCCTCGCCCTGCCCGCCCACGCCCAGCCCGGCGTCACCCTCGATGCCGGCAGCACCGGCGCCGGCATGCACCTGGTGGCGCCGCTGGGCGCGTCCTTCAACGGCCGCATCGGCGCCAACTACATCGGCTACGACTTCGACCAGCGTTCGGGCCAGATCGATTACCAGCTCGACGGCAAGCTGCAGACCGCCGACCTGCTGGTCGACTGGTATCCGGGCGCGGGCAGCTTCCGGATCACCGGCGGCGCGGTCTACAACGGCAACCGCTTCGACGCCGTCGGCAGCGCCGACCGTGCCGGCAGCTACACGATCAATGGCCGGCAGTACTCGGCGCGCGACGTCGGCACCGTGAACGGCACGGTCAGCTTCCGCAAGGCTGCGCCCTACCTGGGCATCGGCTGGGGCAATGCGCTCAATCCGGAAAAGCGCCTGAACTTCTCCGCCGAGCTCGGCGCCTTCTACCAGGGCAAGGCCCGCACCACGCTCGAGAGCGTCGACTGCGCAGGCGGAACCGTACTCTGCAGCGCACTGGCGCGCGACCTCAAGGCCGAGGAACTGCGCCTGTCCGAGGACGCCTCCGACTACAAGTTCTTCCCGGTGCTGCGCGCAAGCGCTTCTTACCGTTTTTGATTACCGTTTTTGATACGGATTGTTGATGCATATATTTGGCAGGGGCGTATGATGGAGCCATTCCACGGAGGGCTCCACCATGCAATCCCGCCATGTCCTGACCGCCGCCCTTGCTGTCGCCTGCCTGGCCCTGTCCGGCTGCCGCGAGCATAACGAACCGGTCAAGCCGATCGCCGACTTCTCGGTCGTGATCGACATCCGCTGACACCAGAACGCCCAGCCCGCCTGGAAAGCTTCGCCTTGCCGGCCGCGGCAAGGTAAACTACGGCTAATCCATTCTTAGCTGAAAGTTTCCCTGTCCATGTCGTTCGCATCCCTGGGCCTGATCGACCAGATCCTCGCCACCCTCGACACCCTCGCCTACCACACCCCGACCGCCGTCCAGCAGCAGGCCATTCCCGCCGTGTTGGCCGGAAAGGACGTGATGGCGGCCGCCCAGACCGGCACCGGCAAGACCGCCGGCTTCACGCTGCCGCTGCTGCAGCGCCTGGTGAAGAGCTCGGGCAAGGTGTCGAGCAATGCCGTCCGCGCGCTGATCCTGGTGCCCACCCGCGAACTGGCCGAGCAGGTGCACGAGAGCGTGCGCACCTATTCCCAGGGCCTGGAACTGCGCTCGCTGGCGGCTTACGGCGGGGTCAGCATCAACCCGCAGATGATGGCGCTGCGCAAGGGCGTGGACGTGCTGGTGGCCACGCCCGGACGCCTGCTCGACCTGCACCGCCAGAATGCGGTGGGCTTCAATGAGGTGAAGGTGCTGGTGCTGGACGAGGCCGACCGCATGCTCGACCTCGGTTTTTCCAAGGAGCTGGACCAGCTGTTCGCGGTGCTGCCCAGGAAACGCCAGACCCTGCTGTTCTCGGCGACCTTCTCCGACCAGATCCGCGCCATGGCCAACCGCCTGCTGCGCGAACCGGTGCGCATCGAGGCCACGCCGCGCAACACCACGGTGTCGGCGGTCAAGCAGTGGCTGGTGCCGGTCGACAAGAAGCGCAAGCCCGAACTGTTCGTGCACCTGCTCAAGAAGCACGCCTGGCCCCAGGTGCTGGCCTTCGCCAAGACCCGCAAGGGCGTGGACGAGCTGGTCGGCATGCTGGCCGCCAAGCGCATCGATGCCGATGCGATCCACGGCGACAAGCCGCAGCCGGCGCGCCTGCGTGCGCTGGAGCGCTTCAAGGCCGGCGAGGTGCGGGTGCTGGTGGCGACCGACGTTGCGGCGCGCGGCCTCGATATCGACGACCTGCCGGCGGTGGTCAATGTCGACCTGCCGATCGTGGCGGAGGACTATGTGCACCGCACCGGACGCACCGGGCGCGCCGGGGCCTCGGGCGAGGCGGTCTCGCTGGTGTGCGCGGACGAGATCGAGCAGCTGGCCGCGATCGAGGCGCTGACCAGGCAGGTGATCAGGCGGGAGGACGAAGCGGGGTTCGAACCGGACCATCGGGTACCGGAAACGGCGCCGGGCGGGCAGATCGTCAAGAAGCCCAAGAAGCCGAAAAAGCCCAAGGGCAATGCCCCGGTGGTGAGCGAGGACGTGCGCTTCCGCAGGTAAGGCGCCGCACGTCAGTCCCGCAGCTTCGGTACGTCGTTCCGGCGGAGGCCGGAACCCAAGTTTGCACGCGTACCGGCTGCTCAACGAACTTGGGCCCCGGCCTTCGCCGGGGTGACGGTTTTACTGCTGGTGGGAGAACACTTTTAGTGGTACTTCACGCCTCCGGCACGTGGATCTTTTCCTTGATGTGCTTGAGGCTCGCCACGATGGTGAAGGTCATGATCACCAGCAGCGACCACGAACTCCACTTGCTCAGGTGGACCACCGACCACGCCCCCAGCTGGTTCGGATAACGCCACACGCCCCAGAAAGTGCCGATGTTCTCGGCCAGCCAGATGAAGAAGCCGATCAGCACGAAGGCCAGCAGCAGCGGCATCTGGCGGTCGCGGTCCAGCGGCCGGAAGGTCACCATGGTGCGCGAATACAGGCCCAGCGCGCAGGCGGCCAGGTACCAGCGGTAGTCGCCGATGTAGTGGTGGGTGAAGAAGTTCGCGTAGATCAGGATGGCGATGGTGGCCGCCATCCAGTACGGCGGATGGTGGCGCACCCGCAGGTCGAGCAGGCGCCAGGACTGGATCATGTAGCTGCCGATGGTCGCATACATGAAGCCGGAGAACAGCGGCACGCCGAACAGCTTGGTATAGGCGAAGTCGGGGTAGCTCCACGACTGGATGCTCGACGAGACCTTGAAGGCCTCGAGCGCGAAGCCGACCGCGTGGAACAGGCAGACGGCCTTGAGTTCGTCCCAGGTTTCGAGTTTGGCCCAGACCATCCACAATTGCAGGCCGATGGCGATCGCCAGCAGCACGTCGTAGCGCGGAATGCCCAGGATGCCGGCGCGCGGCGTGAGCAGCATGGCGAACAGGAACAGGCCCACGAACAGGCAGGCGCGCGCTTCCTTGATGCCGAAATAAAGGAATTCCAGGCCCCAGCGGCGCAGGCTTTCGATCTGCCGGGGCCGGGCATCCATCAGGTAATTGTCGATCGCGGTCAGCATCTTCCCATCCTGTTGCTCGAGCAGGAGCAAGCATAGCATCCGGCGCGGACCAGGTCGATGGCGCTGGATGGCGCTAGCGCAGCGGCAGCCGCATGTGGCGGATGCCCTCCTCCCCGATCTTCACTTCGAAGCCGAGCTTCTTCACCATGGCCACGATGCGCGCATTCTGCGGCAGCGCCTCGCCCACGATCTCGCGCGTGCCGCGCACGCGGCAATAGGCGATCAGCTTTTCCATCATGATGCGGCCCAGGCCCATGCCCTTCAGGTCCGAGCGCACCGTGACCGCGAATTCGGCGCTGACGTTGTCCGGGTCCGCCACCACCCGGCCCACCGCCAGGGTCTCGGGCACGCCCTCGGCATTGGCGCGCGCCTCTACTGGCCGTGTGGCGATGAAGGCCATCTCGCGGTCGTAGTCGATCTGGGTGAAGCGCGCCAGCTGCGAAGGCTGCAGCTCGCGGATGCGCACGAACATGCGGTAGCGGATGTCGTCCGCCGTGAGCGCGTCGAAGAAGGCCAGGTGGGCCGGGCCGTCCTCCGGGCGGATCGGGCGCAGCAGCAGCTTCCGGCCCTGCCATTCGATGGTTTCCTCCAGCTCGCGCGGATAGGGGCGGATCGCCAGCCGGTCCAGGGTGCTGCCCGAGCGGTCCGCCATGGCCAGGCGCATGCGCGCGTCCAGCACCACCGCGCCGTTGCTGTCGACGACCAGGGGATTGATGTCCAGCTCCACGATCTCGGGAATGTCGGACACCAGGCGCGATACCTGCACCAGCGCGGCCAGGATGGCGTCCAGGTTGGCCGCCGGCCGGTTGCGGTAGCCCGCCAGCAGGCGCGCCACGCGGGTACGGTCGACCAGGTCGCGCGCCAGCACCAGGTTCAGGGGCGGCAGGCCCACCGCATGGTCATCGGCCACTTCGACCGCCACCCCGCCCTGGCCGAACACGATCACCGGCCCGAACACCGGGTCGAGCGCGGCGCCCACGATCAGTTCATGCGCATGCGAGCGGCGGCACATGGTCTGCACCGAATAGCCCTCGAAGCGCGCCAGCGGGAACACCTCGCCGAGCCGGCGCCGCATGCGCAGCGCGGCGGCGCGCACGGCTTCCTCGGCATCGAGGTCCAGGACCACCCCGCCGAAATCGGACTTGTGCATCACGTCGGGCGTCAGGATCTTGAGCGCCACCGGAAAGCCGAGCGCGCGCGCGCTGGCGACCGCCTCGTCGGCGTCGCGCGCCGTGCGGGTCTCGACCAGGGCCATGCCGTAGTTGCGCAGGATCGCCTTGGCCTCGGGATCGGACAGCAGGTAGCGCCCGCCGGCCAGGGCTTCGCGCACCAGGGCGCGCGCTCCCGCGCGGTCCGGCGCCACGGTGCCGGTCATCGATGGCGGCACCTCCATCAGCAGGTTCTGGTTGCGGCGGTAGTTCACCAGCTGGAGGAAGCCGGCGACCGCGTCCTCCGGCGTGCGGTAGGCCGGCATGCGCGCACCGGCGGCGATGGTGCGCGCCTCCGCCACCGAGGCGCCGCCCAGCCAGCAGGACAGCACCGTGCGCGAGGCGGCGCTCGCCACCGGCGCAATCGCCTCGGCCACCGCGCGGCTGTCGACGGTGGCGGTCGGCGAATGCACCACCAGCACGGCGTCGGTCTGCGGGTCCTGCAGCAGGATCTCCAGGGCCTGCCTGTAGCGTTCCGGCGCC
>CAMPHU010000063.1 GCA_946886065.1 uncultured Massilia sp. | reverse complement strand
ACGGCCAGGCGGTTGCCGACCGCGTCGTATTCGTAGGCGGTGACCAGGCCGAGCGGGTCGGTCGCCGCGAGCAGGCGGTTGACGGCGTCGTAGGCGAAGCTGCTGGCGTTGCCGTTTGCATCCACGCTGCCGATGCGGTTGCCGACCGCGTCGTAGGACTGGCTGCTGGCGTAGCCCATCGCATCGATGCGCGACACGGCGCGGTTGAGCGCGTCGAAGCCGACCCGGACCTGGCCGCCGTTGGCGTCGGTGATGCCGACCTGGTTGCCGACCGCATCGTACTGGTAGGCGGTAAGGCCGCCGAGGGCGTCGACGCTGGCGACCAGGCGGTCGTTGGCGTCGTAGGCCAGGGCGGTGCGGTTGCCGTTGGCGTCGATCCGCGCCGTGCGGTTGCCGACGGCGTCGTACTCGGTGGCGGTGGTGTTGCCCAGGGCGTCGGACTGGCTCACCAGGCGGTTGGCGGCGTCATAGACGAACTGCGTGATATTGCCGTTCGGGTCGGTCAGCGACACGCGGTTGCCGACCGCGTCGTAGCCGTGGCGCGTGACGGCGCCGTTGGCGTCCGTCTCGGCCACCAGGCGGTTGTTGACGTCGTAGGCCAGGGTCGTGACATGGCCGTTGGCATCGGTCACGCTCACCCGGTTGCCGACCGCGTCGAAGGCCCAGGCGGTCGTGTTGCCGAGCGCATCGGTCTCGCTTACCAGGCGGTTGTCGGCGTCGTAGGCGTAGACCGTGACGTTGCCGAGCCTGTCGGTGAGGCTGGCGCGGTTACCCACGGGGTCATAGGCGATCAGGTCGCTGTTGCCCAGCGCATCGGTCTCGCGCACCAGACGGTTGTTGGCGTCGTAGGCGTAGGTGGTGGCATGGCCGTTGGCGTCGCGCAGGGCGATGCGGTTGCCGACCAGGTCGTAGGTATGGCTGGTGACGCCGCCCAGGGCGTCGGTGCGGGTGAGCAGGCGATGCTGGGCATCGTAGCTCATGCGCGTGGTGTGGCCGTTGGCGTCGGTCTCTTCCAGGCGGTTGCCGACGGCGTCGAACACGAAGCGGGTAACGCCGCCCAGCGGGTCGGCCTGCTCCACCAGGCGGTTCAGCGCATCGTAGGTGAACGTACGGCGGTGGCCGTTGGCGTCGACCTGGGCGATGCGGTTGCCGACCGCGTCGTAGCTGTAGCTGGTGGTGTTGCCGAGCGGGTCGGTCTGGCTGACCAGGCGGTTTTCGGCATCGTAGGCGTAGACCGTGCGGTGGCCGTTGGCGTCCACCACCGCGGTGCGGTTGCCGGCCGCGTCGTACTCGTAGGCGGTGACCGCGCCCGACGCGTCGACCTGGGCCACCAGGCGCTTGCCGGCGTCGTAGCGGTACTGGGTGACATTGCCGCGGGCGTCGGTCAGGCTGGTGCGCTGGCCGGCGTAGTCGTAGGTCATGGTCGAGCGGAAGCCGCGCGCGTCGACCTGGGCCACCTGGCGTCCGGCGGCATCGTACTCGGCGTAGGTGGCGTGCCCATTCGGGTCGAGCTGGGACAGGCGGCGGCCCATCGCGTCGTAGGTATAGGTCGTGACCGCGCCCAGCGCGTCGGTGGTCGACACCGGGCGGTTGGCGCCGTCGTAGGCGTAGGAAATGGCGTGGCCGTTGGCGTCCACCTTGCCGATGCGGTTGCCGTTGTGGTCGTACGAATAGCTGGTGACGGCGCCGAGGGCGTCGGTCTGGCCGATGACGCGGTTCAGGGCGTCGTAGCGGTAGGTGGTCGTGTTGCCCAGCGCATCGGTGGTGCTGATGCGGTTGTTGTTGCCGTCGTAGGCGTAGCGCGTCACGCCCTGGAGGGCGTCGATCTGCTCGACCAGGCGGTTGTCGCGGTCGTAGACGAAGGTGGTGACGTGGCCGTTGCCGTCGGTGACGCTGGTGCGGTTGTTGTTGCCGTCGTAGGTATAGCTGGTGAGGTTGCCGAGCGCGTCAAGCGTGGCGACCAGGCGGTTGTCGGCGTCGTAGCTGTGGCGGCGCACATGGCCGTTCGGATCGGTCACGGCGACCACGTTGCCGATCTCGTCGTATTCGTAGCTGGTGCGCAGCGCCAGGCCGTCCGGGTCCACCACCTCCTCGAGACGCTGGCCCAGGCCGTCGTAGCGGTAGACCGTGGTCTGGCCGTCGACGCCGGCCTGGCCCTGGGTCACGCTCAGCTTGCGGCCCTGGTCGTCGTAGGTATAGGCCTGGGTCAGGCGCAGGCCGTTCGGGTCGACCGCCACGCGCGTGACCTGCCCGTTCAGGTCGTAGGCGGTGGTGGTGACGGTGCCGTTCGGGTCGGTCACGCTGACCTGCTGGCCCTTGGCGTCGTAGGTATAGCGGGTGGTCAGCTGCAGCGCGGCCGTGTCGACGGTCTGGCTCAGGCGGCGGTTGACCGCGTCGTAGGTGGTGCTGGTGACGACGCCGTTGGCGTCGGTGCTCGAGATCAGCCGTTCGGCACGGTCGAAGCCCTGGGTGCTGAGCACGCCGTCGGCGTCGGTCACGCCGACCAGGTTGCCGCTCTGGTCGTAGGCATAGTGGGTGCTGTTGCCGTTGCCGTCGCGGACGGTGAACTGCTGCCCGTGGCGGTTATTGACCGTGCTGGTGACGATGCCTTCCGGCGTGGTCACGACGATGCTGCGCGCCTGGTCGTCGTAGGCGAAGGTCGTGGTGTTGCCGCGCGCGTCGGTCTGGGTCAGGACGCGGTCGAAGGCGTCGTAGCTGACGCTGCGGGTGTAGTCGAGCGGATCGACGGTCGCCACGCTGCGCCCGTTGCGGTCGTAGCTGGTGCGGGTAATGTGGCCGCGCGCATCGATGGTGGCGACCGCGCGTCCGAAGGCGTCGTATTCGGTGGCGGTGCGGCGGTTGAGCGCGCCCACGTCTTCGAGCAGGCTGGTACGCTGGCCGCGGCGGTCGTAGGTGTACTCCAGCACTTCGCTGACGGCGGCGCTGATCGGGCGGCGCTCGACGCGCAGGTCGCCGAAGGCGTCGTAGCTGTAGCTGGTGGCCTTGCCCAGGCCGTCGATCAGGCGCGCCAGCTGGCCGCGCAGGTTGTACTCGCGCTGCACATGGGTGTCGGCCGCGCCGGCCGCGGCGGCCAGCTTGGCCAGCAGGCCGCCGTTCATGCCGCCGGCCAGGCCGGTGGTGTCGATGCGGGTGCCGTAGACGATCGCCTCGACCTCTTCGCCGAAGGCGTTGTAGCGCACGCCGCGCACTTCGCCCAGGGCGTTGACGGTGTGGGTGGCGCGGCCCTGGCCGTCGTAGAAATACAGGGTGGCGTTGCCGAGCGGGTCGATCGAGCGCGTCATGCGGCCGGCGGCGTCGTATTCGTAGCGGGTCGCGTACTGGGCCCAGACGGCGGCGTCCGCGGCGGCGTTGCCGGTCAGGAGAGCGCCGCCGCGGCCCGACAGCGAAGCGATGCGGCGGCCCTGGTAGTCGACCTTGAACAGGTTCAGGCGCTGGTCCGGGGTGCCGTCGGCCTTGTTCACGGAGATTTCCTGGCCGACGCTGTTGTAGGCGGTCCTGGTGACGGTGCCGTAGACGTCGGTCGAGGCGATCTGCTGGTTGATGCCGTCGTAGGCGAAGCCGCGCTTCTGGTCGGCGCTCGATGCCGCAGGACGGATCGCGGCCAGGGTGGCGCCCGGGGTGACGGCGCCGGCCCGGTTGGCGTAGCGGTTCTCGCCGATCTTGTTGCCGGCCAGGTCGTAGGCGAAGGTGGTCAGGTAGCCCTCGCCGTCCACCGTGCCGGTCTGGCGGCCGGCGGCGTCGAAGAACTGGTGTACATGGATGTCGTCGCCGGACGTGGCCGGCTTCAGGTCCGCCAGGCTGCCGGAGCTGCGCAGCGCCACCGGGGTGGCGGTGGCGTAGCGGATGGTCTCGACCAGGTGGCGCGCCGCGTCGTAGCGGTTCTCGGTCAGGTAGCCTTCCGCGTCCAGGGTGCCGACGCGCAGCTTGTCGGCGTCGTAGAAGTGGCGCACGTGGCGGTCGGCCGGGTTCGAGGTGACGGCAATGGCGGCCGGGGTCAGCTTGGCCGGCAAGGCGGCCCGGTCGATCGTGGTGGCGTAGCTGACCACGTCGGTCAGGCGGTCGGCGGCGTCGAAGAACTGCTGGGTGACCGAGCCGGTTTCGTCGATCGTGAAGATCAGTCGGTTGTCCTTGTCGTGCACGTAGTCGACCTTGCGGTCGGCGCTGCTGGCGACGGGCCGGATGCGGTCGATGTCGAGCGGCTGCTGGGCGCTGGCGGTGTCGCCCAGCAGGGCGCGGTCGACCAGGGTGGCGTAGCGCACCACGCGCACCACGTTGCCGGCATAGTCGTAGATGTTCTCGGTCAGCGCGCCGGTGCCGTCGACGGTGCCGACGCGGCGCCCGGCCGGGTCGTAGACATAGCGGGTGCGCACGCCGGTCGCGTCCTGGGTGGCGATCAGGCGGCCGTCGGCGTCGTGGAACACGCGCGCGGTGCCGAGCACGGCGCCGCTGGGGTCGCTCTCGATGACGGCGGTCAGCTCGCCGCTGCGGTCGTAGGTCGAGGTCGAGACCAGGCCGTTGGCCTGGATGCTGATGGTCCGGTTGCCGGCGTCGTCATACCGGTTCAGCACCTGGTGGCCGTTGGCGTTGGTGAAGGCCAGCAGGCGGTCCAGGCCGTCGTAGGTATAGCTGCTGACCAGCGCGTCCGGGCCGGCCGGGACGCGCGGATCGAGGCTCTTGACCAGGCGGCCGGTGCGGTCGTAGAACAGGCGCGTCACCGATTCGCTGCCGTCGGCGATGCCCTTGCCGTCCGCATCGACGCGCGGATAGGTGGTGCTGCTGGCCAGCTGGCTGCGGAAGTCGTAGGTGTAGTCGGCGCGCTCGGTCTTGCTGCGGTCCTGGGCGGCGGCCCAGGCCGCCATGGCCGCTTCGGTCGGGACCGCGCTTTCGGCCATGCCCTCGGTGAGGTACTCCGCGCCCGCATAGGAAATCTCGGTGAGCTTCTGGCCGAAACCGTCGTAGCGGCTTTCGGTGACCCGGCCCTCGGGGCTGATCTGGAAGCGCAGGTGGTTGCGGCTATCGTAGACATAGCGCGTGACCAGCGGCGCGGCGCCGTTGTCCATGCGCACCGACTCGGTCAGCACATGGTTGGTGGCGTTGAAGGTGCGCACCACCACATTGCCAAGCGGGTCCTGCTGGCGCACCTGGTTGCCGTTGCCGTCGTACTGCATGGTGACGGCATTGCCGTTGCCGTCGGTGATGCTCAGCACATTGCCGTTGGCGTCGTAGGCATAGGAGGTGGCGATGCGCACCCCGCTCACCGCCGGGCTCAGCACCTGCGTCAGGCGGTCCGCCCCGTCGTAGTAGAAGCTGGTGACATAGCCGAGCGGATCGGTCATGTCGGTGCGGCGCGCGGCCAGGTCGTAATTCATGCGCGTCACGCGGCCCTGGCCGTCGGTCACGCTGGCCACGCGGTAGTTGGTGTCGATCCGGACGTAGGTGAAGCTCAGCGAGGTGCCGTCGGCCTGGGTCATCTTGGCGACCCGGTCGCTGGAACCGTCGTAGGTATAGGTCGTGGTGTAGGCGTTGCCGTCAGCGACGCTGTTGTCTTCCGGGCTCAGGTCGACCGTCATGCTGGTCAGGCGGTGCGAGTTGTCGTACCCGTAGCGCATACGGGTATGCGTGACACCCTGGCTGACGGTGCGCACGGCGATCAGGTCGTGGTCGTTGGAGTAGTCGAAGTGCATGACGTCGCCCGACGCCATGACCACGCTGCTGAGGACCTTGCCGTTGATGTAGTTGTAGGTCGTGGTATTGCCGTCGGCATCGGTCGCCGACAGCATCAGGCCGGAGTTGTTGTAGACCTCGCGCGCCTGGGTGACGCCGTCGATCCAGGTGAAGGTCGGCGTGCCGCCCGGATTGTAGGCGATCGTGTCGTAGGCGCCGTCGCCGTCGTTGCCGACATACAAACCCCTGGCCGAGTCGTAAAAGTAGACGCTGGTGCTGCCGTCGCCCTCGGTGCGGGTGATCGAGGAGCCGCCGGTGTTGAGGTTGCCGGTTTGCTTGACCTGCTTCTGGATACCCATCCGGAAGTTGTCATCGCTGCCGCCGCCGCCCGCGCCGAAGCGGTCGGTGTACACGCCCTGGCTGTTATAGGTACGGAACAGTGCAGTGTTGATGCCGCGCGAGGCCAGGAACTCGTCGCGGTGCTGCATCATCAGGTTGCCGTTGGCGGCGTTAATGTAGACCAGGTCGCCGTTGCGCCCCGATGCGGCATTGCCTATCTGGCCGTTTTTCGAGCCAAGGACATCGAGGGAGCTGCTGAGAAGACCCAGGCTTTTGCCGCTGACGATCGCTACCATATTATTGGATTCCCGTAACTGTTCGTTTGATGATGCGTCCGCCTAAAATTTCCGGACGCAAATTCCCCTATACAAACAATTTATCCACGGGAAAAAGCAAGAATTTAAGGCCAGCGAAAAGTTATGCTCGGAGGATGAAACGGAAGGCCGGCAGTCCGCCTTGGTGGCGGACTGCATGCGCGGCTGGGGAGGATGGGCGGGACGATCAGAGGCTGATCGTGAAGAAGGATTTCAGGCTGATCGAGTTCGGGATTTCCGCCATCGACAGGATGCGCATGTGCGGCACCACCCGCTCCGACAGCGCCCGGACATGGCGCCGCAGGTCCGGCGAACAGAGCAGCACCGGCAGCATGTTGGCCTTCATCATGCGTTCGCCCTGGGCCGCCAGCCTGGCCAGCAGCTGCTCGGCGAACTTCGGCTCCACCGCCAGGGTCGCGCCCGCCTCGGCATTGCGCACGCTTTGCAGCAGCGCCTGCTCGATGGCCGGGTCGAGCGTCAGCACGCTGAGCGAGGTGTTGTCGCCCAGCAAAGTCTGGCAGATGGCCGGGCCCAGCTTGTGGCGCACCACCTCCGTGAGGTAGCCCAGGTCCTTGCTGTTGCGCCCGACGTCGGCCAGGGTTTCGAGAATGACTTCGAGATTGCGGATCGATACCTTTTCCTTGAGCAGGTTCTGCAGGACCTTCTGCACATCGCTGAGCGACAGGATGGTCGGCACCAGTTCCTCCACCAGGCCGGGCTGGTCGTCGCGCACCCGCTGCAGCAGGCGCTCGGTCTCGGTGCGGGTCAGCAGCGCGGCCGACTGCTGCTTGAGCACCTCGCTCAGGTGGGTGATGAACACGGTGCTGGCGTCGACCAGGGTGTAGCGCGCCGCCCGCGCCAGCTCTTTTTCGCTGTCCTCGATCCAGATCGCGGGCAGGCCATAGGTGGGTTCGCGGGTCTCGATCCCCTTCACCTGGCGCGCGTCGCCCCCGGCGTGGATCGCCAGGGTGCGCTCGGTCATGATCTCGCCGCGGCCGGCCTGCACCCCGAATATGTGCAGCTCATAGGCGTTGGTCCCCAGCAGCGGTGCGTCGCGGAAGCGCACGCGCGGCAGCACCATGCCCGAGTCGAGCGCGTACTGCTTGCGGATGGCGGCGATGCGTTCCATGAAAATCGTCTGGTCGCCATTCACCAGCGGGCCCAGGCCGGCGCCCACCATCACCTCCACCGGCTCGACCTTGAGCATGGCGTAGCTGTCCTGATCGGCCTCCCCGGCACCCTCTTCCTCCGGTTCGGCGGCCGCGCCGCGCTTCTTCGCGCGCTGCACCAGGAAGGCGGCGCCGCCCAGCAGGCTCACGATGGTCAGCACCGGCAGCGACGGGATCCCGGGCAGGAACATCAGCACCGCCAGCGCGGCGGCCACCAGGTACAGGGTCTTGGGGAAGGAGGTCAGCTGGCGCAGGGTCTCCGCGCTCAGGTTGCCGTCCGAGGCCGAGCGCGTGACGATGATGCCGGTGCCGACCGCGATCACCAGCGCCGGCACCTGGGTGACGATGCCGTCGCCGACGGTCAGCAGGGTGAAGGTGTGCAGCGCCTCGTCCCAGCGCATCCCCATCTGCATGACGCCGATCACCAGCCCGCCGATGATATTGATGAGCAGGATGACGATGCCGGCGATGGCGTCGCCCTTGACGAACTTGCTGGCGCCGTCCATCGCGCCATAGAAGCCGCTTTCTTTTTCCAGGGTCTTGCGGCGCCGCTTGGCTTCCTCCTGGTCGATGAATCCCATGTTCAGGTCCGCGTCGATGCTCATCTGCTGGCCCGGCATGCTGTCGAGCGTGAAGCGGGCCGCCACTTCCGAGACCCGCTGGGCGCCGTTGGTGACCACCACGTACTGCACCACCACCAGGATCAGGAAGACGATCAGGCCGATCACGTAGTTGCCGCCCACCACATACGCCCCGATCGAGGCGATCACCCGCCCCGCATCGGCGTCGGACAGGATCAGGCGGGTGGCGGCCACGTTGAGCGACAGCCGGAACAGGGTTGCGATCAGCAGCAGCGAGGGGAAGGTGGAAAACTCCACCGGCCGTGCGATATAGAAAGTGAGCAGCAGGATCAGCAGCGCGAAGCCGACATTCGTCAGGATCAGGAAGTCGAGCAGCCCGGACGGAATCGGCACGAACAGCACCGTGAGGATACCGATCACCAGCAAGACCATGACCAGGTCGGCGTTTTTAGTGAACACTTTACTTAACGAGAACATCTTCAGTCCTTCCGGAAGCGCGCCGCGCTTCACGCATTGAATAGACCCAGACCATGATCCTGGCGATCTGGGGGTAGAGCTTTTCCGGCACATAGCCGTCGTAGTCGACTTCGCGGAACAGGGCCCGGGCCAGCGGCTTGTTCTGGACGATCGGGATATTGTGCTTGGCGGCCAGCTGGCGCATCGAGCGGGCCAGTTCGCCCGCCCCTTTCGCCACCACCTGCGGCGCCCCCGACACGCCGTGCCGGTAGCTCAGGGCCACGGCCAGCCGGGTCGGGTTGGTGATCAGGACGTCGGCGCTGGCGACCTTGCCCAGCGAGCGGCTGCGCTTGAGCATGTCGCGGCGCAGGTCGCGGATGCGGGCGCGGATGCGCGGGTCGCCCTCGCGGTTCTTGGACTCCTCGCGCACGTCGCGTTTGCTCATGCGCATGCGCCTGGCATAGTCCCAGCGCGTGTAGAGCATGTCCAGCAGCGCGATGACCAGCAGCGCCAGGACCAGCTTGAGCACCAGCGCGCCGGCCAGGTCCAGCAGCAGGCGCGCATAGCTCTTCGGATCCGCGGTCGGCAAGCCGATCAGCCCTGGGATCAGGTCCACGATCAGCATGTAAAGGACCGCGCCAAGCACCGCCAGCTTGATGCAGCTCTTGGCGGTCTCGAACAGCACGCGCATGGAAAACAGCTTCTTCAGGCCCGTGACCGGATTGATGCGGGTGAGATCGGGCTTGATCGGGAAGAAGCTGAAGATCGGCCCGGTCTGCGCGATATTCGCCAGCACCGCCACCACCGCCAGGGTCAGGAAGAGCGGCCCCATCAGGCTGAGGGTGTCGATCAGCAGCTCGCCCAGCCAGGTGGCGACGGCATCCGGGCTCCAGTCGCGCTGGCCGGCGCGCGCCAGCACTTTTCGCTGGGTGTGCAGGCTGTGGCGCAGGGCGTCCCAGCCGCTGCCATAGAGCCAGATGGCCAGGCCCGCCAGCATGCCCATGGATACCAGGTCCACGCTCTTGGCGACGGTGCCCTTCTTGCGCGCTTCGTCGAGTTTATGCTCGGTTGCCTTTTCCGAGCGGTCGGCATCCTGCTCCGCCATCTAGCCCAGCACCCTTTCCCAGAACAGGAAGATCGACGCGTAGACCGAGGCCATGGCCGGGGCCAGGGCGCCGACGGTCAGCGCGAGGATGGCGATGGCCGCGAAAATCTTGAGCGGCACCATGACGAAGAACACGTTCATCTGCGGCAGCACGCGCGAGATCATGGCCAGCCCTACCTCCACCAGCAGCAGGCAGAGCATGACGGGAACGATCAGGGCCACGCCGAGGGAGAACATCAGGCCGAACTGGCGGATCACGGGTTCGGCCGACAGCGCCGCCAGGCCGGCGCCGGGGGCGGCCTGGGCCAGCGAAAAGGCCAGGCCGCGCAGCAGCGCATGGTGGGCGTCCATGCCGAAGAAGGCGGCGACGCCGACCAGGTTGAGCATGGTCGAGAACAAGGGCGCGCCGGCGCTGGTGACCGGATCGTAGACGCCGCCCATCGCGAAGCCGGCCTGGACGTCCAGGATCTTGCCGGCCACCGAAAACGCGCCGAAGGCGGCGAACACGCCGAAGGCCATGGTCGCGCCGACCAGCACTTCGCCCGCCGCCGCCAGCAGCGCCGCGCCGAGCGTGGGCGGCGCCACGATCCCGGCGGCGACCCCGGGCGCGCCGGCCAGCACGGCCGACAGGCCGATGGTCAGCAGCACGCGCACCGTGACCGGCGCGCTCAGGGTGGAAAAGAGCGGCGACATGATGAGCAGGGTGCCGACCCGCAGGGCCACCAGGAACACCGCCGTGATCCAGCCCAGGTCGAGATTGACTACCATGGGTGCCGTATCAGAAATAGCCGGGGATGCCGGCGATCAGGTTGACCGAGAACGCCACCAGGCGCTTCAGCATCCAGGCCCCGCACACGACCAGCACCAGCACGGCGGCGATGATCTTGGGGATGAAGGTGAGCGAGGTTTCCTGGATCTGGGTGATCACCTGCATCACGCTCATCAGGAGGCCCACCGCCAGGGTGACGGCCAGGAAGGGCCCGGAAATGATCAAGGCATTCCAGAGCATGTCGGCCAGCATTTGCAGCGCCTGGTCAGCACCCATGGCAAAGCCCTCGGTCGGCGCCGCGCTGGGGCGGCGGAAAATGGAAGTGCATGACGGTCGTACGGTTCATAAAAGAGCTCAGTCGGCCTGCCCGGTCAGGTGGGCCACCGCGCTGGCGACAAGTTCGGAGGACGCCGGGTCGGCTTCGAGGCTGCCCTGGACTTCGTCGACCAGTTGGAAGAACTTGGGGTCGGCCACCAGCGCCTCGCCGAAATGCGAGAGCAGCACCGCCTCCAGGAACACGCGGAAGGCCTTGCGGCCGCGCTGCGGATCGTCGGCGCCGATCTGGCGCACGCGCTGCTCGATCAGGGCCGTCAGTTGTCCCGGCGCGTAGCGTGCACCCGGTGCCCCGGGTGCGCCGCCCCCCGTGGCCCGCGCCGCCGGCTTGCCGACGGGCCGGCGCACGGCGAGCTGGCCCTGGATGACGGATACCAGCTCGTTGACGGCCCCGATCGATACGCTCATGGCAGGTCCGCCGAATTAGTGGCTGGTGTTGCCGGTGTAGGCAGACAGCAGCATGTGGTGCGCTTCCTCCGCGGGCGCGTCCGCGTCCGCGTTCGCCCCGGCCTGGGCCTGGCCCCCTGCGGCGGCGCTGGCCGCGAGCGCGTCGATCTCGCCGATCATGCGCTGCATGTCGGCGTTCAACGGCGGATTGGCCGTATTCGCGGCGATGCCGGCTTCCAGCAGCGCGCGGGCGTCGGCGAATTCGTCGCGCGCCAGATGGCTCAGTCCCTGGCCGAACAGGCGCAGCGGATCGCCTTCGGCCAGTTCCGACAGCGGGCCGAACACGGTCATGGCCTTCTCGCCCGCGCCGCTGGTCAGCCACAGCAGGCCAAGCTGCAGGCGCGCGATCGACAGCGCCGGGTCGAGCGCCAGCGCGGCTTCCATTTCGCCCGCCGCGCGGTCGTACATCTTGATCTGCGCATATTCGGCGCCCAGGATGTAGTGGGCCACGCTGGTGGCGTCGGGGCGCGACACGGCCTCCTTCAGGTAGGCGATGGCGGTGCCCGAATCGTCGGCCGCGCTGGCGTTGAGCGCCAGCTGCAGCAATTCGGCCTGGTCCAGCAAGGAAAGCGTCATGGTGGTCATAAGAGTCCCGATCGAAAATTGGTCCGCAGCCGCGGCACTGGTAGATCCTATCCTAGCAACAGAGCTTGACCTCTGGAGCGTTTTTCAAGCCCAGGCGCAAATTGCCCAGGGCCTCCTTGTGCAGTTGCGCGATGCGCCCCCGCGTGAGCCCCATGTTGCGGGCGATCTCCTCGAACGCGAGGAACTGCAAATAATGGCCTTCGATGACCTTCTGCTGGTTCGGCGGCAAGGTGCCGAGCTGCGCCCTCACCCGCGCCTGCAGCTGCCTGAGCTCGACGGCCTGGTAGGTATTGTCGGCATACTCCGACTGCGCGTCCATCAGCATGCCCGAGTCCTCCAGCACGAAGCCGATCGCCAGGCCGATCGCCAGCTCCGCCAGGTGGCCGAACACGGCCGCCGGGCTGTCCTTGGGAGGCGGCGCCGGCGCGTCCCTGAGCGTGCCGAGGCGCTGGCCGATCACGCGCCGGCGCGCCGCCACCTGTTCCTGGATCTCGCTCGAGGACGCGATGCCGTTCAGGATGGCGCCGGCGATCCGCGCCGAGGCGAAGGTCTCGAAGCGGATCCCGCGCGCCGGCTCGAAGCGGTCGATCGACTCGATCAGGCCCACCGTCGCGTAGTGCAGGTAGTCGTCGAACTCCATGTCGGCGTAGCCGCGGCGCGCATAGGCCTTGGCCGCCATGATGCGGCTCAGGCCCTGGTAGGCCGTCACCAGCCGCTCGCGCACGCCGGCGTCGCGGCCGTGCACGAAGCTGTGCCACAGCGCCTCGGTGTCGGCGGCCGGCGTGGCGCGGGGAGGCATCGGCGACCACCCCTCAGACGAAGGTGCCCAGCAGGGCACGCACGATCAGGTTCCAGCCGTCGATCAGCACGAACAGCAGGACCTTGAGCGGAAGCGAGATCGAGGCCGGCGGCACCATCATCATGCCCAGCGACATCAGCGCCCCGGAGACGATCAGGTCGACCAGCAGGAAGGGCAGGAAGATCACGAAGCCGATCTGGAAGGCCGAGCGCAGCTCCGACAGCATGAAGGCGGGAATCAGCTGGGCCATGCCGATGTCGTCGATGGTGCGCGGCTGTTCGGCCTTGGCCAGCTCCACCATCAGCGCCAGGTCCTGCTCGCGCGTCTGGCGCACCATGAAGCCGCGCAGAGGCGCGGTGGCGGCGGTCAGCGCCGCTTCGGAGCTCATGCGGTTGGCCATGTAGGGCTGCACGGCCTTGGTATTGATTTCCTGGAGCGTCGGCGACATGGTGAAGAAGGTCAGGAACAGCGCCAGGCTGACGATCACCGTGTTCGGCGGCGTCTCCTGCATGCCCAGCGCATGGCGCACCATCGACAGCACGATCACGATCCGCACGAACGAGGTCATCGACATCAGGATGGCCGGCGCCAGGCTCAATACCGTCAGGCCGAGCAGGATCCGGACGGCGGACGCGGTCTCGCCCGCACCTTTGCCGCCCAGGTTGACCTGCAGCCCGGGCATCGCGAGCGCCGGTTCGGCCGCCCAGGCCGTGCCTGCGGCGGCGGCGAGCAGCAAGGCCAGCGCCGCTGCCCAAGCGCGGCGCGCGCTCATGCCCCGTCCCCCGCCGCCGGCGCGGCGCCCGTGGCCACGCAGGTGATGCCGTGCTCGCCCTGGGCCAGCAGGTAGCGCTTGCCGTCGAATTCGACCACCGACAGCAAGGCGCGCGGCCCCATGCGCTCGCTCTGCAGGATCTTCACCAGGCGCTGGCTGCCGCTGCCGGGCAGCGGCAGGTTCAGGCGCTTGCGCAGGTAGAGCACGGCACCGACCGCGGCCAGCGCGACCAGCAGGACGCCGAGGCCGCTGCTGCCCAGCGAGGCGGCGGGCGCCTCCTGCTTGAACGGGATCGGCTGCGGCGCCTGCACGCCTGCAGATACCGCTGCCGCGCGAGGGGTAGGGCTTGCTGCGTCCATCAATCCAGTCTCGCTGCGATCTCGGTTACGCGCACGCCGAAATTATCGTCCACCACGACCAGCTGGCCGCGCGCGACCACGTTGCCGTTGATGACCACGTCGACCGGGGCATCGACCATGCGGTCGACCTTCAAGACCGCCGCTTCCTTCAGGCTCATCAGTTCGCCCAGGGTCACGTGGGCCTCGCCCAGCATGACCGAGAGGCTGACCTTGACGCTGTCGAGCAGGCCGGCGTGGGCGCCCACCAGCTCCGGGCCGGCGGGCTGGCGCGGCTGCAGTTCGGGCAAGGCGACGGGCTGGGTCTGGACCAGGCTGCCGGCGTCGGCGTTCGTGTTGTGTGCACTGCTCATGAATACTCTTCCAAAAAAGCCGATCTACGAAAAATCAATGGCGGCCGTCGAGTTCGACCGCAACCATCCCATCCAGTTGGCCGGGGTAGCCGCGCAGGAATGCGCCGCCCCCGGGAGCCAGCACCTCGACCGGTGCGTCGGCCGCGCGCTCGAGGCGGATCACGTCGCCCACCGCGACGCTCATCAGGGCGCTCAGTCCCAGCTCGGCCTGGCCGAGCCGGACCGGCAGGCGGACCGGGGTCGCTCCGAGCGCCTTGAACAGCCTGAACGGCGCCAGCGCCGGCTGCGCCTTCCATGCCCCCGGCGCCAGCAGGGTCACACTCGCGCTGTCGAGCAGGATGCGGCACTCGGCGCCGCCGATGGCGAGCGTGACGCATAGCGTGCCGGCGCCGCGCGCGAGCAGGTGAGGCGCCGGCTGCCCGGCCACGCCGGGACCGGGCGGCTGGCCGCCCTCCTCGCCCAACAAGGCAGCCGCCAGGGCCGCGCCGAGCGCATCGCGGGCGCGTCCGGCTGCCAGCGGCGCCAGGCGCGGCTCGACACCGGCATGGCCGAACTCGCGGCCGAACTCGAGGCCGAACCCGCGGCCGAACATGGCCAGCTGCAGCGCGGGCGACAAGCTATCCGGGCAAGCCAGCCAGAGCTGGCGCGCGCCGACCTGCCAGGCGCCGTCCCAGGCCACGCCGGCCAGGTCGGCCTCGGGACGTGCGCAGCGCACTTCCCAGGTCTCGGGGCCCAGGCCCCAGTCGGCGGCCCAGGCGGCCACGGCGGCGGCCGCCTGGACGCGCACCGAGTCCAGCGCCGAGGCTCCCAACAAGCGGAAATCACGGATCGGCATCAGCGGCTCTTCATTTCGAACAATTGCTGGATCATGTCGTTGGCCGTGCTGATCACGTGCGAGCTGGCCTGGTAGCCGCGCTGCATCAGGATCAGGTTGCCGAACTCTTCGGCCAGGTCGACGTTCGAGCCTTCCAGGTGGCCCGCGCGCAGGCTCCCGAAGGCCGCCTCGCCGGCATGGCCGTAGGTGACCTCGCCGCCGCGCTTGAGGGCGAATGCGCTGCCGTTCTGCTGCTCCAGCTCGGACGCGCTGCGGAAATCGGCCAGCGCCAGGCGCGGGCCGTCGGCGGTCTGGCCGTTCGAGTAGTACAGCTTGACCACGCCGTCGCTGTTGATCGACTGGTCGGTCCTGACTCCGGGGGCGTAGCCGTCCTGGGACGCCATGCTCAGCGTGGTCTGGTCCGCGAGCGAGCTCACGTTGGTGGTGAAATCGAGGCGCACGTCGAAGGGCGTGACGCCGGCCGGCGCGTACGAGAAAGTGAAGGCGTCGGCGTCCTTCACCGGCACGCCGCCGGCAAACCTGATCGTGCCGGTGCTCAGGGTCGCGCCTGCCTGGTCGGTGACGGTGACTTCGAATGCGCCGCCGCCGGTATTCTTGAACGAGAGGTTGATCGGACGGTTTACGCCTTCGGCGTCGTACACCGCGACGCTGCGCAGCGAAGCGTTGATCGGCGGCGTGGTCACGGCCGAGGTCAGGTTGCCGCGGAAGGCGACCTTGGTCGTGGCCTTCGGCAGGCTGCGGCCCAGGCTGTCGATGTTCACGTCGGCGAGCTGGCCGCCAACCAGCGCCTTGACATGCTCGCCGGCGGCATTGACCAGGATGCCCTTCTCGTCGAAATGGAAATTACCCGCGCGGGTGTACAGGATCTCGCCGTCGCGCTCGATGGCGTAGAAGCCGTTGCCGTCGATGTTCAGGTCGAGCGGGCTGCCGGTGCTGGCGTCCAGGCCCGCCTTGAAATTGACCTGGGCGCCGAGCGTCGCGAGCCCGTTGCCGGTGCCGCCCGGGAGCGCGGCGCCGCCCTGGCGGCCGGCGCCGGCCTGGTCGAACAGGTCGGTGAAGGCCAGTTGCCCGCTCTTGAAACCGGGGGTGTTGACGTTGGCCAGGTTGTTGCCGACCGTGCGCAGGCCCTTGGCGTGGTTGAGCAGGCCGGTGGTGCCGATCTGGATCGCATCGAACATGGCGCCTCCTTAGCGAATGTTAATGACCTGGGACAGCGTGATGCCGCCCTGGGGCTGGCCGACGCTCGGCGTCACGGTCAGCAGCGGCTGGCCGGACTCCAGCCCGAGCGCGCTGACGCGCCCGGACAGCGTGACGCCGTTGACGTTGACGTCGACCGTCTTGCCCAGCAGGCCGATCGACTGGGTCGAGGACTGCATCAGCAGCATGTTGTCGATCTTCTCGTTGAGCTGGCGGCTCTGTTCCAGGGTCGCGAACTGGGCGATCTGGGCCACGAATTCCTGGTTGTCGACCGGCTTCAGCGGATCCTGGTTGTTGAGCTGCGCGGTCAGGATCTTGAGGAAGTCCTGGATGCCGATATTGCTCGACTGGGCGGCCGAACCGGAGCCGGCGACGGTGGCGGTGCTGATGGACATTTACGCTCCTTTGAATGCGACAGGGGGCGGCGGCGGGACGGCCGCCTCGCCGGGAAGATCGGCCGCGCGGCGGCCGGGCTGGTCGCCGCTTGCGCCGGGCGACAGGATGCGGCGGCCGTTGACGGTCAGCGCCGCCAGCGGCGAGCCGGCCAGCGCCAGTTCACCGGCCATCGCGCTGGCCACGCGGCGGGCCTGGGCCTGGCTCAGGCTGGCGTCGCGCAGCCTGTTCCACCTGGTCCAGGCCGAGGACGGCGTGCACGCCTGGCTGCGCGCGTAGGCTTCGCCGTCCGGCGGCAGGTTCGGAGCCGGCCGTTCCGGAAGCGGCGCGTCGAGCGCGGCTTCGGCATCGAGCATGGCGGCTGAAGCCGGCCCGAGTTGCAGCACTGCGGCCGGCGTGCCCGCCATCAGCGCCGGCGCCGCCGCCGCCGCAGGCTGGAGCGCGCCGGCGCCGGCGCGCGCGGGGGCCCACTGCCGCGCCGATGCAGCCGCCATGCTGTTGTTGGCCGCGCTTGCGGCAGCGCTCGACGCCGCCGGGGCGCCCCACTGTGCGGCCACGCGCGTGCCTGCGGCGAAGTGCGCGGCGCCGTGGCTGGAGCCTCCATGCGCCCCGCCCGTGCGCCGTGCCGCCGTGACGGACGCCCCGTCCCGGGCCGGCGCCGCCTCCCGGACGGCGGATGCCTCGGGGACCCGGACCTCGGCAGTGCGCGGCGCGGCCCGGGCGGCCGCGCTCTCGGCCATGGCGGCGCGCTCGAGCTCCTGCATCCAGCGGTCCTTGCGGGCTTCGGGCTGCCTGCGTTCCATCGGAGACGCCGGGGCTCCGGCCGCGGCCGCCCAGGCGTCGAAATTAGCTTGCATCACTGGTCATCCCTGCTTGAAGAGTGCTCCATTGATCGTCGGCGACCTTGAAGTCGCCACTCAGGCGCTGCTGCACGAACTTGTCTTTCATCTCGTCGCGGTGCTTCTCGACCGCCTCCAGCGCGCGCCGGCCCGCCATCGCCCGCTCGGCCATGGCGTCGCGCAGCCCGGCCAGCCGCTCCAGTTCCAGCTGCTCGCCGCGCAGGCGCTGCGCGACGTCGCCGACATAGCGCGACAGGATCAGGAAACGCTGCACCGGCAATCCATCCTGCGAGGCCGCCACCGACTTGAATTCGGCCGCGGCCGCATCCAGCTCGCCCTGCAGCTGGCCGACACGCCCCGCCTGCGCCGCCAGCGCCGCGTTGTGCTCGGCCAGCTCGGCCAGCAGGCCGTCCAGCTCCCAGCGGCGCGTGAGCAGGATCGGCTCGAGCGGATAGCGGAAGCGCGCACCCCGGCTCATCGCGGCGCCCCCATCGCCCTGCGCAGGCGCGCCAGCGCATCCTGGCGGGTGCTCGATTCGAGCACCGACTGGCGCAGCACGGCGCGCACCGCCGGGAACAGCTGCATCGCACGGTCGATGCCGGCGTTGCTGCCGGCCTTGTAGGCGCCCATGTCGACCATCTGGCGGTTGCGCTCGTAGCTGGCCATCAGTTCGACCACCGAGGACATCAGGGCCAGGTCGGCCTGGCTGGCCAGTTCCGAGGCCAGCCGGCTGGCGCTCTGGAGCACGTCGATGGCCGGGAAATGGCCTTCGTGGGCCAGTTCGCGCGAGAGCATGATGTGGCCGTCGAGCGTGGCGCGCACGATGTCGGAAATCGGTTCGTTGAAATCGTCCCCTTCCACCAGCACGGTGTACAGGGCGGTGATGGCGCCGCCGGAATCGGTGGTGCCGCAGCGCTCGCACAGGGCCGGGATATCCGAGAACACCGAGGGCGTGTAGCCGCGCGCGGTGGGCGGCTCGCCGGCGGCGAGGCCGATTTCGCGGCGCGCCATCGCGAAGCGGGTGATCGAATCCATCATCAGCAGCACCTGCCGGCCCTGGTCGCGGAAGGATTCGGCGATGGCGGTCGCGGCATGCGCGGCGCGGGTACGCGCCAGCGCCGGCTGGTCGGAGGTTGCCACCACCACCACGCTGCGCGCCAGGCCGTCCTCGCCGAGGTGCTTTTCGACGAACTCGCGCACTTCGCGCCCGCGCTCGCCGATCAGCGCGATCACGTTCACGTCGGCGCGGACGTCGCGCGCCAGCATGCCGAGCAAGGTGCTCTTGCCCACGCCGCTGCCCGCGAAAATGCCCATGCGCTGCCCGCGCCCGAGCGGCAGCAGAGCGTCGATGGCGCGCACGCCGGTCTCGAGCAGCTGGTCGATGCGCGGCCGCGTGAGCGGATTGATCGGATCGGCGCTCAGCTTGCGCATGGAGAAGGTGGACGGCGCCGGGCCGCCGTCGAGCGCTTGGCCGAAGGCGTCGATCACGCGTCCCAGCAAGGCCTCGCCGACCGCCACGCCGGCCTGGCGGCCGGTGGCGCAGACCTCGTTGCCGACGCCGATGCCGCGCAGTTCGCCGTAAGGCATCAGGATCACGCGCCCCGGCTTCATGCCCACCGCTTCGGCCAGCAGAGGCGTACCGCCCTCGATGCTGACCTCGCACACCTCGCCGATCGTCACGTCCGGCCCGGCCGCTTCGATGCTCTGGCCGGCGATGCCGGTCACGCGCCCGCGCCGGCGGGTCAGCTCGGTGTTGGCGAGGGCGTCGAGGTAGGCTTGCATCAGGCCAGTCCTTTCTCAGCCCGGCGGGCAGCGCGCACGCCGGCGAGCGTCTCGGCCAGGCGCGCCAGCTGGGTCTCCAGGCGCGCATCGAGCGAACCGGTGGAGCTGTCGACGATGCACCCGCCCAGCGCGATGTCGGCGTCCGGCGTGAAGCGCGCCCCGTGCGGGGTGGCCGGGCCGAGCAGCGCGAAGTCGTCCGGATGCAGGCGCACGGTCGCCTGTTCGCGCGCGCGGGCGCCGCCCGCGCAGCGTTCGACCATGGCCAGCACGCCCTGGCGGGAGGCGGCCTGTTCGCCGAGGATGCGGCACAGGACCGCGAATGCGAGTTCGACGGCGCCGTCTTCGGCGTCTTCCAGCACCGCTGCCCTGGCCTGGGCGAGCTGCGCCGCCAGGCCTTGGACCCGCTCGATCTGGGTTTGCAGCTGGCGGCGCGCCTCGGCCTCGCCCTTCTCGATGCCGGCGGCGTAGCCGCGCCGCTGCGCCTCGGCGCGCAGCTCGGCCAGTTCGGCCTGGACCTCGAGGCGCACCGCTTCCTCGATCGCGGCCTCGGACCGCACAGCGGCGGCTGGCGCCGGAGCCGGGGCCGGGGCCGGAGCCGGGGCTGCGGCGGGCGCCGATGCAGGCTTGACCGGGACATGCGCAGGGGCCGTCTTCACGGCAGGCGCGGCGGCAGGCGCCGGCGCCGCCGCAGGTGCTGGAGCAGGCGCCGGTGCAGCAGGCGCGGCAGCCGGGCCTTGTCCCGGCCTGCGCAATTCGAAGGCCACCTGCGAGACGGCGGCCGAGCGGATTATCGCGTCCATGCGCGCACCTTGCCGAACAAGAGCGACATCCGTGCGCGCAGCGCCGGCGCAGGCGGAGCGCGAACGGCCAGGCGCGGCGCCATGGCCTCGACCAGCACCGCGATGCAGGCCGGGGCGCCGCGTCCCCGGCGGCTTTGAAACGCGCGCAGCACCTGGGCGCGCCGCGCCGGTTCGAGCAGGTCGAGCAGTTCGTCCTGCCAGGGCCAGGCATCGCCCCCCAGCAACTGTGCCACCAGGCCTGGCGGTTCGCCCGCCAGCAACACGGCGACGGCCGCGGCCGGCGCGGCGCGCAGCTGTTCACGGGCCGACGCCGGCGTATGCACCACCGGCGAGAGCACCTGCGGCGGCGGCAGGGTGTGGTCGAAGCCCAGCTCGGCCAGCTCGGCCAGGTAGCCGCGCAGGCGGGCCTGGTCGGTGTCCGGGAGCTCGGCCAGGATCAGGTCCTGGTCGGCCGCACCGAGCCGGTACAGCGCGAGCGCCGCGTGGCGGTGGCCGCTCATGGCTTCTCCAGGTTGACGGACGGGGTGTCGATCCAGGCGCGCACTTCCAGCAGCATCTGCTCGCGCTCGGCCGCCGTGAGCTGGCGCGGCGCGGCGGCGCGCCGCCTCGGGACGAACAGCCGGGCCAGCAGGCCCGTCACCAGCGTTGCGGCCAGGGCCGCGAGCACCCAGATCACTACCTCGACCGAGGCGGCGTCGCGCTTCGGCGCCGCAGGCGCCAGCGCGGCGCTGCCGGCTGCTTCGGCCACTTCCACATCCGCCGCCGGTACCGGCGTGACCAGCCGGTCCATCGAATTGACCACGATCGCATCGCCGCGCTCGGCATTGAAGCCGACCGCCAGCGCCACCACTTCGCGCAGCTTGTCGCGCTGCTCGTCGGTCATCGGCTGGCGCACCACCACCGAGACCGTCATGCGCCGCAAGGTGCCGCCCGCCACCGACAGCTGCTCGACGCGGCGGCCCACCTGGTAGTCGGACTCGGAACTGTTGTTGCCGCCGCCGGTCTTGCCGGATGCGCCCGCAGGAACGGACTCGGGCTCGCGCGAACTGATGCGCTCGCGGACCATGACGCCGGTCGGCGAGCCGTTCGAGACGGCGCCGTGCGCGGGCAGCACTTCCTCCGTGGTGACCTTGCTCTGGTTCAGGTTCAGCAGCACGTCGACGCTGGCGATCGCCTCGCCCGCACCGAAGGTGCGGTCGAGCACCTGGGTCACCTTCCTGGCCAGGTATTCCTCGGTGCTGCGCTTGGAATCGAGCTGGGTGGAAGCGCCCTCGCCGGCGGCGTCGGCACTGGCCTGGCGGGTCAGCGCCACCCCGTGCTGGTCGATCACGGTAACGTCGGCGGGGACGATGTCCGGGACCGAGGCGGCCACCAGGCGCTGGATGCCGGCCACCTGCTCGGGGGCCAGCTCATGGCCGGGCTTGAGGGTGAGCGTGACGGCCGCCTTGGGCTTGGCCTGCGCTTTCTTGAACAGGCCCTGCTCCGGAATCGCCAGGTGCACGCGCGCGCCGCGGATGTTCTCGATCGACAGGATGGTACGGGTCAGCTCGCCCTGCACGGCGCGCAGGTAGTTCACTTTCTGCACGAATTCGGTCATGCCGAAGTCGGCGTT
>CAMPHU010000062.1 GCA_946886065.1 uncultured Massilia sp. | reverse complement strand
CGCTCGGCCTGGTCACCGCCTACGAATACGACGCGGTCGGCAACCGCCTGGCCGTTACCGACGCCAACGGCCACACCACGCGCTCGTCCTACGATGCGGCGCGCCGCATGGTGAGCGAGACCGACCCCCTGGGCGCGGTCACCGTCCATGCCTACGACGGCGTGGGCAACCGCCTGGCCCTCACCGACGCCAACGGCCATGTCACGCGCTTCGACTACGACGCCGCGAACCGCCTGGTCGCCACCACCGATGCGCTGGGCGGCATCACGACCAGCACCTGGGACGCCGCCGGCAACCTGGTTGCCGAAGTCGACGCCAACGGCCATCAGACCACCTATGCGGTCGACGCCGCCAACCGCAGGGTGTCGCAGACCGACGCGCTGGGCCAGGTCACCCGCTACGCCTACGACGCCGTGGGCAACCGGGTCGGCCTGACCGACCCGAACGGCAACCTGACCGTGACCGCCTACGATGCGCTCAACCGTGCGGTCACGAGCACCGATGCGCTGGGCAATGTCACCGGCTTCGAGTACGACGCGGTCGGCAACCGCCTGGTGCTGCGCGATCCCAACGGCGCCGTCACGCGCTCGTCCTATGACGCCAACAACCGCCTGGTGCGCCTGGAAGACCCGCTCGGCCACGCCGAGCAGTACGGCTACGACGCGCTGGGCAACCGCACTGCGCTGACCGACCGTAACGGGCACACCACGCAGTTCGTCTACGACGCCAACAGCCGCATGCTGTCCCAGACTGATGCGCTGGGCAACACCACCTCCTACGCCTACGACGGCGTGGGCAACCGCACCCTGGTCACGGACGCCAACGGCCACGCCACCGCATCGCGCTTCGACGCCGCCGACCGCATGGTCGAGCAGATCGACGCACTCGGCGCGCGCACCGCCTTCGCCTACGATGCGGTCGGCAACCAGGTGCAGCGTATCGACGCCAACGGCAATGTCACCGCCTTCGCCTACGACGCGGTCAACCGCCTGGCCGTGGAGACCGACGCACTGGGCTTCCGCACCAGCCACACCTACGATGCCGCCGGCAACCGCATCGCCATGACCGATGCCAAGGGCGCGGTCTGGGCGTCGGAGTTCGACGCCGTCAACCGCCTGCTGCGCCAGGTCGACCCGCTCGGCAACGTCACCAGCTACAGCTATGACGCCGCCGGCAACCGCACCGGCATGGTCGACGCCACCGGCCACGCGACCGCCTATGTCTTCGACGCCGCCAACCGCATGGTGAGCGAGCGCGACCCGATGGGCGGCTTCAATCATTACGGCTACGACGCGGCCGGCCGGCAGACCAGCGTCACCGATGCCAACGGCCATACCACGCAGTCCCTGTTCGATGCAGCCGGCCGCCTGGTCGGCAAGGTCGATGCGCTCGGCAATGCCGAAACCTTCACCCTCGATGCGGTCGGCAACGTGCTGAGCACGCGCGACCGCAACGGCAACGTGTCGCAGGCTTCCTACGACGCGGTCAACCGCGTGGTCGCGAACACCGACCCGCTCGGCCACGTCACCGCCTACCGCTACGACGCGGTCGGCAACCGGATCGGCCTGACCGACGCCAACGGCGGCGTGACCAGCTTCAGCTACGACGCCGTCAACCGCCTGGCCGGCCAGCGCGACGCCCTCGGCGGCCTGTCTTCCAGCGTCTACGACGCGGTGGGCAACCGCATCGCCGCGACCGACGCCAACGGCAACCTCACCCGCTATGCCTACGACGCGCTGAACCGCGTGGTCGCCACCACCGACGCGCTGGGCAACACCAGCACGGTCGGCTACGATGCGCTCGGCCGCCAGGACAGCGTCACCGACGCCAACGGCCATACCACGCGCTCCCTGTTCGATGCGGCCGGCCGCCTGGTCGGCGAGATCGACGCACTGGGCGCCGCCACCGCGCACGAAGTCGATGCCGCCGGCCGCCGCCTGGCGACCACCGACGCCAACGGCCACCGCAGCACCATGCGCTACGACGCCAACGGCAGGCTGGTGGCGATCGCCGACGCGCTCGGCCACGAGACCGCCTACGCCTATGACCCGAAGGGCAACCAGGTGGCCGTGACCGACGCGCAGGGTCGCACCAGCACCAGCGTCTTCGACGCGGCCGACCGCCTGGTCGCCAGCGTCGACGCGCTCGGCAACCGCAGCACCTACGGCTACGACGCCAACGGCAACCAGGTTCTCGTGACCGACGCCAACGGCGGCCTGACCCGCATGGAATACGACGCTCTCAACCGCCTGACCAGCGTCACCGATGCGTTGGGCGGGGTCAGCAGCTTCACGCTGGACGCGCTGGGCAACCAGCTGGCCGTGACCGACGCCAACGGCGCCGTCACGCGCCTGGCCTACGACGCGCTCAACCGCCTGGTGAGCAGCACCGACGCCCTGGGCGCGGTCACCACCTTCCGCTTCGACGCGGCCGGCAACCAGCTCGCCAAGACCGACGCCTACGGACGCACCACGCACTACCGTTTCGACGCCGTCAACCGCCTGGTCGGTTCGACCGACGCCCTGGGAGGCAGCGAGTCCATCGGCTACGACGCGGTGGGCAATCGCACCAGCGCCACCGACCGCAACGGCAATACCAGCGTGTTCGCCTACGACGCGGCCAACCGCCTGGTCGCCAGCACCGACGCGCTCGGCCTGGTGGAGCGCTCCGCCTATGACGCGGTGGGCAACCGCATCGCCGTGACCGACAAGAACGGCAATGTCACGCGCATGGAGTACGACGCCGCCGACCGGATGGTGGCCAGCATCGACGCCATGGGCGGCGTCACCGCCCACGCCTACGACGCCGTCGGCAACCTGGTGGCCACGACCGATCCGAAGGGCGAGGTCGCGCGTTTCGCCTTCGACGCGCTGAACCGCACCGTCGCCGCCACCGACGCGCTTGGCAACACCGAGACCTATGCCTACGATGCGATGGGCAACCGGATCGCATCGACCGACCGCAACGGCAACACCACGCGCTACGCCTTCGACCTCGAGAACCGCATGGTGGCGATGACCGACGCGCTCGGCGCCACCGACCGCTACACCTACGACGCCGTCGGCAACCGGATCGGCACGGTGGACCGCAACGGCCACGCCAGCGCCACCGGCTTCGACGCGCTCGGCCGCGCCATCTGGCAGGCCGACGCGCTGGGGCAGGTAAGCGCCTTCGAGTACGACCTGCTCGGCAACCGCACGCGCCTGGTCGACGCCAACGGCCACGCCACCAGCTTCGCCTATGACGAGCTGTACCGCCTGGCCAGCAGCACCGACGCCCACGGCGGCGTCACCGCCTACGAATACGATGCGGTCGGTAACCGCACCGCCACCATCGACGCGCTCGGCAACCGCACCGCCTTCAGCTACGACGCCGGCAACCGCCTGGCAGGCACCATCGATGCCCTCGGCTACCTGAGCGCCAGCGAGTACGACGGCAACGGCAACCTGGTGCGCCAGACCCGCTTCGCCAACGCCAATGGCGTCCCCGTCGATGCGGCGCACGACCGCGTCCTGAGCCACACCTACGACGCCCTGAACCGCCAGACCAGCAGCACGGACGGCGAGGGCGGCGTGGTCCGCGTCGACTACGACGAAGTCGGCAACGCCATCAGCCGCACCGACGCCAACGGCAATGTCACCCGCATGAGCTACGACGGCGCCGGGCGCCTGACGGCCGAGACCGACGCCCTCGGCAACGTCACGCGCTACAGCTACGATGCGGCAGGCAACCGCATCGCCACCCGCGACGCCCGCGGCGCGCTGACCGAGTTCGCCTACGACGCCGGCAACCGCATGGTCGCCAGCACCGACGCCCTCGGCCAGGTGCAGCGCTTCGCCTACGATGCGGTCGGCAACCGCCTGGCGCTGACCGATGCGCGCGGAAACGTCACCCGCTTCAGCTACGATGCGGCCGACCGCCTGTCCAGCCGCACCAGCCCGCTCGGCGCGCTGGAGCAGTACCGGTATGACAAGACGGGCAAGCTGGTCGCGACCACGGACGCCCTGGGCCATACCAGCACCCGCCAGTACGACGCCCTGAACCGCCTGGTGGCCTCGGTCGACGCGCTCGGCAACGCCACCCGCTACGAGTACAACGCGCTCGGCGACCGGGTGGCCGAGATCAATGGCAACGGGGTCCATGCCAGCCGCGTGCGCTACGACGCGCTGCGCCGCGTGCTGTCCGACCAGGGCGTGGACGGCACCGACGGCAATGTTTACGTCGACGACGCATTCGGCAACCACCTGCGCCGCACCGACGCCAACGGCGAGGTGCACACCTACACCTGGGACCGCGCCGGCCGCCTGCTGAGCGAAACCGATCCGGAAGGCGGCGTCACCCGCCACGAGTACGACGCCCACGGCAACCGTATCCGCACCACGGACGCCAACGGCCACGCCGTCAGCTTCGCCTACGACGCCATGCACCGCCTGGTGGCCCAGACCGACGCGCTGGGCGGCGTCACCCGCTATACCTACGACGAAACCGGCAACCGCACCAGCACCACCGACGTGCTGGGCAAGGTTACCCGCTACGTGTCCGACCTGCTGGGCCGCCTGGCCCGCAGCACCGACGCCCTGGGCGGCGTGACCAGCCATGCCTATGACGCCGCCGGTAACGAGGTGGCCGTGGTGGATGCGCTGGGCCACGAGCGCCGTTTCGAGTACGACGCCGACAACCGCCTGGTGGCGCACACCGACGCGCTGGGCCACCAGACCCGCTACGCCTACGACCTGCGCGGCGACCTGGTCGCTGCCACCGACGCGCGCGGCCATGTGACCCAGGCCGCGTATGATGCGGCGCGCCGCATGACGTCCAGCACCGACGCGCTCGGCCGCACCACCACCTACGGCTACGACGGCGCCGGCAACCGCATTTCGGTGACCGACCCGAACGGCCACACCACGACCTACGCGGTCGATTACCTGCGCCGCACCACCACCAGCGTCGATGCCATGGGCGGGCAGGGCGGCCAGCGCTTCGACGGCCTGGGCAACGTCGCCGCCCTGTACGACGGCCCGGCCGGCACCGTGCGCTACGCCTACGACGGCAACAGCCGCCTGCTGGCCACCATCGACGCACTCGGCCGTGCCGAGACCTATGTCAACGACGCCGTCGGCAACCGCGTGAGCAGCACGTCGCGCAACGGCGACACCACCACGTATACCTACGACGCCAACAACCGCCTGCTGTCCAGCACCGACGCGCTTGGCGCGGTGACGCGCTACCAGTACGACGGGATGGGCCGCCGCACCGGCATGACCGACCCGAACGGGAACGTCACCACCTATGCCTACGACGCGCTGGGACGTCTGGTGAGCGAGACCGACGCCCAGGGCGGCGTCACCCGCTACGAGTACGACGCGCTCGGCAACCGCACCCGCAGCATCGACGCCGCCGGCCACGCCACGCTGTACACCTACGACGCCGAGAACCGCCTGCTGACCCAGACCGATGCGCTCGGCGGCATCCTGCGCCTGGCCTATGACGCAGTGGGCAACCGCATCGCCAGCACCGACCAGGCGGGTTATACGACCAGCTTCGGCTTCGACGCCGCCAACCAGCTGGTGAGCCAGGCCGACACCCTCGGCCAGGTCACCCGCTACGCCTACGACGGCGCCGGCAACCGCGTCGCCACCACCGACGCCAACGGCCACACGGTACGGATTGGCTACGACGCCGCCAACCAGGTCGCGACCCAGACCGACGCCAGCGGCAACACCAGCGTGTTCGAGCGCGACCACGCCGGCAATGTGCTGTCCGTCACCGACGGGCGCGGCGCCGTGACCCGCTTCGCCTACAACGCGGTCAACCAGCTGGTGTCGCAGCAGGGTCCGGGGCAGGGCATCGCGCGCTTCGAGTACGACTTGAACGGCAACCGCACGGTGCAGCGCGACATGCTGGGCCACGCCACCGTCGACACCTACGACGCCAACGACAGGGTCATTGCGTCCACCGACGCCATGGGCGGCGTGTCGCGCTTCACCTACGACGGCGCCGGCAACCGCCTGAGCTACACGGATGCGAACGGCAACACCACCAGCTACCGCTACGACAGCCTGAATCGCCTGGTCGGCGCCACCGATGCGCTCGGCCATGCCGAGACCCGGCGCTACGATGTGCTGGGCCGCCTGGTCGCGAGCACCGACGCCAACGGCCACACCACCAGCTACGCCTACGACGCGCTGGGCCGCATGGTGGCCTCGACCGACGCCCTCGGCCAGGCCACCGCACTGGCTTACGATGCGGTCGGCAACCTGGTGTCCCGTACCGACACCGCCGGCTACACCACCACCTTCGCCTACGACGGCGAGCGCCGCGTGCTGTCCCAGACCGGGCCGGACGGCGTCGCCACCACCTTCGCCTATGATGCGGTCGGCAACAAGACCTCGCAGGTGACGGCCGCCGGCACGGCGCGCCAGGCGCTGACGCGCTGGACCTACGACGCCAGCAACTACAAGCTGAGCGAGACGGATGCCCTGGGCGGCGTCCAGCGCTACAGCTACGACGAAAACCACAACCTGCTGTCGCACACCGACGCGCTCGGCTATGTCAAGCGCTTCGAATACGACGCCGACAACCGCGTGGCGCGCGAGATCGACGCGCTCGGCCATGCCACCACCTACGCCTACGACCTGGTCGGCAACATGGTGCGCAAGGACGAACCGGGCGACAACAACGGCATCACCTACGTCTACGACGCCAACAATCGCCTGATCTCGCAGACCGATGGCGCCGGCGTCACCACCAGCTGGACCTACGACGCATACGGCCAGCAGCTGAGCGAGACCAAGGGCACGGCGGCCGGCTTTGCCGGCTATACCACCAGCTTCGTCTACGACGCCGGCAACCGCGTGGTGGCCGTCATCGAGGGCGGCTACCGCACCGACTACGTGAACGACGCGGTCGGCAACGTGCGGGAGTCGCACCGCCAGATCGACCAGGCCGGGACCGTGCAGAGCACCCGCTACTACTACGATGCGCTCAACCGCAACGTGGCCATGCGCAGCGCCGAAGGCTACCTGGTCACGACCGCCTACGACGCCGCCGGCAACGTGGCGCAGACCGCCGCCTGGACCAGCCGCGTGCCGGTGCCGGCCGGCGGCCTGCCGCAGCCGGTTGCCGGCGACACGGCAGCCGTCAGGAGCTTCGCCTACGACGGCATGGGACGCCAGGTGGCCGCGAACGACGCCAACGGCGCCCTGCATACCTACCGCTACGACGAGCAGGGCATGCTGGTCGAGACCGTCGACTTCGCGGGAACCGCCGCCCAGCGCAGCACGCGCATGGAGTACGACCTGCTGGGCCGCATGACCGCCCAGACCGACGCCGGCGGCAAGCTTACCCGCAACGTGTACGACGCGGTCGGCAACCGCACCAGCGTCACGGACGGGGCGGGCACGCTTGATGCGCGCACCACGGCCTGGACCTACGACGGCATGGGCCGGGCGCTGAGCCAGACCGACGCGCTCGGCGTGGTCACGCTGTACGCCTATGGCGCCAGCGGCGACCTGCTGCGCAAGACGGTCGCCGCCGGGATCGCGGGCGAAGAGCAGACCATGCTCTACGCCTACGACGACAAGCACCAGCTGACCATGATGGCCAACCTGGCCGACTGCCCGGACGGCACGCTGGCCAGCGTGGGCCGCTACACCGTCTACCAGTACGATACCCTCGGCAACCGCACCCTGGTGCGCGAGTTCGACCCCGCCAGCGGCGCGCGCGACCAGCGCTTCGCCTACGACGCCCTGGGCAATGCGACCCTGAGCGTCGACGCCGGCGGCCTGGTGACCCGCTACACCTATGACGGCGCCGGCAACATGCTCGCCTCGACCGAATCCGGCGGCGGCCAGGAGCGCACCACCCGCTACGCCTACGACCTGGAGAACCGCCTGGTCAAGGTGACCGATCCGATGGGCGGCAGCACCCGCTTCACCCTCGACTACGCGGGCAACCGCGTCGAGGTGAGCGATGCGCTGGGACGCGTGACGACCCAGACCTTCGACCGCATGGGCCATGTGCTGAGCACCCTGGCCCCGGACGGCAAGCTGACCACCAACGTGGTCGACCTGCGCGGCCTGGTGGTGGGCAGCACCGTGTCGGCCGCCGACGGTTCGGACGCGCGCACCACCACGCACGCCTACGACCTGATGGGCCGCCTTGTGTCGACCATCGACCCGCTGGGCTACACCGCCACCGCCGCCTACAACCTGTTCGGCGAGCCGACCGCCAGCACCACCGGCGCCTACCTGCGCGCACCTGGCGAGGCGGGTTACGACGCGGCGCTGGCCGCGCTGGCCCACCCGGCCTCGAACTCGGCCAGCTACGACAAGCTCGGCCGCATTGTCAAGGCCACCGACCCGGCCGGCATGGTCACCGAGACCCGCTACGATGCGCGCGGCAACCGCCTCGGCGTCACGACGGCGGCCGGCACCGCCCTGGCGCGCACCACCACCACCACCTACGACCTGCACGACCGCGTGCTGTCGACCACCTCAGCCGAAGGCGCCGTGGTGCGCTACGAATACGCAGCCGGCCAGGGCGACAAGCCGAGCCGCGTGACGCGCGAAAACCGCTACGGCCCGGCGCTGGTGACGACCTATACCTACGACCTGAACGGACGGGTGCTGAGCAGCACCGTGGGCAATGTCACCCGCACCATGCGCTACAACGCCTTCGGCGAGGAGATCGCGAACGTCAGCGGCACGCCTGGCGACGAGCATGGCGTGACGCGCGAGTACGACGCCAACGGCAACGTCATCGCCGAAACCGACGGCGAAGGCTACCGCACCGAGTACACCTACGACGCCATGGGCAACGCGGTGACGCGCACCGACGCCAACGGCAACGTCGCCACCAGCTGGTTCGACGCGGCCGACCGCGTGGTCGCCCTGCTCGACGCGGCCGGCAACCTGACCACCTACAGCTACGACCTGACCGGCAACCTGGCCGGTAGCCGCCAGTACGCCGCCGTCTACCTGGGCGCGGTGGACCCGGCGCTGATCCCGGCAATGAAGGGCGACCCGCTGCACGACCGCGTGGTCACGGCCGGCTACGACAAACTCGGCCGCCAGAGCTGGATCGTCGCCGCCGACGGCGCGCGCACCACCTATGTCTACGACGCCGCCGGCAACCGCGTGAGCGAGACCTCGCACGCGGGCGAGCCAGGCGTCGAGCGCACCGCCTACGCCGCGTTCGACGCGGCCAACCGCCAGGTCAGCCAGAAGGGCGTGGACGGCGCGCAAAGCTTCATGCAGTACGACCTGCTGGGCAACCTGGTGCGCCAGGAGGTGCTGCCGCAGGAAGGCGCCGCCGCACGCGTCACCGAGCACCGCTACGACCGCAGCAACCGCCGCGTGGGCAGCAGCTTCGATGCGAACGGCCTGGCCATCGCCACCAGCACCCGCTACGACGACCTGGACAAGGTGCTCGAGACCCGCGACGGAGAAGGGCGCGCCACCTACAGCGTGTTCGACGACGCCGGCCGCATGGTCGAGATCAGGGACGGCCACGGCGCGCTGGTGAGCAGCTATGCCTACGACAACCACGGCAACCTGGTGCGCGAGACCGGCGCCCAGGGCGAACTGCGCTATACCTACGACAAGAGCAACCGCCGCGCAAGCACGCAGATGGCGAGCAGCGCCCAGTACACGATCGCCGGCGGCACGCAGGTACGGGCCGCGGGCGTCGCTTACCGCTACGACGGCATCGGCAACCTGGTGCAGACCACCGACGCCAACGGCTTCGTCACGACCAGCTGGTTCGACGCCGGCGGACGCATGGTGGCCCAGCTGGACGGCGACAATGTCCTGCACGAGTACGCCTACGACAGCTTCGGCCAGAAGGTCGGCGAGCGCCTGTACATGACCCGCCTCGACGCCGCCGCCCACGATCCGGCGGCGCGTCCCGAGGCGCCGGCCGGCGCGGTGCGCGACTACGGCTTCGAGTACGACCTGAACGGCCGCGTGGTCCGCAAGGTCTATCCGCAGGTGACCCTGACCACCCTGGACACCAGCGGCGCGGCCCCGGCCTCCGGCAGCGGCCTGGTCACGCCGGAAGAGCAGCTCTACTACGATGCCTACGGCAACGTCAGCGAGTCGATCGGCATCAACGGCGGACGCACGCTGGGCTATTACGACAGCATGAACCGCCTGGTGGCCCAGGTCGACCCGGCCGGCTTCCTGACCGAGTTCAGCTTCGACCGCAGCGGCAACATGCTGGAAAAACGCGTCTACGCCCAGGCGCTGGACGTGACGGCGCTGGTGCGCGGCCAGGTCCCGGCGGCGCCGGGCGGCGAGGTCGCGGTGACCAGCTACGAGTACGACCTGGCCAACCGCCTGGTCGCGATGCGCGCGCCGGAAGTCCTGGTCGCCGACCCGCAGACCGGCGCCGCCACCCTGCAGCGCGCGCTGACCCGCTACGTCCACGACAAGGCGGGCAACGTCACCCAGACCATCAAGGCGGCCGGTACGCCCTCGCAGCAGGTCGAGTACGCGCTGTTCGATGCGCGCAACCGCCGCATCGGCACGGTCGACGCGGCCGGCACCCTGACCCTGACCCGCATCGACGCCCAGGGCCGCACCCTGGCCACGGTGCACTTCGCCAACCCGGTCGACCGCGCGGCGCTGGGCGGCGGCGGCTCCTTCACCTATGCCGGCCTGTACGCGCTGGCGACGCCGTCGGCCGCCGACCAGGGCAGTATCTTCTACTACAACGAGCGCGGCCAGCTGGCCGGCCAGGACGACGGCGTGGCCGGCGTGTCGGTCAGCAGCGTGAGCGACACCGACTTCACGCTCGTCCTGGGCGACGCGGTCGGCAAGCGCTACCAGTACGACGCCGCCGGCAACCGCACCCGCACCCAGGACCAGGCGGGCTACGTGGTCCAGGCCGAATTCGACGCGGCCGGCCGCACGGTCCGCGCGATCCAGCCGGACGGCAGCGGCACGCGCCAGTTCTTCGACGCCGCCGGCAACACCATCTTCAGCTACACCGGCGAGATGGGCAACCAGGCCTCGCCGGCGACCCAGCTGGCTGTGACCGTGGGTGAGCAGCTCACGGTGTCGTACAACGTCGGCGCGGGCATGACCTCGTACGTGCTGTGGGATACCGCCTCGCACGCGGCCCCGGCCGACTACGCCAACCGCGCGGCCGCCACCAGTGCCCTCGGTTCGACCTCGGGCACGGCCGGCATCCCGCGCCCGGCGGCCGGCACCACGATCTATTACCGTGTCGTGACCCGCGACCTGGCCGGCAACGCGGTCTACACCGCCGAACAGAAGGTGGTCATGCCGCCGTCCGTGGACGACGTGCAGGTCAGCCGTCCGTCGCCGGACAAGATGCTGGTGCGCGTCAAGTTCGCGGCGACGCCGGTGGCGCCGAGCATGGCCTATGGCCTGGGCGGCGCCCTCAACGCGTCGGTCGCGATGACGGCCGGCGCCGGCGGCTACTACGAGGCGCTGCTGCCGATCGGCAGCGATCCGGGTAAATACAGCTTCAAGCTGCAATGGAAGGATGCGGCCGGCACGGTGTTCGAGAGCGGCGAGAAGTCCTTCCAGGCCGAGGGTGACCACACCGGCAGCACCACCACGGTCACCGAAAGCGCCGTCACCGGCGGCGTCGCGCTGGCGCTCCAGGTGAACGCCGATCCGGCGCGCGGCAGCTATTCCCTGATCACGGCGCGCTGGCGCCTGGCCGGCAGCGGCAGCGGTTTCGCCGCCACCGGCTCGGCCGACGGCCGCATGGTGGTGGGCGAACAGTCGCCGCTGGTCGCGGGCTCGAGCTACGAGATCGAGATCACCGGCGTCGATGCGGACGGCAAGGAAACCCTGCTCGACCACATTCTCTACACCCCGGCCGGGGTGGAAGGAAAAGCGAGTGCCTTCCGCGCCTCCGGCTGGAACGCGCCGCCGGGCGCGCCGACCCAGCTGGTGATCGTCGAGGGCCAGCCGGCCGCCAGCGAGCGCGTCGACGGCCGGGTGCTGATCCATACCGAGGGCAATCCGAGCGGCGCCGTGCAGGTGTACTACGCCGAGCGTTCCGCGCTGCCGAACCAGACCGCCACCACCTCGACCAAGTGGCAGGTGTGGGTGCCGAAGATCGTCGACGGCAAGGATGTCGGCGCCTACGAGGACAAGGGCTACAACCTGCGCTTCGAGACCACGCTGCCGGACGCCGAGGCGGCGCTGGCCGCGGGCGGCCTGCATCTGTCGTGGCGCACCAGCGGCAGCGGCGACGGCATCGCCTTCGCCAACGACATGCTGATGACCGACCTCGGCGGCGGAAAATTCCGCTACGACATCGAGCAGATCCCGACCGCGACCTCGTACGACTACAAGCTGTGGTACCTGGACGCCCAGGGCCGCGAAGTGATCGTGGACTGGAACAAGGCCCGCAGCGACAGCAGCGGCGTGCAGGAAGGGCGCTCGTATACGGTCATCGCGCGCGAAGACGGCGGTTCGATCAACGGCACCAACATGACCGCCGGCGTCTACATCGGCCGCCTGAGCAACGAAGACTTCCTGTCCGGCATGCAGCTGGTGTCGGTGGACACCGGGCTCGCAGGCGGCCAGGTGAACGCCACCTCGACCAGCGCCGGCTACTTCGTCGAGACGCGCTACAACGCGCTCAACGCGAAGATCGCCACCTCGGGCGAGGACGGCGTGTGGCGCGAGTTCGGCGTCGATGCGGCCGGCAATGCGCTGCGCACCGACAGCTACGGCAAGAAGGGCGGCGCCAGGGCGCTCACTTCCTACGCCCAGTACGACCTGCTCAACCGCCAGGTCGCCCACTACGATGTCGCCTTCGTGGTGCAGGGCGAGAGCGTGGCGCGCCATGCGATCACCCGCACCAGCTACGACTACCTGGGCAATGTGCTGACCGTGACCGACGCGGCCGGCAAGACCACGACCAACCAGTACAACCTGAACGGCGAGCTGGTGGGCACCGTCAACGCCCTGGGCAAGCGCAAGGCCTACGGCTACGACGCGCTGGGCCACAAGGTGAGCGTGACCGACGAGCGCAATGCGAGCAGCTGGAGCCGCTTCGACGCGGCCGGCAACCAGGTCCAGGCCATCGATGCGACCGGCCGCAGCACCACCTACGAGCGCGACGGCTTCGGGCGCGTCAGCGCGATCGTCGACGGCAATGGCGTGCGCATGACGGTCGAGTACGATGCGCTCGGCCGCGTGCTGCGCCAGGGCACGACCGCCTTCGAGTACGACGTGCGCGGCAACCGCATCGCCCAGCACGACGTGGGCAACACCCACGGCCATCGCCGCGAGATGACCTACGACAGCCTGGGCCGCGTCTCCAGCGTCACCGAGTGGCGCATGGTCAACGGCGTCGAGCGCGCGGTCACGACCCGCCGCGCCTATGACGTCTTCGGCAACATGATCGTCGAAACCAAGGGCAACGGCGCGACCAGCACCAGCCTCTACGGCGGCTACGGCCGCCTGGTCGGCAGCGTCGACGCCGGCGGCAGCGTGATCGAATTCACCTACGACGACTACGGCCGCCAGCTCACCGAGGCCAGCGGCGGCGGACGCAACACGGTCTACTACGGCGGCGCGATCGGCGGCGGCGGAGGCGGCGGCGGTGATCCGCGCGACGGCGGCGGCGAAGACCAGCAGATGCAGATGATCAGCCCGATGCTGATCGACGCCGGCGGCATCGGCGAGGACGGCGGTGGCGGCGGTGGCGGCACCACCAGCCCGGCCACGGGCACGCGCAACATCCGCCGTACCTACGACGACGCCGGGCACCTGGTCGAAGTGCGCGACTTCGGCACCGGCGTGACGACCACCTACGGCTACGACATCCTGGGCCGCAAGGTGTCCGAGCGCACCGTGGGGGTGGTCGACTTCGAAGGCCGCTCGCACAACCGCGACCTGACCTACGTCTACGACGACATGGGCCGCATCACGCACTGGCAGGACGCGGTCACCGGCCTGCAGGAAACCATCACCTACGACGAGGCCGGCAACCGGACCCGCGTGCAGGGCTATGGCGGCGGCACCAGTGTCGACCATTACACCGAGTTCGACGAGGCGGGCCGGGTCAAGACCCTGCGCGACGGCGGCCCGAACGGAAGCATCACCGGTTCCTACACCTACGACGCCGCCGGCAACCGCGCCACCTACACGGCCGGCGACGGGGTGACCACCTATACCTACGACAGCCAGAACCGCCCGCTGACCGCGGTGACGGTGGTGGGCGGCGCGCAGCACCTGTCGCTCACCTGGCAGTACGACGCGGCGGGCAACAACACCTTCTTCCAGGAGGTCAAGGACGGCGTGGTGACCAGCAAGATCACCAAGCAGTTCGACAACGCGTCGGCCAACACCTTCACCCGCACCGAGACGCGCAAGCCGGGCGCCGATCTGGAAGTCCAGGAAGTCACGCAGCAGTACGACGCGGCCGGACGGGTCAGCAAGACCACCATGCGCACCATCGGCAAGTCGACCAAGACCTATTACTACGTCTACGACTACCATGCGGACGGCCGCGAGGCCGGCATCCGCGCCTTCGGCGACGCCAGCGGCAACGCCAGCTTCGTCTACAACAGCAACGACAAGCTGGTGACGCTGAACCAGGGCAAGGGCGACGGCATGGACCGCGAGGAAATCTCGCGCTACGTCTACGACAACGCCAACCAGATCGTGGCCAAGTACCACGACAGCGGCAAGGGTTCGGCGCGCGACCGCATCGATTACCTGTATGCGCTCGGTAATCCGGTGGCCGAGACCGGCACCAAGATCGAGGGCGGCGCCTTCACCCTGATCGACAGCGAGAACTATGCGCTGTTCGAGCATTACAGCAAGGACTTCCCGTCCGGCGGCATGAGCTCGTACACGGTCAACGTCGACGGCGAGACCCTGCAGAGCATCTCGAACTCGGTCTACGGCACCCCGAGCCTGTGGTACACGCTGGCCGGCGCGAATGGCCTGACGGGCACGGAAAAGCTGAAGGCCGGCCAGGTGCTGTCGGTGCCGGCGAAAACGTCGTCGGGCGAGATCGACGAGTCGGCGCACAAGACCTACAACGAGAACGAGATCATCGGCAGCAAGCTGCCGAACCTGAAGTCGCCGCCGCCGCCGAAGAAGAAGGGCTGCTCCGGCCTGCTGGCCATCATCGTGGTGATCGTCGCGATCGTGGTGACGATCTATACCGCCGGCGCGGCGGCCGGCCTGCTGGGCGTCGCCACTGGCTCGGCCACGACCACCATGGGCATGGGCATGGCGGTGCTGGGCGGCAGCGCCGGCTTCGGCGCGGCGACCCTGGCCGCGGCCGCGATCGGCGGCGCGGTCGGTTCGCTTGCCAGCCAGGCCTTCGCGGTCGGTGTGGGCTTGCAGGAAAAGATCAACTGGAAGGGCGTGGCGCTGAGCGCGGTCGGGTCGATGGTCACGTCCGGCATCGGTTCACTGGGTGTCATCAGCGTGCCCGGTCCGGAAGCGCTGTCGGTGGGCGTGAGGGCGGCTGCCGGCAACCTTGCCACGCAAGGGGTGGCGATCGCGTTCAAACAGCAAGACAAGTTCAGTTGGCGCCAAGTCGCCGCGGCCGGCGTGGGCGCGGCAGTCGGCAGCCAGATCGGCGAACTGTTCAAGGGGACCAGCCTTGCCGGGGGCATGGTCGAGAAAGGCCTCACGGCCGGAACGAGGAGCATTACCGGCCAGCTGATCATGAACGGCAAGGTCGACTGGCGCGCCGTGGGCGCATCGGCTGTCGAGGCAGCCGGCGCGCAGAAGATCGGCAGCATGAAGCTGGGTGCGGCCGGACAGGCCTTCGCCGAGGGCCTGCTGGGCGCGAGCGCGGCGGCCATCCGCAAGCAGGATGTGCTGGCGGGCGCCTTCGCGGGCGCGGTGAGCGGCTATGTGGCCAAGACCAACCCGACCGGGTTGGAAAAGCACCTCGCACAGGGGCTGATCGGCGCCGGCACGGCTGCGCTGACCAAGGGGGACATGGCTGCGGGCTTCATCGGCGGCAGTCTCGGCAGTGCCGTGGGCGACTACTTGCCCACGCTCATGGCGCAGATGGGCGTCGATCCGATGGACCTGAGCCAGACCACGGCCGCCGAGTTCACGAAGACGGACGCGGCCGGTAACGTCATCGCGCGCGCCTTGCCGTCGGATAAGATGTCACGCGACACGGTCTTGAACGTGATCGCCGGCGCGATCGGCTCGGGCGTGGCGCAGACCGTCGCCAACTGGGCCGGGCGCGACATGAACGTGGCCGGGATGACCGGTTCCAATGCCGCCTTGCAGGCCTACACTGCGGCAGTGCGGGAGGGCCGCGAGGCCAGGCTGGACCAGGAAGTGAGTGCGCGCGCCGAGGCCGAACGGCGGGCGGCGGAGCAGGCCGCACAGACTTCCCTGGGCGCCACCTTCGCCGAGGACGCGGCGGCCCGCCGGCGTCTGCTGAATCCGTTCGCCCTGTTCGATGCGGCGCCGGCGGCCAACGATCCGTTCGGGCTGGCTGCGAACGATCCGTTCGCTCCGGGCGCCGCGGCCGAGCCGGCGCCGGAGAATGCCGTCGAGGAAGCGGTCGTCGCCACCACCAGCTACGTCGCCAAGAAGAACGAGGGCCTGCTCGCGATCGGCGCCGCGATCAACCCGGACAACCCCATGGCTGTCATGGGTTACCTGGTCGCCACCGACCAGGCCAGGTACGACAAGAGGGCGAACCGCTGGATCACCCAGCCAGGCCAGACCTACACGGCCGACATGTCGAATCTGAGCGCGGAGGACATCGACCAGCTCGAACAGTGGGCACGCAATGCGGTGGCCGGCGAAAGCGCGATCGATACCCGCCGTGCGCAGGCGATCGTCCAGGCGCGCCGCGCCGCGGAAGCCAGGGCGGCAGCGGCGGCGGCCGCGCGCCAGGCCGAGCAGCGGGCCGAGGCCCAGCAGGCTGCGAACCGGGAGGCGGCAGCCCAGCGTGCGGCCCGGGCCGCCGCGCCGGCAGCCGCGGTGACGCGCCGCGCCGCGCCCCAGGAAACCTCCTTGTTGGGCAGCTTGTACAACTCGGCGACCTCCACGCTCGAGTGGGCGGCCGATAAGGTGTCCGATCGGGTGAGCGAGGGGGCCGGCGCCGCCTGGACCTATGTGCGCTCGGAGGCCAACAGCTACTTCGGCAAGGACAATGTCGACCGTACGCTGGCCGCTGCCGCCAGGGCCCGTGACATGACCGTCGGCACGATCAGGGACGTGCATGATGTGCAGGTAGCGAGCGCCGCCATCATGGTCGCGCCGGCCGTCGACCGCCTGGTTGCCGCGTTCACCGACGACGAAACGGGCGCACGGGTGGCCAGCCAGATGACGCGCGAGGCAACGAGGCTCCTCGACAAGAAGGCCGAGGGATCGGAAACGATCAAGGCCCTGGCCACGACCTGGGCCGGCACTGGGCTCGGTGTCGTCGAGGTGGCCAAGAATACCGTGGTCGACACCGTCGTCGGCGGCTACACCATTGCGAAGAACCTGACCGGCAACCAGCTCTACAACGTGCTTGGGCCGACCCTGGGCAACCAGTTCGAGTTCACGCGTGAAAGCCATGAGAACGTCAACAAGGCATTGACGTCCATGGCTGACTCGGTCGGTAATTTCCTCAGCCATCCGATCGACGGAACCGGCAAGCTGATCGATGCGGGCGTGAGTTATGTGGGTGACTTCGCGAATTCCGTGACCACCGTCGCCACCACTGACCGCAACAGCGAGCGCCTGTTCGCTGCGAAAGACGCAACGGTCCAGGTGGTCGACACCGTGCTGCTCGCAACCGGTATCTACGATGGCATCAAGGCGGCCAGCACGATCGGGAAGCTCGCGCGTAACGCTGTGGGGGACGTGTCGGTCACCTTGCGCAACCCCGGCCTGGATCTCGTCGATAACTGGAAGATCGCCGACGAGCTCCCGTCGCGCGGCACCCTGGTCCGGAACGAGCAGGGCAACTACACCCTGAAGATGCAGGGCGAGGCCGCCCAGGGGACGGGCGGCTTCAAGCAGCTGAGCGCTCCTGCGGAGACGCCGCGCCTGACCTTCGACGCGAAGACCGGCGCCGAAATCACGCCGGTCGGCGCGCCGCTGCGTCTGGAGAGCAATGTCGGCACCGCCGCGCCTTCCCCGGCGTCGTTTACCGAATCGGTGAAAGGGCCGTTCTCGGTCGCGATCAAGGAAGACCGCATCGTCATGCCTGGCGAGTTCGCCAGCCACGCCAGCAGCACCGGCCTGGGCAAGGTCTTCACCAAGCCGCTGGACGAGATCTATACCGACGTCTACGCCGTGCCGAAGGCCAGCCGTCCTCCGGTCGACACCTACATGTCGAAGCCGGCCATCGATGCCCACGTGGCACAGTTCGACGATGGCGCGTCGCGCTTCATGACGCAGTCGAACCTGTCGAAGTACGGCCCGGCGCAAGCCGACGGCACGGCCTTCGTGATGACGAGGAAGCAGGCCGACAAGCTGCTGGCCGATGCGGGCGGGGATGCGGCCAAGTTCGAGCAGGCGCTCGGGCTGCCGGCCAATACCCTGTCGACGAACCCGATGGTCCGGGTCGACTTCCCGCGTCCGCGCGAGCTGAACGTCCGCGTGCCGCGCGGCACGGAGGCGGGCGCCAATTCGCAGTGGATGCCGGGCGGGTATCTGCCGAGCGGGCAGCTGGAGGCGGTGCTCGACCTTGGCGCGGCGAAGCCGGGGGCCTATACTACGACGCCGGTGGTACCCGGCGCGCCCGTGATCCCAGCGAATCCGACCGCGTACAGCGTCGCCTTCGAGACGAAGTTGAACAAGACTGATTTCGGGAAGAGCCGCGATGTGCACTTCAACCGTGCCAATGCGGCCCTTGACAAGGCCTTAAAATCCGATGCGGAATTTGCACGTACTATGGAAACCTTGATTCCTGGTGTACATTCCTCGGTATCGTCGGTTGGCGGGCGAGCGACTCCCAAAGGCTGGACCTGGGAGCACGCGTCCACCTCGACGGCGTCCGGACAGCAAGGGGTCATGCGGCTGGTTCCCACGAGCCAGCATACACCCGGCTCTCCGTTCTGGCGCGTGCTGCACCCCGATCAAGGAGCGCGTGGCGGGTATTCGGAGTGGGCGATTCCTAACGGCGCACCCAAGAACTAGGAAATGTATGGACCTTGAACGATTGAATATGAATGTGAACGGAACTCCCAGTGCAGGATTCACAGGGAGTGACGCCCGCTTCGCGGCTGTCGGCTCACACGTAGGCGTTTCGCTGCCGAAAGCATATATCGAGTTCATCAGGTCGGCGGACGGCGGGCATCCGGAAGTTGGTTGTATTTGCCCGCCAGAGGGGGATGAGAACAATTTCTTTTGTGTCGATTGGTTCTACTCCTTCTCGAACCCGGACGTCGAAAATATCGACACAGTGCTGGATGCCTGGAACGAGGTCTTGGGGCCGCATTGCCTGCCTTTCGCCCGAGACGGCGGGGGGAACCAGTTTTATCTTGACATGACCGGCACCGAAGCTTCCGTCTGGCTGTATCTGCATGACGAAGGTGGCGCGCGCGTTTTACTGGCAAACAGCTTCGAGCAGTTTCTCGCGGCGTTGACAAGCAATCCCGATTTTATATAAGAGTCATACGATGAATCGATATGAAGAAAGACCGCTTACCCGTTTGCTGGAATGTTACGTTCTAGCGGCAATCGATCAGCTCGATGACGGACAGCGGGACACGTTGCAGCGCATGGAGCCCCAGCTTGCCGCTGTTTACCAGCGACCGGGCACGTGGATTGAAATTATTCACAATGAGATGGAATTTCCGGAATCCTTGCCAGAACAGATACGCGAGGTATGGGAGAGCAATCTAGCCAGGTTGCGCCCGACAGGTGTTGCTATCGATCCGAACGAGTTCGCTATGGCGTTCGTGGATCAAAATTTCCTGTAGGCTGGCGCCTGAGGGATACGCGAGGTATTGGCTCGTGAACAAAGCGGAGTGGTACTCGATTGGCGTAGGAGAAGATTCAGGGCGCTGCTACGCATCGTTCCCTGTTCGGAACGACTTCGCCGACTATGAAGAGTACTATGAGATCGATCGTGCGCAGTTCGAGCTGTTCCAGAATGACGGCGTCGCGGCGCTTGCTTTCGTCACACAGTGCCGCAACTATGAAAAAAAAGCCCTCCTAATCGTCAAGCCTGGCCGTCTGCGCGGGGCTCCTTACTAGGGAGGGCAGGGGCCTGCATGGCAGGCCACGACGCCGGTCGATCGGCGGGTCGGGCGCCGGTCTTCCTCCCTCGGCGCCCGCTGTGCGGCTAAGAGCCTGCGGATGACAGTTAATTCGCCAGCGGCGCCACCGGGGCGCCCTGGATGCCATGCCGCTCCAGAGCGGCCACGAGCAAACCGCTGGCCTTCATCTCCTTGACAAAATTGGCCAGGAAGCTCGCCGAGTCGAGGCCGCGGCTCTTGGGCACGCCCATGGCCTGCTGGATCTCCACGAAACGCCCGTCGAGCAGGCGCAAGCACATACTCTTTCCTTTCAGGCGCTGGGTATCGCCTTCTAACTGCTGCTTCACTCCCGCCGCCACGTCCTCGCCGCTAACAGGATGGTCTCGACCACCGTCGGCGAGGCCGACGAACACAGGATCTACGTGTGCGGCAGTGTGCCGGTCAGGTAGAGGTCGCAGGCGCTGCTCTTGCCGACCACGACGCGGTAGGCGGCCTGGTCGACTTCCTCGTTGGCGCGAATCGGCGCATCGTCCCTGACCAGTTAGCAGTCCAGGCGCGGCGCGCGGCGGAAGCCAGGGCGGCGGCCGCGCTCCAAGCCGAGCAATGGGCCGAGGCCAAGACGCTGCGACTCGCCAGGCGGCAACCCAGCGTACGGCCCGCGCCGCGGCGCCGGCTGCCGCGGTCACGCGCCGGGCCCCAGGAAACCTTCCTATGGGGCAGCTTGTACGACTCGGCGAGCTCCGGGCTGGAGGGGGCGTCCGACAAGCTGGCCGAGAAGGCCGGCGCGGGCTGGACCTATGTGCGCTCTGAAGCCAACAGCTACTTCGGCAAGGACAACGTCGACCGTACGCTGGCCGCTGCCGCCAGGGGCCGTGACCGCGTCGTCGGCACGGTCAGGGATGTGTACGTCGTGAACGTTGCGAGTATCAAGATCATGGCGGTGCCGGCCGTCGACCGCCTGGTTTCCGCGTTCACTGACGATGAAACCGGCTCCCGCTTGGCCAACCAGTTAAGGCGCGACGCCCAGATCGCCCTCGACAGGAAGGCCGAGGGATCGGAAACGATCAAGGCCATGGCCACCACCTGGGCCGGCATGCGCCAGGCGCTGTTAACTTTGGCGTCGATACCGTCGTCGGTACTGTCGTGGGCGGCGACACCATCGCGAAGAACCTGACCGGCAACGCGCTCTACACCTACATGGGCCCGACCCTGGGCGACCAGTTCGAGTTCACGCGCGAAAGTCATGTGAACGTCAACAAGGCAGTGACATCCGTGGCAAACACGGTCGGTAATTTCGCGAGCGATCCGCTTGGTCGGGCAAGCAAGAGTGCCAATTGGGCTGACAATTATTGGGAGGACTTCGAGTAGTCCACGACCACCGTCGTTACCGACAACAATTCCGCGACGCCGACCGTCGTGGCGC
>CAMPHU010000061.1 GCA_946886065.1 uncultured Massilia sp. | reverse complement strand
GATTAGACATGACGATCTCCTTGCTTGCGCTTCATTTCGCACATATGTGCGAAATTAGCCGAAAAAAATGGCGGGCGCGGCCCACCGCTCGTACAGCTCCCGTTACTCCAAATCGTTGAAACTCTTGTAGGTCGATATCAGGCGGTTGAAGGCCCGCTGCACCCGGCGCGCGGTGGCGTCGCCGCGCAGGAAGCGCACGTCGTGCATCATCCCGATGATCAGGCTGTAGATCTCGAACACCAGCTGCTCGGGATCGGTGTCCGGCCGCAGGTGTCCCTCCTCGATCGCCTGCAGCACCGTCTTGCGCAGCGATGCGCGCCAGCGCACCACGCCCTCTTCCAGCCGGTCGCGCAGCGGGCCGGGGACGTCGTCGAATTCGAAGGCGCCCGCCGTATACAGGCAGGCGCCGCGCGAGGTATCGCTGCCGATGCGCTTGAGCCACAGCTCGACCTGCTTCACCAGGCGCGGCAGGCCCCTGGGCGCTTTCAGGGCCGGCAGGAAGACCTCTTCCGCGAACACGCGGTCGTATTCCTCCAGCACCGCGAGCTGCAGGGTTTCGAGCGACGCGACGCGGGAAAAGATGCCGCTCTTGCTGATGCCGGTGCGCTTGGACAGCTCGCCCAGCGAGAGCTTGCCGATGCCCTCGGCGGCCGCCATCTCCATGGCGGCGCCGACGATGGTGGCGTAGGTGGCTTCGCTTTTGGCAGTGGAGTTCATGGCCTCACTTTAGCACACATGTGCGAAATCGCAAGCGGTATTTATCCGTGTTTGCCGAAAAGCGTCGCCCCGGCGAAGACCGGGGCGACGTGCATGGGCTAACTGAACTGCCCTCTCCGGCTTACCAGAACTTGTAGCTGGCCGAGAACGCGAACTGGCGGCCGAACAGGTTCTGGCTATGGTTGTAGCCTTCCCAGCCGTTCGGATCGTAGTACGGTTTCTTGTCGAGCACGTTCTTGATGTTGATCCCCAGGTTCAGGTTCTTCATCGGCTTCCAGTTGAAGCCCAGGTTCACCGTCGTGTACGAGGGCGCGCCGTCGCACAGCTCTTCCGGCAGGGACACGCCCGCCGCGGTGCAGTTCTCGGGCGTGTTATCAAGGTCGTAGTCGCCGTAGGCCCACTTGGTCCCGCCCGTGTAGTTCACGAACAGGCTGGTGGTGAAGTTCCCGTACACCCAGTCGGCGTTGACCGTGCCGCGCACGCGCGGCGAGTTGTAGTAGCCGACATAGTTGCCCGAGAAGCCGCTGCCGTCGCCATAGTCATAGGTCTCGCGGCGCCGGATCGTCACCGCCGCGCCGGTGTTCAGCCGGCCCCAGTCGCCCAGCGAGATGCGGGTGCGGGCATCGATGTCGAAGCCGTCGACCAGGGTGCTGCCGCGGTTCAGGTAGGAGTTGATCAGGCCGCCCAGGTTGCCCACCGAGTAGCTCGGCAGGCCGCCGGCGCAGGCCGCCGCGTTGGCCGGGTTGGCGCACATGGTGGCCACGGCCGCCACGTTGGCGCGGTCGGCGTCGGTCAGGTCGTTGCGGATCGCCTTGTCGGTGCCGGCCAGGGCCGGGCCGTACTGGTCCACCAGCTCGGTGAACAGCTCGTTGAAGTCCTGGCGCACGATCTCGTTGCGGCGTTTCACATACCAGTAGTCGAAGGAAATGCTCAGGTCCTTGATCGGCTGCAGCACCAGGCCCACGGTCGCGATCTTGGCTTTCTCCGGCTGCAGGTCCGGGTTCGGCGGGGTCAGGCCGCCGACCGTGGTCGAGCAGTTGGAGTTGAGCAGGCTCTTGCCCAGGTCGACCTCGGTGGCGGTGGCCGATTTCATCAACAGGCGCGCGATGGCGTTGGTTTCGTCGCAGCGCACGGTGTCGCGGATGCCGCCCACCTGGGCGAACACGCCGCCCGAGCCGGATTCGGCCAGGTTGGGGGCGCGGAAGCCTTCGGAATAGGTGCCGCGCACCATCGCCTCCGGACGCGCGCGCCACACCACGCCGATCTTCGGCGCGAGGTTGGCGCTGAAGTTCGGGTACTTGTCCAGGCGTGCGGCGGCGTTGACTTCCAGCTTGTCGGTGACCGGCACCACCACTTCGCCGAACACCGCGCTGATGGTGCGCTCGCCGTCGAACCAGGAACCGCCTTGCTGGGTGATCAGGCCGTTGGCCGCGTCGGGATTGCCCGGGGTGTCGAAGCTCTCGCGCATCAGGTTGGCGCCGAAGGCGGCGCGCACTTCGCGGTCGCCCAGCTTCATCAGGGTGCCTTCGATCTTGCCGTCCCAGGTGATCAGCTTGGTCCAGGACTGGATGTCGAAGGTCGGGTAGGCTTCGCGCAGCAGCGCGGCATTGGCCTCGCTGATCTCGCCGAACTTGTAGGCCGGGTTGTCGGCGATGTAGGTGCGGCCGGTCACCGGATCGGTGGTGAACGGGCCGAAGGCCTTGGCGAAACCGGCCGTGTTGATGTTGATGGTCTGGTACAGGGTCGAGTGGCTGCCGGCGATGCTCAGCGCGGTCTCGAATTCCCAGTCGCCGAACACGCTGCCGCGCAGGCCGGCCAGGGCGCGGTAGCTGTCGTCCACGTTTTTCTGGCCGAAGTGGCCGACGGCGTCCTGCATCAGGTAGTTCAGGCCGGCCGCGCCGCCCATCATGGCCGCCATCTCCGGCGACAGCCTGCCCTGCAGGTAGACGTTGTTCGGGCCGAGGTAGGGAATGGCGAAGGTATTCAGCTTGGTGCCGGTATTGCGCGCGAACCAGTTATTGGTGCTGCCGCTATTGAAGCTGCGCGGACCGTTCTCGCCGCGCATGCGGATGTGGGTGTAGGCCGCTTCCGCGAAGCCTTCCAGGTCGCCGCCGAAGCGCTTGCGGCCGGCGAGGTAGCCGGTGATGCGGTCCGAGGTCGGGCCGGTATCGAGGGCATACGGCAGGTTGTTCCACACGCAGCGGGTGCCGGACGCCTCGGTGATCGCGGTCGGGCAGCCGCCCACCGCGCGCTGGACGCGCGCGTTGTTGCGGGCCGGGTCGAACACGAACAGGGTGCCCGGGTTCAGCACGCCCGGCTCGCTGCCGGTGCCGATGCGGAAGTTGGAGATGAAGTTCGGGTTGTTGACGTAGAAGTAGTCCGGGCGCTTGTCGTAGGTGTCGGCCAGCGAGATGCGGTCGCGCTGGTAGACGTTGACCGACCCGTAGATGTTGTAGCCGTCTTCGGCCAGGTCGCCGGTGCCGAACAGCAGGCTGCCCTGCTTCTCGCCGTAGGACTTGACCTCGGCGGAAGTGTCATAGCTGGCACGCGCTTCCAGGCCCTGGTAGTTCTTCTTGGTGATCACGTTGATCACGCCCGCCACCGCATCCGAGCCGTACACCGCCGAGGCGCCGTCGGTCAGGATCTCCATGCGTTCGATCGCCGCCGCCGGAATCGCGTCGATATTCACGAACATGGTCTGGAAGCCGGACGGCGCGCCGTAGAAGGACAGGCGGCGGCCGTTGAGTAGCACCAGGGTCCCTTGCGCGCCCAGGCCGCGCAGGTTGGCCTGCGAGCCGCCGTCCGAGCCGGTGAACATCGAGCGGAAGTCCTGCTGGGCGGGACGCGCCGCCGGCAGGTTGTCCAGCACCTGCATCAGGGTGCGCGCGCCCATGTTCTCGATCTGCTTGGCGTCCACCACCTGCACCGGGGACGCGGTTTCCGCGTTGATGCGCTTGAGGCTGGAGCCGGTCACTTCGACCCGCGCCATCTTTTCGGGCTTGCCTTCGTCCTTGCTGGCCGTGTTGTCATCCACCTGGCCGGCGGCCAGTGCGCTCGACGCCATTCCTGCGGCCGCCAGCGCGGCGATCAATGTCTTGAGTTTCAAGTGCCTCTCCTTTTGTAATAATTTTGTGTGTAAATCGCTTACTGCATGGGCAGCGTGTTCACGTCCACGCCGGGCGCGGCGCCCAGCGCGGGACGGGTGAAGTTCTGGTTGATCGGGACGTAGTCGCTGAAGAAGCCGCCGTTGCGCAGGTAGAACCCGTTGCCACGAAGCCCTCCCGCGTAATCCATGCGCTGGGCGTTGGCGGCGGTGGCGTCGCCGGTGAAGCGCGCGCCGGTGATCTCGCTCCAGGTCCCGCTGGTGGAACGCGCCCACTGGTTGCCGTATTCGGCGAGGCGGCCCAGGTAGCCCCTGGTGTCGAGGAAGTTCTCGAGGAAGGAATACACGCCCGCGTGGTAGGTCGTGGTCGCCGGGCGCTTCCAGGTGGCGATGTAGCGCCAGGTGCCGAGTTCCGGCGCGAAGAACCAGGCCGAGAAATCGGTGGCGCCGGCGCCGTCCGGACGCACGCGGGTGACGAAGCGGTAGGTATTGCCCGCCACCCAGTTGTACAGCAGGTAGGACTGTCCGCCCGTGCCTTCGCCGCCGAAGCCGTTGTCCACCACGCCCGCGCCCTTGCCCACCAGGGTGGTCTTGGCGCCGTTGTCGGCGTCCCAGATCGAGAACAGCACGCGGCGTTCGGACGGCGAATTGACCTGGATGCCGAAGTAGCCGCCGTTGAAGCCGTTGGCCATGTAGTAGGAGCCGATCGCGTCCTGCCCCACCGGCACCGATAACTCGCTGTAGAAGTACTCGGTATTCGCCGGCACCGAAAAGCCCAGGTGGACCGAGGGGCCGCGGCGCGACCAGTAGTAGTTGGCGGCGTCGTTCGCATAGTTGACCGGGGCCGCCGTGTCGACGGTGAGGCCGGCGACGTCGCCGAAATAGCCCCCATCCTTGCTCACGCCCTGCAGGTCGACCTTGATGTAGCCGGCCGGCAGGTCGAGCGTGCCCACGGTATAGGTCTTCTTCGCGCCCTTGCTCAGGGTGAGCGTGTAGGGCGTGCCGTTGACGGTGACGCGCACGGTGCTGCTCTTGCTGCCGGACAGGCTGGCGTCCAGGCCGATGGTGGCGCTGCCTGCCTGCGCCATCCGGAACCAGATGCTGGTGACGGTGGACGGGCTGGTCCAGTTGGACAGGCCGTTCGACGTGATGGTCTCGGTCGCACCGGCTCCCGTCGTTGTGACGAAGGCATTGCCCGCCAGCGCCACGTTCAGGGGCGCCGCCACGACCGCCTTCTTCCCGGCGATGGGGATCACCGCTGCGCGCGGTTCGGCGTGGACATGGGCGCAACCGAGCAAGGCGATTGCGACGGCATTCAACATCAGCATCCTGGATTTCATCTGGTTCTCCTCGGGAAGTGGGACAGCATGAGTCCGCGTCAATAGCGGTCGTCGAAAGCGAAGATCGGTTTGCGGCTGCGCCACTGGCCGCCCGTAAAGTCCGGGAAGTCGAGGGTCTGGAAGCCGAGGGCGATCGATTGCTCGGACAGCGGCGTGATCGCGCTCCAGGTAATGGCGTCGTAGATATCGATGGGCATGGGCGCGTTCTCCTTCAGCGCCTCGATGAAGGCGTGGATCACGAAGAAGTCCATGCCGCCATGGCCCGCGCTGGCCGCGCGTTCGCCGTACTTGCGCCACAGCGGGTGCTCGTACTTGTCCTGCCAGCCCTTGAAGTCGTCCCATTCATGCGGCTTGCTGATCCCCTCCACGTGCACCGAGCGGTTCAGGTCCATCCACAGCCCGCGCGTGCCCTGCACGCGGAAGCCCAGCGAATACGGACGCGGCAGGGAGGTATCGTGTTGCAGGATGACGGTCTCGCCGTTGTCGCAGGAGAGCGTGGTGGTGACGATGTCGCCCAGGCTGAAACGGGTCTTTGCGTTCGGATGCTCCTTGCCGCCCTGGCGCAAGACGTAGTCGTGCAGCCCGGCCGCCTTGGTGGCGAAGGCGTTGATGCGGGTGAAGCGGTTGCCGCGGTTGATGTTGGTGTACATGGCGATGGGGCCGATGCCGTGGCTCGGATACAGCTCGCCGTTGCGGCGCACCGAGTGCTCGGTGCGCCAGCGCGCCTCGGACCAGCCCTTCTGGCCGAATTCCACGCCGCCGCCGTAGGGCTTGGCGGGGTCGCCGCTGTTGAACTTCACGGCGCGCAGGTCGTGCTGGTAGCCGCCCTGCAGGTGCACCAGTTCGCCGAACAGGCTTGACCTCACCATGCGCAGCACGGCCAGCACGTCGCGCCGGTAGCAGACGTTCTCGAGCAGCATGTAGGGCGTGCCGCTCTTGCGCTGGGCGTCCAGCACGTCCCAGTGGTCCTGCAGCGTCACCCCGGCCACCACTTCGCAGCCGACCGGCACCTTGGCGCGCATGGCTTCGATGGCCATCGGCGCATGCCATTCCCAAGGGGTGGCGATGATCACGCCGTCGAGCTTACTGGCGTCGAGCATGCGCCGGTAATCCAGGCTGTGGCCGTTGTCGCCGAAGGTGGCGGGACGCGCCTTGCCGGCCTTGGTCACCATCTCGACCGCGCGGCCCAGCATGATGGGCTCGATGTCGCACAGCGCCACCACGTCCACGTCGTCGCGCCGCACCAGCTCGCGCAGCAGCACCTGGCCGCGCATGCCGGTGCCGATCATGCCGATGCGCAGGCGCTCGCGGCTTGCCGCCGAAGCGTTCGACATCACGCCCGCCGACAGCGCGCTGCCTGCCAGCGCCGAACCCAGGGAAAGAAAATTGCGTCGTTTCATATGCTGTCTCCGTCTTTTTTTCGATGCGAAGGATGAGCGGGGTCCTCCCCGCTCCAGGGAGGGGGCTCCGACATCGCTTGAGGTTAAAGGTGGTCTAGCGGGGCTTGACCGTGGCGCCTTCCGTGCCGATCAACACGGCGTTGCCCCAGTTGCCGCACGTTCGCGCAGGCTGGGCGCCCGTTGCGCCGAGGGTTCGCAGGCTGAGCTGGCCCAGTCCGCGCACGTCGATCTCCGGCTTGACCACGGCCGGGGCCTTCACCAGGCCGCTGTCGTAGAGCAGGCGCTCGCCGCTCCACACCTGGAAGCGCAGCCCGCCCGCCTCGCGGCAGCTGTCATCCACGCCCAGGTCGGCGCGCAGCAGGCGCCAGGCGCCGCCCAGCTGCAGGTCGAGGCGACCGGCCGGGCCCATGCCGACGCCCCTGTTGAAGCGCAGGCCGTTCATGCGCATTTCGCTGGCCTTGCCGGCGGGCTTGTCGCGGCCGAGCTTCTTCGGCAGCGGCAGCTCGCTCAGGTAGCGCCGCAGTTCCTGGCCCTCCGGCACCGGGTGTTCGAGGATGCGGAACTCGGACAGGGTGATCGGCGCCACCTCGGCCGGGGCCGCGGCGTCGAAGGCGCGGGCGGCCGCGCCGCCGGAGACCGCCGTGACCATCGGATCGGTGCCGGCTGCCCCGCTGCCGTCCGGGTTCTGGGTGCTCAGCACGCGGAAGCGCAGCAGGCGGCCGGCGCTGGCCGGGAAGGCGATGGTCTGCACGTCCTTCGACAGGGTCAGCTGGCCGCGCTTGACCGGCGTGCCCCACTCGCCATTGCTGTCCGCCAGGTAGATCTCGTAGTCGCGCACCTGGCCGTGCTTCCAGTTGGCGTCGCTGCGCGGCGCGATCTCGATGCCGTCCACCAGGCGGCGCTCGGTGAAGCCGATCACCCATTCGTGGGCCCCGCTCTTCACGGCCTGGCTGCGCACGGTGCGGAACCAGGTGGCCGGATTGCCGTCGAACGCGTTCTCCATCGGGTGACCCGGCTCTTCCGCAGGACGGTTCACCACGACCATGGCGTCCGGCGGCAGCGCGCGGCCTTGCGGCGGGGCGGCGGGGAAGGCATCGTCGCCCGCGGCCCGGGTGATGCCTTCCAGCGCGAAGGCCAGGGCCTGGCGGATGTCCTGGACCGGCGCCTTGACGTGCACGGTGCCCAGGCGTTCGGTGGCATCGAAGTACCAGCCCGCATCGGCGGCGTCGAACTCGGCGCGGCCGGGCAGCTCTTTCAGCGCGGCGTTCTTCATCAGCACCTTGGCGGGACGCTGGCGGCTGGGCATGCGCAGGCTGTAGCCGCGCTTCGCTTCCTGGCCGTCGTAGGCGCCTTCGACCGGATGGATGGTGACCTCCACCTTGCCGCCCGCCTCGCGCATGGATATCTTCTGGCGGCTGAAGGCGCCCTGCTGGTAGCGGCGGGTGTTGCCGTCGTCTTCGTACAGGGTGTAGTCGGACTCGCCCTGCGGATACAGGTCGAGGGTAAGCCTGTCTTTCGGCTTGTGGCCGTCGTACAGCATCTCCGGGTACATCGGCACGATGGCGCCGGCGCGCACGAAGACCGGCAGCTTGTCGAGGCTGACCTGGAGGTCGATGTCCTTCCCTGGCGCGCCGGCCGTGAGCTGGCGGCCGTCCCAGTAATCGATCCAGCGGCCCTGCGGCAGGTGGATGCCCTTGCGCCAGCCCTGGCTCACGGCCTGGCTGCGGTAGACCGGCGCCACCAGCAGGTCGCGGCCCAGCAGGAACTGGTATTTGTGCGTTTCGAGCAGCGCGGCCGGGTCGTCCGGATGATCCCACATCAGGCCGCGCACGATCGGCGCGCCGGTGTCCTCGGCCTCGCGCGCCAGGTTGTACATGTAGGGCGTCAGGCGCAGCTTGAGCTTGAGGTAGCGGCGGTTGATGCTGCGGTAAGGCTCGTCGAACCACCACGGATGCTTGCGCGCGCTGGCCGACCAGCCGGACATCCCCATCAGCACCGGGGTAAAGCTCTTCCACTGCAGGTCGCGGGTAAAGGTTTCGGGGCTGCCGCCGAAGATGGCGTCCACGTCGCCGGTGGCGTAAGCCTGGCCGGACAGGCCGGAGCCGATCAGGGTCGGCACGTGCCAGCGGATGTAGTCCCAGCTGGCGCTCTGGTCGCCGGTCCATGCCACCGCGTAGCGCTGGGTGCCGGCCCAGCCCATCACGGTCCAGATGAAGGGGCGGCTATCCGAATTGTTCAGGATGCCGTCGTAGGCGGACTTGTTGGCGTCCAGCGAGAACTGGTAGCCCTTGCCGGTCCAGGCCACGTCCAGCTTCTGCACGCGGCTGCCGGCCTGGCCGACTTCCCAGGCGATCTTGTCGACGCCGTTCTCGGTCCACAGTCCGGTGCGGAAGCCCTGCTTCGCCAGGCCCTGCACGGTTTCCGGCAGCGCGGTGTAGCCGCAGCCGTAGCCGTCATTCGGCAGGATCCAGCCGCCCGGCATGTCGTGCTCGCGGTATTTGCGCGCGACGCTGTCGATCACGTCCGGCGTCTTGCCGGTGGGGCCGTCGGTCCAGCCGCGCGGCACGGTGCCCGGTTTCTTGACGTTGTCGCCGTCGTTATAGCAGTCGGCGTCGCCATATTCGAGGGCCCAGCGCGGCAGCATGCGCGCCCGGCCGGTCCATTCGGTGTAGCGCGCCAGCACCTCGTGCATCGACTTGCCGACGAAGTAATAGGCGTCGAAGCGGCCCTCGGCGTGCTGCAGGGTGAGCTGCTTGTCCTCGCGCAGGTCGTAGTTGCCGTCGGCCCAGCTGTTGCGCAGCATGCCCCAGCCGCGGGAACTCATCAGGAAGGGCGCGGGATTCGGACGGTCGCCCTCTTCCCAGCCACCCGAGTACGAGACCGGCAGTTCGCGGCCCTTGAATTCGAAGCGGCCGTTCTGCTGGCCGCCGCCGAAGAAGCGCTCGGCCTTGTCGCTGGAGAGCACCTGCACGCTTTGCTTGTCGCCGAGGTCGATGGCCTGCAGCTCGCGCCACAGCGGCTGGGTCTCGCCGGCGCGGTACAGGGTGAAGCGCAGCGGCTTGCGGTCCACGCGCAGGGTCAGCGCATCGGTGCGGAACACCAGCTGGCCGTTCTCTTCCTTGAATTCGTGCTTCACGTCGCCGGCGGCCGTGGCGACCACGATCGGCGCGGCCTTGTCGCCGGGGCCGGTCAGTTCCTTGCGGCCGGCCTGGATGCGCACCACATCCGCACGCGGCAGGCTCACACGGACGCGGGCGCCGGAATCCGAGACCAGGTCCCAGGACGGGCCGTCGGCCTGGCCCGGGCTGACGCTGCGCAGGCCGCCGAGGGGCGCGGCCCAGGCGGAGGAGACAGCCAGCGCCAGGAGCGACACAGCGAGAGGACGATGCAGGGAAGATGCGTGCTTCATGGACAAGGTCTTTCGGATCGTTTTGCGATTTGATGAGGATAATGTATGAACAAAAACAAAGAAGGTCAACAAAAAGGAAAGAAAAAGCCTAAAAAAGTTCCAAACCGCGAACGAAAGCCATGATAAATCTTTCGATTGATCGAAAAATTGCTAGGCAAACTTTCGAATTGTGGCGCAACAAACACAAGAGCATGCGCAAATCGCCTGCGCTCGATGGGCCTGGACGTCAGAATGCCCCATCCTCCACGCGTATATCTTTCGTTTTGCTTTCGTGTTTGACTTTCGCAAACTTTCTATTTAAGATTGATCGCACTAAAAACTTTTTACGTTTCTTTCGATGACTACTCTTCTGCAGCGAAGCCAACAAGCGTGGCGCGACATCGGCGGCCTGCACACCGCCGAGGAAATCGCACAGCAGCCGGCGCTCTGGAGCGCGCTGGCCGCGATCCTGCGCAGCGAGCGCGAACGCGTCGAGGCCTTCCTGGGCGGCTGCCTGGCGAATCCGCTGCAGCGGGTGATCCTCACCGGCGCCGGCAGCTCGGCTTATGTCGGCGAGATCGTCGCCGACGAGATCAATGCTGCCTGGCCGGCCCAGGTGCGCGCGCTGGCCACCACCACCCTGCTGACCCATCCCGAGCTCTACCTGGATGCGAGCGCGCCTACCCTGCTGGTGTCCTTCGCCCGCAGCGGCGACAGCCCGGAAAGCCTGGCCGCCGTCAACCTGGTGCGCGAACTGGTGCCGGGCGCGCGCCTGCTGAACATCACCTGCAATGCCGGGGGCCGGCTGGCCGTCGAGGGCGCGGACGATCCGAACACTTTCACCCTCCTGATGCCGGCCGCCAGCTGCGACCGCGGCTTCGCCATGACCAGCAGCTTCACCTGCATGCTGCTGGCGGCGCTGGGCGTCCTCGGCAAAGGCGAGCAAGCCGATCGCGTCGCCGCCCTGGCCCAGCTGGCCGCGCAGGCCTTGCGCGCATGGGAGGCGCCGGTCGCCGCCCTGGCGGCGACGGTGGCGGAGCGCGTCGTCTACCTGGGCAGCGGCCCGCTGGAAGGCCTGGCCAAGGAAAGCGCCCTCAAGCTGCTCGAGCTCACCGGCGGGCGCGTGACCGCGATGGCGAATACGCCGCTGGGCTTCCGCCACGGCCCCAAGTCGGTGCTGAACGGCGAATCGGTGGTCTTCGTCTTCAACAGCGGCCGCGCGCTGTCGCGCCGCTACGAGGCGGACCTGGTCGAGGAGGTGCGCCGCGACGGCATCGCCCGGCGCATCCTTACCATCGGGCCGGGTGGAGACATCGACATCGATACCCCGAGCCTGTCAGATGCCTGGCTCGCGCCCCTGTGGCTGCTGTTCGCCCAGCAGTATGCCCTGCACCTGTCGGCCACGCTGCAGCTGACTCCCGACAATCCTTTCGCCAGCGGCACGGTCAACCGTGTCGTCAAGGGCGTGACCATCTACCGCCATGACGCATCCTGACCTGCCCGGCATCCACGGCATCGATATCGGCGGCAGCAAGATCGAGCTGGTCGCCTTCGATGCGCGGATGGATGAAGTCTACCGCGAGCGCATCGCCACGCCCGGCCACGATTTCCAGCTGTTCGTCCAGGCCATCGCCGGCATCGTGCAGCGCGCCGACACCGCGCTGGGCGCCGCGGCGCCGGTGGGCATCGGCCTGCCCGGCGTGATCGATGCCGTCAGCGGCCGCCAGCTCAGCTCCAACGTGCCGGCGCTGAACGGCCGCCTGGTCGTCCCGGCACTGGAACAGGCGCTGCAGCGGCCCGTGGCGATCGGCAACGACTGCCAGTGCTTCGCCCTGTCCGAAGCAAAAGGCGGGGCGGCCGACGGCCTGCCGACCATGTTCGGCGCCATCCTCGGCACCGGCGCCGGCGGCGGCTACTGCGCGCGCGGCCGCCTGCACCGCGGCTTCAACGGCGTCGCCGGCGAATGGGGCCACTGGGCCGCGCCCGCCCACCTGCTGTCCCACTACAAGCTGCCGGTGATCGCCTGCCCCTGCGGCCGCGTGGGATGCATGGAACGCTACGTCTCCGGCCCCGGCATGAGCATGCTGCACCGCCACTTCGGCGGCGACGGCGCCGAGCCCATGGTCATCGCGGCGCGCGCCAATACGGGCGACGCCATCGCCGTCAAGACGCTGGCCGCCCACCTGGACCTGCTGGCCCACGCATTTTCCAGCCTGGTGCTGGCACTCGATCCGCATGCCATCGTGCTCGGCGGCGGGCTGTCCCAGCTTCCCCACCTGTACCAGCAGCTGCCCGGCGCCATCCAGCGCCACCTTTTCGCCGGCGCCCAGGTGCCGCCGATCATGCCGCCGCGCTTCGGCGACGCCGGCGGCGCGCGCGGCGCAGCCCTGTTGGTCCTTCAACACCTGAAGACGAGCGCACCATGAGCCAGGCCCTCTCCCCCATCCAGCAAGTCATCAAGGCGCACCGCCGCGGCGAAGCGGCAGGACTGTACAGCGTCTGCTGCAGCCATCCGATCGTCCTCACCGCCGCCATGCGCGTGGCGCAGGACTACGGCACCCTGCTGCTGGTCGAAGCGACCTCGAACCAGGTCGACCAGTACGGCGGCTACACCGGCATGAATCCGGCCCGCTTCCGCGCCTATGTCGAACAGCTGGCGCGCGAGCGCGGCTTTCCACCCGACCGCCTGGTGCTGGGAGGCGACCACCTGGGCCCCAATGGCTGGCAGGGCCGCCCCGCAATGGAAGCCATGGCCAAGGCCGAGACCCTGGTCGCGGCCTACGCGGCGGCCGGCTTCCACAAGATCCACCTGGACTGCAGCATGCGCTGCGCCGACGACCCGCAGACCCTGGACGACGCCATCGTCGCCGGGCGCGCGGTGCGCCTGGCCATCGTGGCCGAAGCCGCCGCACGCGGCGCCGGCCACCCGCCGCCGGTGTATGTGATCGGCACCGAAGTGCCGGTGCCGGGCGGCGAGTCGGCCCTGGCCGATGCGGGCGCGCCGACCTCGCCGCAGGCGGCGCAGCGCACGCTGGAAGTGCATTGCCGCGCCTTCCTCGACGCCGGCCTGCACGACGCCTGGCGCCGCGTGATCGCCATGGTGGTGCAGCCGGGCGTGGACTTCGACCACAGCCATATCCAGCACTACGACGCGGCCCAGGCGGCCAGCCTGTCGGCTTTCGTGGCGGGCCAGCCCGGCCTGGTGTTCGAGGCGCATTCCACCGACTACCAGAAGGAATCCGGCCTGCACGAGATGGTGCGCGACCACTTCGCCATCCTCAAGGTGGGCCCGGCCGCCACCTTCGCCCTGCGCGAAGGCCTGCTGGCCCTGTGCCAGATCGAGGACGAGCTGGTGGCGCCGGAGCGCTCCTCGCGCCTGATGCAGGTGCTGGACGAGGTGATGCTGGCCAAGCCCGAACACTGGCGCAAGCACTACCCGGGCAGCAGCGACGAGCAGCGCGTGATGCGCCGCTACGGCCTGTCCGACCGCTGCCGCTACTACTGGGGCGAAGCGCCGGTGGCGGCCGCCGTGGAGCAGCTGTTCGCCAACCTGGACGCGATCGAGATTCCGCTGCCGCTCCTTAGCCAGCACCTGCCGGAACAGTACCTGGACGTGCTGCAGGGCCAGCTGGGAACCGCCAGCCGCGCGCTGCTGGAGCACAAGATCGGCCGCGTGCTGGCGCAGTATGCGCGGGCCTGCAAGCGCAATGCGGCGCAGGCAGTCAACAAGCAGGTATCAATCTGTTAAGCTCGGCGTTTTTACCGTCGAGCCGATCCGCCATCATGCGAAACACCACCCAACGCCGCGAAGCCATCCTCCAGCTCCTGACCCGCCAGGGATCGGTCCAGGTGACCGACCTGGTGCAGGAGTACGGCGTGTCGGCGGTGACCATCCGCAGCGACCTGAGCGCGCTCGAGGCGCAGGGACTGGCCACCCGCAGCCACGGCGGCGCCACCCTGATGCGCACGCCGCCGACCGAGCACACGATCCGCCAGAAGGATGCGATCAACCAGGCGCAGAAGGAGCGCATCGGCGCCCTCGCCGCCACCCTGGTGCAGGAAGGCGACAACATCATCATCGACTCGGGCACGACGACCATCTCGCTGGCGCGCCACCTGCGCGATGCGAACAACGTGACGGTGATGACGAATGGCCTGAACATCGCCTGGGAGCTGGCCGAGTCGCCGGGCGTGGACCTGATCCTGACCGGCGGCCTGCTGCGCAAGCAGTCGCTGTCGATCCAGGGCAGCCAGGCCGAGGCCACCCTGCAGGCCTATAACTTCGACAAGCTCTTCCTCGGGGTCGACGGTTTCGACCTGCAGTTCGGGGTCACCACCCACCACGAGGCCGAGGCCAGCCTGAACCACAAGATGGTCGAGCGCGCGAAGAAGATCATCGTGCTCACCGACGCTTCCAAATTCGGCCGTGTCAGCCTGCACCGCATCGTGCAGCTGGACCGGGTCCATACCGTCATCACCGATGCCAGCGTCAGCCCCGAATACCGCGAAGGGCTGCAAAAGCTGGGCATCGAATTACTCATAGCGGAATAAATGCTCAGCGGCAGAATCCTTACTCCCCAAGGCTGGATCACAGGCAGCATCGAGTTCAGCGACTGCATCCACCGGATCATCGAAGGCCCTGCCGCGGGCATGCACACCATCCTCCCCGGCTTCGTCGACCTGCACGTGCACGGCGCGGCCGGCGCCGACACGATGCAGGGCGGCGATGCGGGCGCCATCATCGCCCGCACCCACGCCAGGTACGGCACCACCTCCCTGCTCGGCACCACCATGACCGCCAAGGAGCTCGACATCCGGCGCGCCCTGCGCGGCCTGGCCGGCGCGATCGCCGAGCGTCCGCAAGGCGGCGCGCGCATGCTGGGCGTGCACCTGGAAGGCCCCTTCCTCAGCCAGAAGCGCCTGGGCGCCCAGCCCCCCGACGTCATTCCCGCCACCCTGGAGCTGGTACGCAGCCTGCACGCCATGGCGCCGATCCGCGTGCTGACCATCGCGCCGGAAGTCGACGGCCACCTGGCGCTGATTCCCGACCTCGCCGCGCTCGGCATCCGGGTCCAGGTCGGCCACAGCAACGGCAGCTACGAAGACGGCGTGGCCGCGCTGCGCGCCGGCGCGGCGGGCTTCACCCACCTGTACAACGGCATGACCGGCATCCACCACCGCGAGCCCGGCATCGTCGGCGCGGCCCTGGCGCACGCCGAGTACGCCGAGATCATTCCCGACCTGGAGCACGTGAGCCCCGGCGCACTGCACGCCGCCCTGCGCGCGATCCCGCGCCTGTACGGCATCACCGACGCCACCTCCGCCACCGGCATGCCGGACGGCGAATACGCGCTCGGCACCCAGCGCGTGTTCAAGTGCGCGGGCTGCGTGCGCCTGATCGATGATGGACAAGGCGCCGGTTCGCTGGCCGGCAGCGTGCTGACCATGGACCAGGCGTTGCGCAATTTCGTCGGCCTGGGCCTGGACCTGGCCGACGCCGCGCTGCGCGTCTCGACCTACCCGGCCGACTACCTGGGCGAGACCTCGCGCGGACGCCTGCAACCGGGCGCCTGGGCCGACATCGTCGTGCTCGACGAAGCGCTGCGTCCGGTGGCCGTCTTCGTCGAAGGCGAAGCGATCGACTTGAACTGACCAACACCAAATAGACGGAGACACCATGGACGCTTCAACCTCTTCGGCGGAGCGCGGCAAGCGCTACCTGCTGTTCATCGCCGGCATGGGCGGCCTGCTGTACGGGATCGACGTCGGCATCATCGCCGGCGCCCTGCCCTACCTGGAATCGACGGCCACGGTGGCCTGGAAGCTGAGCACCCAGCAGCTGTCCTTCATCGTGGCGGCGGTGCTGCTCGGGTCCGTGCTGTCTTCGCTGTTCGCGGGTGCGCTGGCCGACGCCATCGGGCGGCGCTGGGCCATGGTGCTGGCGGGCGCGCTGTTCACGCTCAGTATCCCGATGATCTCGCTGTCCGACGGCTACACGCCGCTGCTGCTGGGCCGCCTGCTGCAGGGCGTCAGCGGGGGCCTGATCGGCGTGGTGGTGCCGCTCTACCTGGCCGAATCGCTGCCGGCCGCCCAGCGCGGCCGCGGCGCGGCCCTGTTCCAGCTGATGCTGACCATCGGCCTGGTGGGCGCGGCCGTCATCGGCCTGAGCCAGGCCCAGAATGTCGATGCCGCCACCCAGGCCGCCGCCGCCCTGGCGCCGCTCGATCGGGCCGCCGCGGTGTTCGCGGCCCAGGACCACGCCTGGCGCACCATCTTCTGGCTTTGCCTGGCGCCCGGCCTGGTGTTCACCGCCGGCAGCCTGGCGCTCAAGGAGTCGCCGCGCTGGCTGGCCTTGCGCGGGCAAGGCAAGATCGACCGGCCCGCGGCAAAGGCTTCCACCGGACGCGACTCCCTGGCCAGCCGCCGCTACGTGCTGCCCTTCCTGCTGGCCTGCCTGGTGCTGGCGCTGACCCAGGCCACCGGCATCAACTCGATCCTGGCCTACGTGGTCACGATCCTGAACCAGGCCGGCCTGCCGGGCGCCACCGCCAACGCGGCGGACGTGGCCCTGAAGGTGCTGAATGCCGTCATGACCGTGGTGGCGGTCATCCTGGTCGACCGCAAAGGCCGCAAGTTCCTCCTGAAACTGGGCAGCGGCTGCATCGTGGTGGCGCTGGTGTCGGCGGGACTGCTGTTCCGCGGCGCGGAATCGGAGCAGCACGACGTTCGCGCGGCGGTCGAGGCCCAGGTGAAGAATGGGGAACTGGCGCTGCGCCTGGATAGCGCCCAGCTCACCAGCCTGGGCGGAAGTGGCGACGCGCGCCAGCAGCTGACCGTGGCCTATGCCTACGGCCCGTTCACCAACGTGCAGTCGCGGCGCAGCGACGACCCGCTGCTGCCCGCCATGACCCTGCGCCGCGAAGACACGGTGCAGGAGGACAGCGTGATCGGCGCCACCCTGCGCCGCTGGCACCTGAATCCCTTCGCCGACCCGGCCGACGCCAGGGACGCGCCGCTCGTCATCGAGCGCGCCTGGCTCGGCCCGGTGCCGCCGGAGGCGCACGGCTGGCAGGTGGCGCTGGCGATCTGCCTGTTCGTGGCCGGTTTCGCGGTGGGGCCGGGCGTGTGCGTGTGGCTGGCGCTGTCCGAGCTGATGCCGACCCGGATCCGCTCCAACGGCATGAGCATCGCCCTCCTGATCAACCAGTTCGTATCGACCGTGATCGCCGCCATGTTCCTGCCGACCGTCGGCTACTACGGCTACTCGACCGTGTTCTTCTTCGGGGCCGCGTTCTCGGTGCTGTACTTCCTGACCGCGGCCTTCCTGCTGCCCGAGACCAAGGGCAAGACGCTGGAAGAGATCGAGCAGCACTTCACGGGAGCGGTGTCGCGGGCCTGAGCGCTTCGGCCACCGGGCCGTCCGCCGTGTCGCGCACGATGAAGCCGGCGTCCTCGATCGCAAGGCGCAGCGCGTCGGCATCCTTCCAGCGCTGTTCCGTGCGCGCCAGGCCGCGTGCTTCGATCAGCTCCCTGACCGCCTGGGGCAGTGCGATCGCGGCCGGCCGCCAGTGTTCGAGGCCTAGGCCAAGGGCCCCGTCCAGCCACGCGACCGTGGCCCGCTTCGCCTTGCCGTCCAACCCCGACTTCAGGAGCTCCCAGGCCAGGGCCAGCGCGCGCGGCGTATTCAGGTCCTCGTTCAGCTCGGCCAGCATGGCGCTGCGCCAGGACGGATCGGCCTCGCCGCCCTGAGGGAGCGCATGGCAGGCCTGGCGCAAGCGGTTCAGCGCCGTCTGCGCCGCCTGCAGCGCCGGCCAGGAGAAGGCCAGCGGCGAACGGTAGTGGGCCGTCAGCACCAGGTAGCGGTAGGCCAGCGGCTCGAATCCGCGTTCCGCCACGCTTGCCAGGCGCAGGAAGCCGCCGTCCGACTTCGACATCTTGTCGCCGCTTTCCAGCTGCAGGAAGGCGCCATGCAGCCAGTAGCGCGCCGGCGCATGGCCGTGGCAGGCCTCGTGCTGGGCGATCTCGTTCGAGTGGTGCACCGGGATGTGGTCTTCGCCGCCGATGTGGATGTCGAACAGCGCTCCCAGGTATTTGCTCGACATCGCCGAGCACTCGATGTGCCAGCCGGGGAAGCCGCGGCCCCAGGGGCTGTCCCATTCCATCTGGCGCTGCTCGCCCTCGGCGCTGAACTTCCACAGCGCGAAGTCGGCCGGCGAGCGCTTGCCGCCGGCCTCGACCCGGTGCCCGGCCCGCTGGCCGGCGGTGTTCAGGCGCGCCAGGTGGCCATAGGCCGGCAGGCGCGCGGTGTCGAAATAGATGCCGTCCCCGGTCCGGTAGGCATAGCCCTGGCGCTCGATCCCGGCGATGAAGGCGATCTGCTCGGGGATGTGGTCGGTGGCGCGCGCCCACACGGCCGGCGCACGGATGCCGAGCTGCTCCAGGTCGTGCTGGAAGGCTTGCGTGTAGTAGGCGGCGATGTCCCAGGCCGAGCGGCCGGTGCGCCGGGTGCCCTTCTCCATCTTGTCCTCGCCGGTGTCGCCGTCCGAGGTGAGGTGGCCGACGTCGGTGATGTTGACGACGTGGTGGACCGTGTAGCCGTTCAGTTCCAGCACGCGGCGCAGGGTGTCGCCGAACAGGTAGGTGCGCAGGTTGCCGATATGGGCATAATCGTAGACCGTGGGACCGCAGGCGTACAAGCCCACGCGTCCCGCCTGGATCGGTTGGAAAGGGCGCAACGCGCGCTCGTAGGTGTCGTACAGCTTGAGGTCCATGGCGGCTCCAGAAAAGACAAAGGCCACAGGGAAGCAAGTTCGCTGTGGCCGATAGAAGGTCTGTAAATGCAGAAAAGCGGTGCGACAGGCTCCTATGGCCTGTGTCGACATGCTCCGAAGTGGAATTTTTTGATCTGCATGATGTCAGTCTAGCACGACAAATTGCTCAGGTGAATACGCAGTGACACGGTGTCCGGCCGGATTGCTGTTGGTGTAGAATCTTTGCGCCGGTTATTGAATCATCAACCACCGAATGTAGACCAAATAAAGGGTTCGAATATGCGTCTCTTCCCCACCCAAGGCAAATTCGCGTTTGCTGTCGCCGCCACCATCCTGTCCGCCAGCGCGCTGGCCCAGAACTGGCCTACCGGAAACGTCACGGTCGTCGTGCCCTGGCCGCCGGGCGGCCCGTCCGACATCGCCGCGCGTCCTCTGGCCAAGGGCCTGACCCAGAACCTGGGCCAGACCTTCGTCATCGACAACCGCGCCGGCGGCGGCGGCAACATCGGCACCGCCGCGGTCACCCGCGCCGAGCCGGATGGCCACACCCTCCTGATCACCTCGAGCGCACCGATCGTGATCAATCCGAGCCTGTACAAGAAGATGGCTTTCGATCCGATCAAGGAACTGACCCCGGTCACCAACCTGCTGCGCGCGCCGCTGGTGCTGGTGACCCACCCCTCGGTGCCGGCCAAGAACCTGAAGGAACTGATGGCCTACATCCAGGCGCAGAAGGGCAAGTTCCAGTACGCCTCGTCGGGCAACGGCACCCCGCAGCACCTGACCGGCGAACTGTTCGCCAGCGTCGCCAAGCTGGACATGATCCACGTGCCGTACAAGGGCTCGGCCCCGGCGATCTCGGACCTGCTGGGCGGCCACGTGCCGATGATGTTCGACAGCACCATCGCGATCATGCCGCACATCAAGGGCGGCAAGGTCAAGCCGATCGCCCAGTCGGGCACCAAGCGCTCGCCGCTGCTGCCGGACGTGCCGACCTTCGCTGAAGCCGGCCTGCCGGCCATCGAGTCCTACGCCTGGTACGGCCTGTTCGCACCGGCCAAGACCCCGGCTCCGGTGATCGCCAAGATCAACGCCGAAGCGCAGAAGGTCATGAAGGGCGCGGACTTCCAGAAAGTGCTGACCGACACCGGCACCGAATACGTGGGCGACACCCCGGCGAACTTCGCCAAGTTTGTCCAGGCTGAATCGGTCAAGTGGTCGAAAGTGGTCAAGGACAGCGGCGCGACCGTCGACTGATCCGGACTCACTGTCTGATGCAAAACGGGATGGCCGCATGGCCATCCCGTTTTTCTTTGGACAAAGCCTTGCGTAAGCGTTCCGGTCTTATCGCCTGACATGCTCCGTCATCTGCTGCCGGCGCGCCTCCAGCTTTGCCTTCACATAGGACAGCCATGGATCGTCCGGATCCGGCCGGCCGCGTACGGTCGCGATGTGCTCGAAGCTGCGCCAGGTGGCAGGCTTGCCGCGAAACAGCAGGTAGTATTCGCCGACGGTGAAGTCCGGCTTCACGATGCAGTCGGAATCGTTGTGCAGGCGTCCTCCGCCGTGTTCCCAGAAAGCCTTGCCCCCATGATCGCTGGATGACAGGCTGATCCGCGTTGGGCCGTGCGCGCCGATGAGGATGAAGCGCTGTTCGTCCGGTCCCAGGATACGCTCATGCACTTCGAACTCGTATTCCACGGGCGGACGTCCAAAAGCCGAGGCGTGCAAGGGGGTTGCACGCACCACCTTGGCAAGCGATACATCGGTGGCCAGCGCAATCTGCTCGTCCGGTGAGACAAGCTGCTCGCGTGGAGGGGAATAACAGGCGTGGCTGGCCGGGCTCACCAGCATGCCGAACAAGAGCGTGGCGCCGCCACGCCTGGCCAGGCTGGATAGGAATACATACGTGCTCACTGCCGGCCTCATCCTGTCGATTGAATGACGCATCTTAGCAGTTGGCCGGCTGTCGACATCCTCGCTTTGTCACGCGAGGCCTGGGATATCAGCGCGGGATGTCAGCGGCTGCGCCGCCAGCGCAGGGCCGCGAACAGGGAAGACAGCGAACGGGTGCGGATCAGTTTGCCCAACGAGCCGCCATAGTTGCAACGCGAGTTGATCGTCATTTCTTGTAGCCTCCGAAACATTACTTAACAGAATAACTACGCCTCTTACCGGCTTCTGTGCGCTAGCTCGCATAGCACATCAACTCGACCGTGACTAACGCGCGCGCCCTGCTTCGATTGAGCCATATCATTGTTACAGCAATGTGGCACGCCATCCTTGTCGGGTAGCGAACCGCATTGCGGTAGAGGTCAACAGACCAGGGAGGACGAGATGAGCTACGCAGATCGTGACAAGTACGGGATGTACAAGGACACGCGGCATGCGGGTCCGGGCCCGGCACTCATGGGCGCCGACACCTTGATCGGCGACAGCGTCGTCAACGGCAACGAAGAGAACCTTGGCGACATCAAGGAAATCATGCTCGACATGCAAACCGGACAGGTGGCCTACGCCGTGCTCGCGGTCGGCGGCTTCCTGGGCATGGGCGAAAAGCTGTTCGCCGTGCCCTGGCAGGCGCTGCACCTCGACACCGCGCACCACCGCTTCGTGCTGAATGTCGACAAAGAACGGCTCAAGAATGCGCCTGGCTTCGATAAGGATGCCTGGCCCGACATGAGCGACGTGAACTGGGCGAGCGGCATTCACAGCTTCTACGGGACCGAGATGGATCGTCCGGGCGCCCCGACCATGGGTCCGGGCGTGGCCGTGGGCGGCATGGTAGGCGGCGCCAGCACGGGAACCGGGTCCTCGCGCATGGGGAGCGGCATGGGGTCGAGCATGGGTTCGGGCTCGGCCGGCGGCGGCGACCTGGGCAGCGGTTCGGGGCTGGGCGGCGTTGGCTCGAGCACCGGTAGCGCCGGCATGGGATCGGGTGCGGGCGGCGGGAGC